>NZ_CP029210.1:3145043-3517565 GCF_003100395.1 Aquabacterium olei
CAGCCTGGCGGCCAATCACCCCCGTTTTCCCAAGGCTCTGGCCGCTGTGGCGCTCCTGGGGATCGTTGCCAAGCTCATCATGGAAAACCCCGTCGCCCACCGCCTTGTCCAGCCACCCGGCTCGGATATAACCGTGGTCCCCTGGGTGCACCTCAGCGGCGCGGTGGCGGGCCTGTTGTGCGCACTGCCCGGCGCGCTGTGGTGCCGCCTGGGTGCGCAGCGGGGTCGACCAGCCGGCTGATGGCCCTCATTTGAGCGGGGGCCGCCTCCTTCACGGGAACTTCGTGCCGGCCAACCGGTCAGCAAGGGGTGCAGGTCACCCTGCCGGCACCCCATACAACCGACATACCATTCAGCAAGACCATGCAAACCCGCCAGTCCGTCCTTGCCCGTTCACGCTCGATCCGCCTGATGGCCCTGCTGCCCGTCGTCGTGGCCGCCACGCTTGCCGCGGGCTGCGGCGACAAGAACAAGCCCGAAGGCAAGGCCAGCCAGGCGGCCGCCCGTGTCAATGACACCGAGATCACCGTCCACCAGATCAACCAGGTGCTCGAGCGCCAGCAAGGCCTCAAGCCCGAGCAGGCCGAGTCCGCCAGCCGCCAGGTTCTGGAAGGCCTGATCGACCAGCAACTGGCCGTGGCCAAGGCCGAAGAGCAGAAGCTCGACCGTGACCCGCAGGTCGTGCAGATGCTGGACGCGGCCCGCCGCAACATCCTCGCCCGAACCTACCTTGAGAAGGCGGCGGCCGCGGCCGTCGGCGCGCCCTCGGCGGAAGACGTGCGCAAGTACTTCGACACCAAGCCCGCCCTGTTTGCCCAGCGCAAGGTCTACGCGATCCAGGAGTTCACCGTACCCGCCGCGAAGGACGTGGCCGAGCCCCTGATGACCAAGCTCAAGGCCACCAAGGGCCAGCAGGAATTCGTCGAGGTGCTGAAGGCCAGCGGCGTCAAGTTCACCGCCAACCAGGTCACACAGGCCGCCGAAGGCCTGCCGCTGGCCATCGTCGACAAGCTCGCCGAGGTCAACGACGGTGAGGCGCTCTACGTCACTGCGCCGGACGGCTTCAAGGCCATGCTCGTGGTGGCCAGCCGCCTGCAGCCGGTCACTTTCGATCAGGCCAAGCCGGCCATCGAGCAGTTCCTGACCACCGAGCGCCGTCGCGAATTCGTCAAGAACGAGATCAAGAACCTGCGCACCGCGGCCAAGGTCGACTACATCGGCAAGTTCGCCGAGAAGCCGGCCAGCGGCGCCGTCGCCGCCGCTTCGGCCCCGGCGCCTGCCGAAACCCCCGCCTCTGCTGCCCCGGGCGGCCTGGACGCCACCGCCATGAACAAGGGTCTGTCCGGACTCAAGTGAGCCCGGCCACCCCTTAGGCTCGAAACAGCCCGCGCTGTGCCGACCACGGTGCAGCCGGGCCTTGTTTTTACCTGCATTACCTGACCATGAGCTTTGCTGATTTTCTGCGGGTCCTGCGTGCCCGGTGGATCCTCGCGCTGACCACCCTGCTGGCCGTCGTGATCCTCGCGCTGGTGGGCAGCCTGCTGTGGCCCAAGAAGTACACGGCCAAGGCCGTGGTCATGGTCGACATGAAGATGGACCCGGTGGCGGGCACCTCCACCATTGGCGTCATGCCCTCGGCGGCCTACCTTGCCACCCAGGTCGACATCATCGAAAGTGGCCACGTGGCCCGCAAGGTCGTGCGGGCCATGAACCTGGCTCAGAACACCGCCATGCGGGAAGAATGGGCCGACGCCACGCGCTCCGAAGGCGACTTCGAAGCCTGGCTGGCCGACAAGGTCGGCAAGAACCTCAAAGTGGCCGCCGCCCGCGAATCGAACGTCATCGAGATCGAATACGAGTCGGCCGACCCCGGCTTCTCGGCCGCGCTGGCCAACGCCTACGCCAAGGCCTACATGGACTCGACCGTGCAGTTCAAGACGGCCCCGGCCCGCCAGTACTCCGATTTCTTCGAAGAGCGCGCCCGCCTGGCCCGCCAGAAGATGGAGTCGGCGCAGGCCAAGCTCTCGCAGGCGCAACAGGACAAGGGCATTGTCGTGACCGACGAACGCCTCGATGTCGAGACCGCCAAGCTCAACGACCTGGCCGGGCAGGTCACCACGCTGCGCGGCGTGATGGCCGACGCCTCGAGCCGCCGCAGCCAGGCCGTGGCCAACGCCGAAATCTCGCCCGACGCGATGTCGAACACCGTGATCTCGTCGCTCAAGGGTGACCTCGCCCGCCAGGAAGCGCAGCTCGACCAGTCTCTCGAGCGCTTCGGTGAACAGCACCCCACCATCGTCGAGTTGCGCGCTGCCATCGCCTCCACCCGGGCCAAGATCCGCGCCGAAGTGGGCCGCGTCAGCAGCAGCCTCAATGCCAGCAGCCAGATCAGCTCGTCGCGTGCCAGCGCCATCCAGGCGGCCTACGAAGAGCAGCGCCAGAAGGTGCTGAAGATGAAGCAGGACCGCAACGACCTGCTCGTGCTGGAACGCGAGGTCGAGGCCGCACAACGGGTGTTCGACGCCATTCAGGCCCGCCAGAGCCAGATGAGCCTGGAGGGCAGCAACAGCCAGACCAACATCGTGGTGCTGGGGCCGGCCACCGCGCCCACGTCTCCCAGCTCGCCGCGGCTGGCGCTCAACCTCGTGCTGGCCACGCTGCTGGGCGGCATGCTTTCGCTGGGCCTGACGCTGGGCGCCGAGTTCCTCGACCGCCGCGTGCGCTCGGCCTCCGACGTCACCACCCTGATCGAACTGCCCGTCATCGGCACCCTGCCCGGCCCGAACGCCCGGCAAGGCCGCCTGCCCTGGTCCGGTGGCGCCACGCGCCTGCCCGGCCACGCGATCCAGCCCGCCTCGTCGGGCAACGTGCAGCGCTTCGGTAGTCTGGGATAAGCCATGCAAGACGCGACCCAAAAGCAATTCTCCGCCTCGAGCCTGGGTGTCAACGACTCCCGCTTCCCCGACACGCAGCAGATCGGTGGCGAGCCCACCATCGGCGAAATCATCAGCAAGGCCAACAACCTCTCGCCCGAACAGATCGAGCAGATCCTGGCCTATCAACGCGAGAACGGTGTGCGCTTCGGCGAAGCGGCCGTGGCCCTGGGCCTCGCCAACACCGACGACGTGATGTGGGCGCTGGCACAGCAGTTCCACTACCCGTACAGCAGCGAACACGACGATGCCTGCAGCGACGAGCTGGTGGTGGCCAAGCAACCGTTCTCGGCCCAGGCCGAGGCCTTCCGCACCACCCGCAGCCACCTCATCATGAAGCTGTACAGCGGTGTGGGGCAGCGCCATGCGCTGGCGGTGGTCAGCCCCCGCAGCGGCGACGGCAAGACCTATTTCGCGGCCAACATGGCGGTGGCGTTCTCGCAGCTGTCGGGCCGCACGCTGCTGATCGACGCCAACATGCGCAACCCGCGCCTGCACGAGGTCTTCCACCTGAAGCCGGGCGCAGCCGGGTTGTCGAGCATCCTCACCGGGCGGGCAGTCAGCAACGTCATCCAGCCGGTCAAGGGGCTGCCCAACCTGTTCGTGTTGCCGGTCGGCACCGTGCCCCCCAACCCGCTCGAACTGGTGGAGCGCCCCGCCTTCGGCCTGCTGATCCGCGAGCTGCTCACCAAGTTCGACCGCGTCATCGTCGACACACCAGCCGCCTCGCAAGGGATGGACGGTGCGGTCATCGCTGCCAAGTGCGGCGCGGCCCTCGTGATGGCGCGCCAGGACGTCACCCATGTCAGCGACATGCAGACCATGGTGGCCACGCTGCGCATGTCCGACATCCAGATCGTCGGCAGCGTGCTCAACGGGTACTGACCGCCGCCGCATGCGTGCCGTCGTGTCACGATGGCTCTGGGGACTGGGCCTCGCCATGGGTGCGGCCCCCATCTGGGCGCAATCGGCACCGGCCGCCTGCCCCGACGGCCCACGTCTGAGCCCGGACGGGCAGAGCGCCGCGGCGTTGCAGAAGGCCATCGACAAGGCCCCGGCCGACACCGTGGTGATGCTCGCAGGCCGCTATGACATTGACCGCACGGTGCGCCTGCGCTCCGGCACCCGGCTGTGCGCCCAACCCGCCGCCACGCTGCAATGGGCCGATGAAGACCGCCCCGGCCTGCTGCTCGACGGCACCCGCGCCGACCACACGCGCATCCAGAACCTCATCCTGCAAGGCCGCGGCATCGCCTTGAAGGGGCGTGGCCACCACGTCGAAAACAACTGGATCCGTCGCATCACCGGCGGCCCACACCAGGGCAAGGCCCACTGGAACCAGCGCCATGGCGTGATCGTGGTCGACCGGGCCGAGCAACTGCGCGTCATCGGCAATCGCTTCGAGGACATCGTCGACACGGGCATCATGGCGTACGGCCTGCGCGACAGTGCATTGCAGCAGAACCATTTCCTGCGCGTCGTCGAGGGCATCCACCTCTGGTCGAGCGGGCACACCACCGTGGCGGGCAACACGGGCGAGGGCTTCACGGCCATGGCCATTGAGGTGCAGGGCGACGACATTCCCGGGCTGGTCATCCGTGACAACCGCTTCAGCAGCTGGTTGGCCACGCACGACCCGGGCAGCTATGCCATGTCGGTGGTGAGTGGCGACGGCGCAGTGGTCAGCGGCAACACGGTCGAAGCGCGCCCGGGCATGGGCGCCACACTGGAGGTCGGCGGCATCGCGCCGGTCGTGCAGGGCAACACCCTGGTCGGGGCCCCGCTGGTGATCGCCACCGCACCGGATGCCCGCATCGAGGGCAACACGGTGCGCGGCGCCGGCATCTTCAAGGACGTCAACCGCGTGCAGGGCGGGCAGTTGCGCATCAGCGGCAATCGCATCGAGCAGGCCCCGCGTGTGGCCATCGGCACCGACTACTGGCGCGGCTACGACCGCATCACCCTCAGCGACAACACCATCGTGCGCCAGCAGCAGCCCGGAGATGCCCCCTTCATCGGCATCCTGCTGACCGGCACCGACAAGAGCCCCCTGACCGTCACCGGCAACCGGGTCACGCTGCTGCCGGGCAGCACGGCATCAGCACCCATGGCCTGCTTCGGCAACTCGGGGCACCAGGGCGACATGCGCGGCGCACTGGTGGCCGACAACGTCTGCGAGGGACGCGGCCACGGTGCGTTCGTCAGCACCAACTCACAGGGCGGCCACGTCGGCGTGCGCTACTTGCGCAACACGCTGCGCGACCTGCGCCAAGGCATCAGCGGAGACAGCAGCGGCCTGATCGCCGAGCGCAACCGGCTCGAGCGCGTGGCCACCGACCCGGCCGGACTTGGCCGCTGAGCCGGCTGCGTCGCGGGCATCGCGGTCACCAGGTCGGCGCCCACCAGGCCGCGCAGGTCGTCCAGCGTGGCCACCCGGCGATCGCGCCGGTCGGCCATCACGCACGCCAGCAACGCCAGCATCAGGCCGGACCCGAGTGCCACCGGCAGCACGTACTCCCAGCGCGGAAACCAGGCCTCGTTGGGCAGCGTGGCCGGCTCCACCAGCACGATGTCCGACTTGCTCGCGTCGCGGTTCGCGGCCAGCGTGGCGAGGTTGGTCGCCATCACGATGTAGTCCTCCGCCGCCGTGTCGAACCGGGACTGGGCCTGGCGGAAAGCCGCCCGGTCATCCAGCGAGGCGAGCAGGCGATCGCGGGCGGCGTCCCCGGCCTGATCCCGCTGCACGCGCACGCCCTGCTGGATCTCGGCCACTGCCCCCATCGAGCGGTTCAGCGAAGCCACCTGACTGCGAATCTCCTGCTGCGTGCGCTGGATGGCCGCGTCGAGGGCGGCCACCGACGGGTGGTTCACGCCACGCGACGCCATGGCCGCCTCCTGCTGCGCGCTCAGGTCTGCCAGGCGCACGCGCAAGCGCTGCAGCACCGCATCGTCGAGCGTGCTGCGCGCCTCTTCGCTGCCCTGCAGCACGCGGGCCGTGGCCGCCGCCTGCTGCGACGCCATCAGCCCGATCACGGCCTGCCGACGCAACTGGTCATCGGCCTGGAAGCCCGGGTCCGCCATGCCATCGAGCAGCACGCCCGAGCGTTGGGACACGGCCATCAGCTCATCGTGTGCTGCCGTCATGCGGGCCACGCTGCTGGCCAGGCTGCGCGCCACCGGGGCCTCCAGTGCCTGGTCGTCCATGCGGTTCAGCCGGTCGACTGTGGCCACCAGTTCCTCGGCATAGGCGTTGGCCATGGTGCGCGCAAAGCCGGCGTCGGGCGCCACGTAGCGCACCTGCATCAGGTAGCCGCCGCGCCCGAGCGCCGGCATCAGCCCCCCCTGCGCCAGCTGAATCAACCATTGCTGGTAAGAGCCCGCCTTTTCGCCCTGGCGGGCCCAGCTCTCACGCAGGATGTCGACCTCCTCCAGCCGCAGGCGCTTGACCACGCGCTCGGCCACCAGGTCGCTCATCAGCAGCGCAGCCCGCGCACCGACCACCGTCACGCTCGGGTCGCTGGTCACGCTCCGCACGGGCGAAGGTTGTGTGTCGGCCAGCACCAGCGCGGTGGCCATGTGCTGCCGCGGCAGGACCAGCCAGTAGGCCAGGGCGATCGCCTGGCTGCTGATGAACACCGCCAGCGCGAGCTTGCGGTGTTGCTTGAGGATGCGTTTCAGCGCCATCACGGCACACTCCTTTGCGCAGCAGGCCAGGATGACGGATCAGCCACCTGACGCGCCAGATCGAGCACGCCGGCCGCACAGCGGCTCCAGCTCAGTTCATGAGCCACCCGCTCTGCCATGCGGTCAGCGCGCTCGCGGCGGGTCTCTGGCGATTCGGGTGTGGCCAGCACGGTCATCAGCGCCGCCGCGGCCGCGTCCGGGTCATCGGGTGGCACCAGGTGCGCCTGTCCGGCACACAGCTCGCGGTGCGCCGTGATGTCCGAGCACACCACGGGCGCGCCCGCACGCAGCGCTTCCAGCGGCGGGAAGCCGAATCCTTCGATGTGCGAGAGGAACAGGAACGCCCGCGCGTGGGCATACAGCCCCGACAGGGTCTCGGCCGACACCGTGCCCAGTGCCGACACCCCTTCGTCGTTCACGTCGCGCACACCCACCAGCCGCAGGGGCAAGGCGGCAGCCCCGGCCCGCTTCCGGTAGGCCGCGTAAGCCGCCCGCACCCCCGCCAGGTTCTTGTGCGGCAGTCCGGAGGCCAAGGCCATGATGTAGTCGCCCGCTTGGGGGCCTGGCGCGGGCAGCGGTGGCACGCCGTTGTAGACCACGCGCACCCGGTGCGAGGGCGCCCCGGCGGCCAGCAGATCGGCCTCCGTGGCGCGAGAGATCGCAACAATGCCATCGGCACGCCGAGCCGAATGCAGCAGGCCGGCCTTCACCAGCCAGCCTTCCAGCCGCCCGAAATGGGCCGGGTGATGTGCCAGGTACCACAGGGGGATCAGGTCGTGGATCACGCACACGGTGCGCAGCCGCACCAGGTGTCGCCCCAGCCCGGGCGTGAAGCCCTTGGGCGACAGGTAGACAGCCTGTGCGCCACGAGCCCGTGCCCAGAGCGCCGCACCGAACTGAGACCACCACAGGCGACGCAGCCGCCCCGGCATGGCAGGCGCCAGCACGTGCAGGCGCACCTGCCGTGGCAGACCGAGCGACTGAAAGTCGGCCACATTGCCACCATGGCAGGCCACGTCCATCACCTCGTCTGCCGCCAGTTGGGCCGCCATGGCGCCACACAGCTGCACGGCATAGCTGTAGATGCCCTTGCTCTTGGCCGAATCGGGCGTCAGCTCGAAGGCGTCAAACACCAGGTGCACGGCCGGCTCCTGGCCGGATGTCCACCCGGCGCGTCACGATGTAGTACTCCATCGACACCATCCCGGCCACGATGTAGAACATCGCAGCGATCGACGGCGTCTCGAAATGCGGCTCCGACAGGCTGGTCAACGCCAGCATGCCCATGACGATGAAGCTCCAGGCGGCAAAGCCCTTGAAATGCCCCGCGGCGTCTTCACCCAGACCGGGCAGCCGCGCCCCCAGCCACGCGCGGCGCATCGAGCCGAACACCACGGCGCCCCACAACACGAAGTACACCACGCCGCCGCGCACCAGGCTCGAGACAAAGCTGTTGTGCGGCTCGCGCACCACCACGCCCTCCCCGTCCACCCCGGGCGCCATGAAGTTCGTCAACGCCGGGCCGTAGCCCACGCCGAACACCATGCGATCCGGGCTCGCCCGCCACATGTCGAGCGACGACGCCCACCAGTCCAGCCGCTGCTGCACGCCGGTGGCGCCGTACTCATCCCCGTGCTTGCCGGAAATCGACAGAAAGCGATCGACCACCGCCGACAGCGTCACATCCGAGATCCGCCCCGGGATCTTGATGTTCAGCGTCTCCACCAGCGCCAGCGACAACACCATGGCGATCAAGCCCCCCGCCACCGCGGCGAAGGCCCGCTTGTAGCCAAAGAAGCCCAGCGCCACCGGCACGAACAGGATGATCAGGTACAGGTTGCGCGACTGCGCCATCACCACCACGATGATGGTCTCGACCAGCACCAGCAGGATCCACAGCGTGCGCAGCCAGCTTCGCTTCGGGAACACATGCGGGATGGCAAACCAGGCCACGAGCACGGCAATCGCGGTGTAGGGCGATGTCAGCTGCGTGCCCAGCACGGGCACCGCCTGCTGGTAACTGCTGAACGAAGGCGAGACGGCCTGAATCCACGTCGAGAACGGCCACGTCAGGCCATACAGCCCCCCGGCAATGAACCAGATGCGCATGAAGCGATCGCGCCACGCGAGCCAGGTGCCGCGGTGCACACCGAGCGCCACGATGGCCATGCCCGCCACGAAGAAGGCGATGTCGACCACCGTCAGCACATCGCGCAGCGCCGCCATCTTGTAGGTGAAGAAGTCGCGGTACAGGTGGTAAGTCGGCGGGATCACCATGGCGGCCATGGCCAGCCAGAACGCCGGCGTGCGAGCCAGCCAGCGGTAGGTCAGCGGCAGCAGCACCAGCAGCCCGATCAGGCAGCCCCCCTCGGCCAGCGTGATCTTGGCCGAGCCCGCGCCCACCACGATGTTGGTGAAACCATAGTTCAGCACGAGCTGCCCCAGCGTCACCGACAACACCAGGCGCACATACCAGGGCGCTTTCGGCGCGGCGAAGCTGAAGGCGGCCCACAGGATCACCGCCACCACCACATACCGCAGCCCGTAGAGGCCCAGGAAGGGGCTGCCCACCAGCACGTAGTAGCCGATCAGGGGCACCAGCACACCCAGAAGCAGAAACAGCCCGAGCTCCGTCCACGAGGGCCAGGCCCACGACATGGCGCGTGCGCGCCACATGGCCAAGGTGCTCATGCCTCTCCCTCCAG
This sequence comes from Aquabacterium olei, assembly GCF_003100395.1. Lineage (NCBI taxonomy): Bacteria > Pseudomonadati > Pseudomonadota > Betaproteobacteria > Burkholderiales > Sphaerotilaceae > Aquabacterium > Aquabacterium olei. Next base: position 3,154,366 of record NZ_CP029210.1, read on the forward strand.
CCGGCGCAAGGCCTCGGCACATTGCGGCACCTGCTGGCGCACATCGTCGTACACAGCGGCCGCGCGCTCGGCCCAGCCCATGCGGCGCGCCCGGGCCACCGCCTCGTCATGCAAGGCCTGCCGGGCCGGGGTCGACAGCGCATGAAACTGCACCACGGCCTCCGCCAACGCGTCCACCACCTCACCCTGGCTTCGCCCCGCCGTCGACACCACCATGCCGCAGGCGGGCGTGATGAAGTGATGCGGGCCGCCCAGGTCCAGGCAGATCACCGGCAGGCCGCGCGACAGCGCCTCCATCACGACCGTACCGCCCGAGTCATGCAGGCTGGGAAACAGAAAGGCATCGGCCTGGTGATACAGGTTCATCAGCTCGCTCTGCGGCACCCGGCTCACGAAGCGCACGCGGTCGGTCAGGCCCAGCGCCTGCACCCGGGCCTTGAAGAAGCCATCCAGCTCCCCTTCGCCCACGATCAGCAGCGCCACGTCGGCGCCGCGGTCGACAGCGGCCCGCAGCGCTGGCAGCGCCAGGTGCACGCCCTTGAAAGCAATCAGGCGCCCGGCAAACATGAAGGTCGTCCGGGCCCGACGCACCACCGGCGTGGGCCGGGGCACGACGTCCATCACACCCACCTCGTGGGCGACCACGGCCCGCGCACGCAGGCTGGCAGGCAGGAAGGCCAGCGTGTCGCGGGTGCGGCAATAAAGCCGGTCGGCACGCGACCAGGCCAGCCGCGTGGGCACATCGAGCCAGAACGACCACAGCACCGCTGTGCGCAAGGCTTCCTTCAGCTGCACCTTCCAGGGTAGCCCGGCAAACAACCGCGCTGGCGCCGTCTCGGCACCGCCCAGCGGCCCGACGATGAAAGGCAGGCCGAGCCCGCCCAGCCACGACGGATAACGCAGCGAGCCCCACGTCAGGTGGTGCACCACATCGAAGGTCTGCCGCTGCACCAGGTCGCGGGCCACCGGCCGCATCTTCCACTGCCAATACACGTAGTACAGCTGCGAATCCAGCAGGCGGCGCTCGAACCGCCCCCACGGCGGCGGCACATCCACATACACCACCTGAAGCCGCGGCACCGGCCGGCGCGCCAGCTCGGCCTCCACATCGGTGCGGAACCACGCATGCGTGATCACCGTGACCTCATGGTGCTTTGCCAGCGCCAACGCCCAATGCCAGCCCACGCCGCACTCCGAGCCCAGCACCGGCGAAAACGCAAAGGCCGACAGCAGGATTCTCATGCGTGCTGCTCCTGCCTCATCGCACCCACCTGACGGTGAAAGGCCAGCAAATGCCACAACGTGGGCACCAGCACACCGATGTTCGAGACCCACACGGCCCCCAGCAGGCCGAACGCCGGGATCAGCCACGGCGCGAGCGCAAACGACACCACTGTGCCGGCCACATAGGACCAGAAGATCTGCTCCGTCTGCCGGATGACGAGGCCGCCAGCCTGCGACACCAGCGACAACATCCCCACCAGCGGGCCCACCGCCGCATGCGGCAACACCGCGGCCGCCTCGGCAAAACGCGCGCCGAACAGCCAGCCAACCAGCTCAGGCCCCAGCCCCACCAGCACGGCCACGATGGCCGCTGCCAGCAGCATGATGAGGCTCGCCGATTGAGCCAGATAACGCTGCATGGCCGGCATGCCCCCGGCCTTGAATCGGCGTGCCGCCTCGATCGGCAAGTGGTTGCCCAGTGCCTGGCGGATCACGTTCAGCCCGTTCAGGATGGACGCGGCGGCGTTGTACTGCGCCACCCACAAAGGCTTGCCCCACTCGGCGATCTGAAACGGAACCAGCATGAAAGACCCGAACATGAAGACCTGACTGAAACACACCCACCGCGATTCCGCCCAGTGCGATGCGGCAGCCCGCTGCAAGGCTGCAGGCGCGGGCCAGGGCACCGCTCGCGCCTCGGCCGGCAGGCCCGCATAGGCCCAAGCGGCCGATGCAGCAAATGGCAGCGCCCCCACCAGCAGCACGGCCTCAAGCGGTGCCTCACCGCCCGCCGCCATGCCCACCGCCAGAATCGCCACCAACTGCCCGCCGTAGGCCAGCGCATCCAGCGCAGACACCCGCTGCATGCGCCCTTGCACGAACAGCACCCGCCGCATCGTTTCCTGCAGCAGGAAAGCCGCCGTAAACACCGCGGCCGCCAGCGCCACGCCCTGCGAGGGCAGGTAACGCCACGCCACCAACGCAAACAGCCCGATCACCAGCGGCCAGCCCAGCACCTGCAACAGCAGCACGGCCTTCAGCCGTTCGCCCAACTCGGCGGGCGCCTCTCCCACCGCAGCAATCGCCATCGGCTGGGTCAGGTAGGCCCGGTGCATCGCGCTGACGAACCACACCAGCGTGATCGCCAGCCCGTAGGCCGAAAACGCCGACAGCGACACATGACGCGCGACCACCAGCGTCAGCACGAAATTGCTGGCCGACACCAGCACCTGGTCGCCCAGCGCCCAGACCACCGGCGACCGGGTCAACCGTGCCCAGGTCACTCGTGGTAGTCGTAGGCTTGGAAGCCTGCGAGTTTGACCAGGTTGTCGCGCTTGGCCGAGGTGTAGTCGCTCTGCACCATCTCCTTGACCAGATCCTGCAGCGTGATCTTGGGCTCCCAGCCCAGCTTGGCCTTGGCGTTGCTCGGGTCACCCAGCAACGTCTCGACCTCGGTGGGGCGGTAGTAGCGCGGGTCGACCTTCACGATCACGTCGCCCACCTTGCACTTGGCCAGCATCTCGCCATTCACCGGCTCGACCTTCGTGACCACGCCCACTTCGTTTTCGGCCTCGCCTTCGAACGCCAGCGTGACGCCCAACTCCTTGGCCGCAAACTCCACGAACTGCCGCACGCTGTACTGCACGCCGGTGGCGATCACGAAGTCTTCCGCGTGGTCCTGCTGCAGCATCAGCCACTGCATCTCGACGTAGTCCTTGGCGTGGCCCCAGTCGCGCAGCGCGCTCATGTTGCCCAGGTACAAGCAGTCTTGCAGGCCCAGCGCGATGCGGCTGATGGCGCGCGTGATCTTGCGCGTCACGAAGGTCTCGCCGCGCACCGGGCTTTCGTGGTTGAACAGCACGCCGTTGCAGGCGTACATGCCGTAGGCCTCGCGGTAGTTCACCGTGATCCAGTAGGCGTACAGCTTGGCCACTGCGTACGGGCTGCGCGGGTAGAAGGGCGTGGTCTCCTTCTGCGGGATCTCCTGCACCAGGCCATACAGCTCGGAGGTGGAGGCCTGATAGAAGCGGGTCTTCTTTTCCAGGCCGCAGATGCGGATGGCTTCCAGCAGGCGCAGTGCGCCGATGCCGTCGGCATTGGCGGTGTACTCGGGCTCTTCGAACGAGACGGCCACGTGCGACTGGGCCGCCAGGTTGTAGATCTCGTCGGGTTGCACCTGCTGCACGATACGCACCAGCGACGTCGAGTCGGTCAGGTCACCGTAGTGCAGCACGAAGTTGCGGTTGTTGACGTGCGGATCCTGATACAGGTGGTCGATGCGGTCGGTGTTGAACAGCGACGAGCGGCGCTTGATGCCGTGCACCTCGTAGCCCTTGTTCAACAGAAACTCCGCCAGGTAGGAGCCATCCTGACCGGTGACGCCCGTGATCAGGGCGACTTTCTTGCTCATGTCCAAAACTTTCTGCGTTCAGTGTCCAAAAAAACGGGGGCGCATGTCCGGCGACATGGCCCGCTCCCACTCACGGGCAAACGCCTCGTGCAGCGCGAATTCCTCGGCCTCGTCATGGCCCAGCGACGACATGCGCACCAGCAAGCCATCGACGATCTGTCCCTGCAGACCATAGCGGACCTGCTGCAGCTTGCGACGGAAACCCGGCACCGTCACGGTGTCGGCCAGGGTGACCCAGTACGTCACCGGCTCCTGGCGCTGGTGCTTGGTGCCCACCATGCGCACCGACGGCACTTCATGGCCGGCGAGAGGCAGATCATGCACGCCCCGCGCCGCCACCGTGAACCCCTGGGCGTCGTAGCAGAACTCGGGCCGGTGGGCCGCCGTGTTCCACGAGTTCTGGTTCTTGCCGTACGCCAGCGACAGCATGATGGCCTGCCCCCGGCTGTTCACATACGTGCGTGCCAGGGTCTGCGAATAGAACTTGGCCAGCGTGGCATCCAGCGTCGGGTCCGACACCACCGGCGCAGCGTCGGCCCGCACCACCCAGTCGCCAAACCGCTTGGGGATCACCGTTTCCAGGTCGAGCGCCGGCAGCTCATCGGCCAGCACGCGAGACGGCTTCAGCGCCTCGGCGCCGCCCACGGACAGCAGCATCGCAGCCAGGGCCACCACGGTGGCCCCCGTCACACGGCGCAGGTCATCGAACTTCAGCACGGGCGCCTCCGTCACGGTCAAAACGGGCCGCCAGCAGGCGGTCGAACAGGAAGGTCAGCACCAGCGCGATGGCAAACAGCACCATCCCCGCAAAGCCGTGCGCAAAGCCCTGCCCGGCCTCGTCGCCCAGGTGGTAGGTGATCAGCACCAGCACCAGCACCCGCGCCACGTTCGACACGAACGAGATCGGCACGATCATCACCGCCAGCAGCACGTTGCGCGCCTTGGACTGGTAGCGCATCACCTTCATGTACAGCAGGCCCAGCGCCTCGAGCGTGAACAGCGAGTTCAGTCCCGAGCACGCATCGGCCACCAGCAGCTGGTACGGCCCGATGACGAGCATCACGCCCGAGCGCCCGATCGGGTAGCCCGCCAGGTACAGCACCTTCTCGGCCACCACCGACACCGCGTGCTTGAGCGGCATCGTGATCGCCTGCACCAGCGCCCCGGGCAGCGGCACCGAAAACAGCAGGAACAGGATCGGGAACCAGGCGCGCTTCAACGCCCCCCAGCCATGCAGGATCAGCAGCCCGGATGCGAGCACGATGACCTGTGAGCCCGCCTCGAGCTCGATCACCGACTGCGAGCGCCCCACCATGAAGCACAGCAGCCCGAAGGCCAGCAGGCCAAAGCCCGCCCCCAGCGCAGGCCGGGCGGGGCCGGCAAAGATCTCGCCGCGCGCCGTCCACAACAGCCACGCACTGGCTGCCACGATCAGCGGCCCATGGCCCTGCTCGTCGGTCGCCCACGTCGACACCGCCAGGTGCGCGTAAGTCGGGCCATACAGGCAGAAGAACCCAACCAGCAAGAGCACAACGCCCCAACCTTGCCCGGGCAGGGTCAGCGGCGAGGCGGGCAATGGGGTGACCGCACCCGACGGCGGCGTGACTTCAACAGACATGGCGAATTGTTACCTGCCCGATGGATAAGTTCCGCTCGGGCCTGCTACGTGACTACCCTGCCCTGCCGGCAGGTCCCTCTAGCGGCGCGGCCCGCAGCCCGGGCAGCCCCCCGTGATCGAGTGGGGTGTATTTGCCCCAGGCCAGCACCCGGTAGAACCAGCGCTGCGGCAACAGGCGCCACAACACGAACTTGATCAGCAGCTTGGCGCGCTCGCGCCAGACCTCCTGCTCGGCCAGGCGACGACGCAGCACCTTGGTCGCCGTGTAATTGGACGAGACACCACCGAGTGCGAACTCCGCCACCACCGTCGGCAGGAACAGCGCGCCCACCTGCTCGATCGCCCTCTTCGTGTAGTCGCCATCGCCCTTCACCGGCAGATCCAGCCGATAGCGGGCCTCAGTGAAGAACGCCCGCGGATAGAAGGTCGACTGGTGCGACGGCGCCCCGAACACGTGCCCCTCGCGCCCCAGTCCGGGGCGCAAATAACGGTCGTTGCCAAAACACTCCACCGCGTAGGCAAGCAACACCCGCGAGCCTCCCCTCAAGTGAGGGACAAGCAAACGCCAATCAAAAAAGGACGAAAACACGTCCCCCGCATTCATGAAAAGCACGTACCGTCCACCCGCCCGATCCAGCCCCTTGTTCATCGCATCGTAGATGCCGCGATCGGGCTCCGACACCCATGAACCCGGCGCAATCGCCTGCTGCACAAGGAAGTTGCGGATCTCGCCGTTGGTGCTGCCGTCGATGACGACATGCTCGACAGCCCCCTGCGCCAGCGGCAGCGCAAGGCGCTCGCGCAGGCTCGCCATCGTGGCCTTCAGCCCTGCCAGATCGTTGCGGACCACGGTCACGACCGACAGCAGCGGAACCGGGTTCTGTGTTTCACTCATGGCTGGATTATCAGCACGGACCCTAGGCTGCCGATCAGCCACCCGGCGCGCAAAAACCCCTGGACTTCCGCTGAACGTGACGCCTTACCGAGCCTGCGGCCGGTGACCGAGCACTTTCCCTGAACTTCTGCGTACCACCCCACTCCTAGAATTTGTTGAAGCCCGATCAAAAGGGCGCCTTCAACTGCCCCGCGGGGTACACATGCGACATCCTGATCCCAACTTCGGCTACCCCTCGCTGCCCCTTGCGGACAAGCGCTGGCCCGCGCCGTCCCGAGCCAGCGAGTCGCCGTTGAAAAAGCAAGCCATCCTCAGCCCGTTCACCCGACAAGGCGCTTTCGTCCTCGACAGCCACATCGACGCCCTCACCTGGGACGAATGCATCAACCGCATCGCCACCTGGGCCGCCCTGCGTCAGTCCCGCTATGTCACCCTGTGCAATGTGCACTCGGTCGTCACAGCCAGCGAAGACGCCGAATTCCGCCGCGTCATCGAACAGGCCGACCTCGCCCTGCCCGACGGTGCGCCCATCGCCTGGGCCCTGCGCCGTGAAGGCCACCCGGAACAGACCCGCCTCAGCGGCCCCGACCTGATGTGGCGCTACCTGGCCGAAGCCCAGCGCCTCAAGCAGCGCGTGTTCTTCTACGGCAGCACCCCCGAAACGCTCGACAAGCTGCGCGCCCGCATCGTGGCGCACTTCCCCCGCCTGCAGATCGCCGGCATGGTGTCGCCCCCCTATCGCTCGCTCACCGCCGAAGAAGACCAGGCACACATCGACCAGATCAACCGTTCTGGCGCCCATGTGGTGTTCGTCGGCCTGGGGTGCCCCAAGCAGGAAGCCTGGATGTCGGCCCACAGGGGCCGCGTGCACGCCGTGATGCTCGGCGTCGGCGCCGCGTTCGACTACCACGCCGGCACGCTGGCGCGCGCCCCGCTGTGGATGCAGAAGGCCGGCCTGGAATGGCTGCACCGCCTGGGCAGCGAGCCCCGGCGGCTGCTCAAGCGCTACCTGCACACCAATACGGTGTTCGTGGGGCGCATGCTGAAGCTGATGGTGACCGGACGGAGGTCGGGCAAGGGCCAGGAAGCCTGACCGGCCCACGCCGCCATCCCGCAAACGCCGCCCTCGAGCGGCGTTTTTACTTTCTGCAACGGCGCACCACCGTGGGGCCCCCTCTCTCGGGTGGCCACGTGTTGCAACTGCCACCAAATCGTCAGCAGGCGTCAGTACACTGGCCCGACTCTTGCGCGCAGGGCAGCACCACTTCATTCAAGGGGGGAGCGGGAACTCCCTGAGCCGCCTCGCATCCATCCCGCACGACTTCCCCTCACATCGGTTTCATGGAAAAACAAGCGAAGATCTTCGTGGCAGGTCACCGCGGCATGGTGGGTTCGGCCATCGTGCGCCGCCTTCAGCAGAGCGGTTACACCCAGGTGCTGACCCGTGGCCGCCAGGAACTCGACCTCCTCAACCAGCAGGCGGTGCACGATTTCATGCACGCCGAGCGGCCCGACTACCTCTTCATCGCAGCCGCCAAGGTGGGCGGCATCCATGCCAACAATGTCTACCGCGCCGAGTTCCTCTATCAGAACCTGGTGATCGAGACCAACCTGATCCACGCTGCCCACACGGCCGGCGTGCAAAGCCTGATGTTCCTGGGCTCGAGCTGCATCTACCCCAAGCTGGCCCCCCAACCGCTGAAGGAAGACTGCCTGCTGACCGGCCCGCTGGAGCCCACCAACGAGCCCTATGCCATCGCCAAGATCGCCGGCATCAAGCTTTGCGAGGCCTACAACGACCAGTACGGCCGCCAGTACATCAGCGTGATGCCCACCAACCTGTACGGCCCGAACGACAACTACGACCTCAACAACAGCCACGTGCTGCCCGCGCTGATCCGCAAGGCCCACGAAGCCAAGCAGCGCGGCGACGCCAGCCTGGTGGTGTGGGGCACCGGCACACCGATGCGCGAGTTCCTGTACGCCGACGACCTGGCCGACGCCTGCGTCCACTTGATGGAGCAGGGTTACAGCGGCCCGCTCGTCAACATCGGCACTGGCACCGACGTCACCATCCGTGAGCTGGCCGAAACGGTGGTCAAGGTGGTCGGCTTCGAGGGCGACCTCACCTTTGACAGCACCAAGCCGGACGGCACCCCGCGCAAGCTGATGGACGTGTCGCGCCTGCACAGCCTGGGCTGGAAAGCGCGCACCTCGCTGGAAGACGGCATTGCGCTGGCTTACCAAGATTTCCTGAGCCGCCAGGCCTGACAGCCACCGCCCGCCTTTACGGAGCAATCTGATGACTTTTGAACAACTGATCGCCATCCTGCGCGCGCGCTGGCTGATCGCACTGAGCACGTTCGTGCTGATTCTTGGCTCTGTGACCACGGCGACGCTGCTCACCCCGAAAACTTACACGGCCTCGGGGTCAGTGGTGGTCGACATTAAGTCGCCCGACCCTATCGCAGGCATGGTACTGGCCGGAGTTGCGCAACCCAGCTTCTTGATGACTCAGATCGACATTCTGACCAGTAGCCGAGTCGCTCAACAAGTGGTACGAAACCTCCGCCTCGCTGAATCGAAGGTCATGCAGGAGAACTGGCGAGAGTCGACAGGCGGCATCGGCGACTTCCAGGCTTGGGTGGCACAGCTGCTTCGATCCAGCCTCGAAGCGCGGCCATCGCGCGGCTCGAACGTCATTTACGTGAGCTACAAATCACCCGACCCACAATTTGCCGCCGCCATCGTCAACGGGTTCATACGGGCGTACCTGGAGACGACCGTTGAACTGCGCACCGATCCAGCCAAGCTATTCAACTCGCAATTTGACACCAGTGCCAAAGAACTCAAGGCAAACCTTCTTGAGGCACAAACTCGGCTGTCCACTTTCCAGCAACAACAGGGCCTTGTGATAAACGACGAGCGCTTTGACGTCGAAACAGCTCGCCTCAACGAGCTTTCAGCACAGCTTGTTTCGCTGCAAGCGGTCGCCGCCGACTCTGGCAGCCGCCAAGCCGCTGCCATGACACGGACAGATCAGTCTCCCGATATCATCGCCAACCCCTTGATCGCCGGCCTAAAAGGCGACGTGGTTCGGCAAGAAGCCCAGCTTCAGCAGTTCCGAGCCAAGTACGGAGAAAATCACCCGCAGGTTATTGAACTGCGCTCCAACGTCAATGATCTTCGCAGCAAGCTCGAATCCGAAGTTCGCCGCGTTGCTGGCAGTCTCAGCGTCAGTAACACCGTCAATGCATCACGCGTGGCTCAACTGCGCGCCTCGCTGGAAGAGCAACGTGCCAAAGTCCTGAAGCTCAAGAATATTCGCGATCAGGCTGCAGTCCTCCAGCGCGAGGTCGACAGCGCACAACGGGCACTCGACGGGGTTGTCTCCCGTCTTCAGAATTCAAGCCTGGAGAGCATGGCGCAACAATCGAACGTTGTAGCGCTTGAGGTAGCCAAAGCACCATCGGTGCCGTCGTCGCCTAGGCTCTTCACCAACGTCATGCTCGGCGGCGTCGGCGCCCTCGTCGCTGCGCTTGCGCTAGTGCTCGGCTTGGAACTCCATGATCGCCGCTTGCGCACACTCAGTGAAATCGAGCCCGTTTTGGGCCTGCAACTCCTGGGCAGTATCCCCTCCTTTAAGAAGCATGAAGAGAGCAGGGACCTGCCGAAGCGCCTGGGCTTGCGGCGTGGCGACATGAAAGCTCTGCCGAACAACGCCTAAGCATCACATGACCACGAATCCCACCCACTCCATGGACGCCAACGTGCAAGACCCGTCGCTTGGTGAGATCCTCCGGCGCACCAAGGGCCTCACCGGCGAGCAGGTCGATCAGGCGCTCGAATACCAGCGCGCACACGGTATTCGCTTCGGTGAAGCGGTCGTCGCCCTCGGCATGGCGCGGCCGGAAGACATCATCTGGGCGCTGTCCCAGCAGTTTCACTATCCCTACGCCCCGGTCTCCGAGCGCAGCTTGAACGACGAGTTGGTGGTCGCGAACAGCCCGTTCTCAGAGAACATCGAGGCCTTCCGTGACCTCCGCACCCAGCTGCTCATGGGCGTCATGGCCGAAGGTGACAATCGCCGCCCGCTCGCCATCGTGAGCGCCAACTCCGGTGACGGCAAGAGCTTCATCGCGGCCAACCTCGCGGTGGCCTTCAGCCAGCTGCCGGGCCGCACATTGCTGATAGATGCAGATCTGCGCAGTCCGCGGCTGCACGAAGTGTTCGGCGTTGAGGCCAGCCCCGGCCTGAGCGGCATCCTGGCCGGCCGCACCGAGCCCAACGTCATCAAGCCCGTGGGACACCTTCCCAACCTGTATCTGCTGCCGGCCGGCGTTCAAGCCCCCAACCCTGCCGAGCTATTGCACCGCGCAGCGTTCAGCCTGTTGCTGCGCGAGCTGCTCGCCAAGTTTGATCACGTGCTGGTCGACACCCCTGCAGCCACCCATGGCCCGGACGCCCGCATCATCGCCGCCCACTGTGGCGCCGCCATGGTCATCGGTCGGAAGGGCGAGAGCCGCGTCAAGCCAATGCAAGAGCTGGTCGCCCACCTCAATAAAAGCAAGATTCATATCGCCGGGGCACTGGTCAACGAGTACTGACCGCTGATCTCCACTCCAGGCGCATATTCAAGCAGGACACCCCTCTCATGACAAAGAAAGTTGCACTCATCACCGGCGTCACCGGCCAGGACGGTTCCTACCTGGCGGAGTTTCTGTTGAACAAGGGCTACGAGGTGCACGGCATCAAGCGCCGCTCGTCGCTGTTCAACACCGACCGCATCGATCACCTGTATCAGGACCCGCACGTCAACAACCGCAACTTCGTGCTGCACTACGGTGACCTGACGGACTCGACCTCGCTGGTGCGCATCGTGCAGCAGGTCCAACCCGACGAGATCTACAACCTGGCGGCCCAGTCGCACGTGGCCGTCTCGTTCGAAGAGCCGGAGTACACCGCCAACGCCGACGGCATCGGCGCACTGCGCCTGCTGGAAGCCATCCGCATCTGCGGCCTGGAAAAGAAGACCCGCTTCTATCAGGCCTCCACCTCCGAGCTGTATGGCCTGGTGCAGGAGATCCCGCAGAAGGAGACCACGCCCTTCTACCCGCGCAGCCCGTACGCAGTGGCCAAGCTGTACGCCTACTGGATCACGGTGAACTACCGCGAGGCCTACGGCATGTACGCCTGCAACGGCGTGCTGTTCAACCACGAAAGCCCGGTGCGCGGCGAGACCTTCGTGACACGCAAGATCACGCGGGCCATCAGCCGCATCGCGCTGGGCCTGCAGGACTGCCTGTACCTGGGCAACATGAGCGCCCTGCGCGACTGGGGCCACGCCAAGGACTACGTCGAGATGCAGTGGCTGATGCTGCAGCAGGACCACGCAGAAGACTTCGTGATCGCCACGGGCGTGCAGTACAGCGTGCGGCAGTTCGTGGAGTTTGCGGCCAAGGAGCTGGGCATCACGCTGGCGTTCGAAGGCGAGGCCGAAAACGAAGTGGGCGTGGTCACAAAGGTCGAGCCGGTGAACGGACAGCTGCTGGCCAAGTGCAAGGTGGGCGACGTGATCGTGAAGGTCGACCCGCGCTACTACCGCCCCACTGAGGTCGAGACGTTGCTGGGTGACCCGAGCAACGCCAAGGCCAAGCTGGGCTGGGAGCCCAAGATCACGCTGCAGGATCTGGTCAAGGAGATGGTGCAGAGCGACTACACCTCGGCCAAGCGCGACAACCTGGTCAAACTCGCGGGGTTCCAAGCCTATGACTACCATGAGTAACGAGGCGCTCGGGCTGGCGGCACACGCGCCAGCCAAGCCATGGCTCCCCATCTCGGGCGACATCCTCGCGTATGCCATTGGCATGCTCGGGATGTTCAGCTTCACGGTTTACGACCTGCTCTACAACGGTGACAACGCGCTGTGGTCGAAGGGCGAGTTCAGCCATGGACCGATCATGCTGACCGTGGCGATGTTCCTCCTGGTGACTCGCTGGCGCGAATATGACCAGCCCCTAGCACCCCATCGACGAGACATCTGGCTCTCGTGGGCCATACTGGCCTTCGGCGTGCTGATTCACTCGGTATCACGGGCACTCACCATCGTGCATCTCGAGGTGGCATCGTTCATCCCCGTGATCATCTCCATGGTCCTGAGGGTGGGCGGCACTCCTCTGCTCAACAAGTTGAAGTTCCCCGTGTTCTTCTTCGTGTTCATGGTGCCGTTGCCAGGGTTCATCACGGACCCAATTAGCCAGTTCATCAAGATGCGAGTGACAGAAGTGGTTACCGAACTGCTGTGGCAGGCAGGCTACCCCATCACTCACACCGGCGTCGTCATCGCAATCGGCCCGTACCAGCTCCTAGTGGCTGACGCCTGCGCAGGTATGCGGACGCTTTTTATGCTGGAAGCAATGGGGATCTTCTACATCAACGTGGTAAAGCACTCGTCCTTGCTGCGGAACGTTGCACTCGCCACGCTAATCGTGCCGATCTCCTTCACGGCAAATGTCACCCGCGTCATTTTCCTGGCGCTGCTCACCTACCACTTCGGCGACGAAGTCGGGCAAGGGTTCCTGCATGGATTTGCCGGCATAGTACTCTTCGTCGCCGGCTTACTGTTCACCATCATGATTGACGCCCTGCTTAGGAGCATCGCGGCGATCATCGACAAGCGGAGGCACGCAGCATGAGTACCGCCACCCTCATCAAGGCCCCCAAAGCACCGGTGATTCACCTGTTGATCGCGATAGCACTCATGTGGGGGAGTGTGGTTACGGCCGAGTGGATGAAGCCGCGCAAATATTGGGCCGACGTCGTCGGCGAGCCTCACTACGAAACTTTGGTTCCGACGCGATTTGGAGAATGGGAGCGTCTGCCCGATGCGGGTGGTCGGGTGGTCAGCCCCGCCCAAGAGGAATACCTGCTCAGCCTCTACAGCGAGATATACGCACACTCTTTCGTCCACAAGCCCACTGGGCGGGTCTTAATGCTGTCAATCGCCTACGGCAGAGACCAGACCAATGACAGTCAGATCCATACGCCCGACGCGTGCTACCCATCTCAAGGGTTCCGCATCAACAAGCGCGAACAGGTCGACCTCCAAACGGCGTATGGCATCATCAAATCGGTCCGGCTGACAACATCTATGGGAGCACAGCGCACCGAGCCTCTAACCTATTTCATCCGAGTTGGAGATGAAATTGCGCGAGGCTCTAAGGAAAGAAACATTCAACGCCTCGCCATGGCGCTGCGCGGATACCGTGTTGATGGCACCCTCTTCCGCGTCTCTGAGATCACACGAAGCGAGTTAGCATTCGCTCTTCAAGAAAAATTCATCAATGATTTACTGTCAACGCTGACCGCGACACAAAGACGCTCCTTGATTGGGGACAATAGGTCATGAAGGTGGCATTGTCTACTCCAGGAAAGTTTCACACTTTCGATCTCGCACGAGAACTGCACGCTCGCGATGCTCTGGAGTGCGTCTTCACCGGCTACCCTCGCTTCAAGCTCAAAGATGCAGGGCTCCCTCCAGAAAAAATCCGCCCGTTTCCGTGGCTGATTACGCCCTATCTCGCTATGCTGCAAAAGCAGCGACTACCAAGGCAGATCGCCAGAAACTGGGCCAACCTGAACAACACGACTCTGGACTGGTACACGTCGCGAAACCTTCCAACATGCGAGGTATTCGTCGGGATGTCTTCGGCGGCACTGCACACCGGGATCACGGCTCAGCAGATTGGCGCAAAATATGTATGCGATCGAGGATCGACGCACATTCGGCATCAAGATATCGTATTGGCCGAGGAGCACGCGATATGGGGTCAATCGTATTCTCCGATCGACCCACGCACCGTTGCAAGAGAAGAAGCTGAATATCACCGCGCGGACTGCATAACTGTCCCGTCTGATTTCACTCGTCAGACCTTTCTTGATCAGGGCATCGCTGCCGAAAAAATCAAGGTCTTACCTTACGGCGTAAACCTTCAACACTTTCAACAGGTCGGTCATCCTGACGACAAATTCTTCGACGTGCTATTTGCCGGGGGCGCAAGTCTCAGGAAGGGTGTCCCATACCTCCTTCAAGCCTTTGGCAAGCTGCAGCACCCCCATAAACGGCTTTGGTTCGCAGGAAGCATGCCGCCAGCATTTGTTAATGCGATGAGAGCGGTAAATCTATGGTCGAACGACTTTCATGTGCTTGGACACCTCAATCGAGAGCAACTACGCGAACGCATGAGCAAAAGCCACGTACTCGTTTTGCCGAGCCTCGAAGAAGGGCTTGCATTGGTGCAGGCTCAAGCCATGGCCTGTGGCTGCCCGATCATCGCCACAGAAAACACTGGCGCGCCCAATCTATTCAAAGACGGCGATGCAGGATTCATACTGCCCGTACGACGTGCAGATCTGATTGCAGACGCACTGCAAAGATTTGCCGACCAACCCGGTGAGCGAGAGCGAATGAGCGGAAACGCGCTTCGAACAGTGTCACAAATCGGTGGATGGTCAGCTTATGGCGATGCCGCAATTGAGATATACAGGCGTTTGCTATGAACGATAAATTGGACCGCCACCTGCATATTCTTTATATCGGCCCAAAATCCGGAACGTGTTTGGACCGAGCCAACGCCCTTCGAAGGTTGGGGCATACACTTACACACTTGGACCTAAGAGCGCTGCTACCGCGTACGATATGGATCGACCGGATCATGTGGCGCTTAGGTGGGCACTGGCTTTCTGAGCTGGTCATATCGAGGCTGCGGGAAATTTTGACCGGCAAGCGGTTTGAACTTGCATATGTGGACAATGGCGAGTACGTATCAGCCCGCGTAGTAAAACTGCTTAAAAAACATGCCGCGCTCGTCATTAACTACAACATTGACGACCCAACAGGACCGAGGGACGGCCACAGATTCGCTGCTTACCGCCAGGCAGTACCAGACTATGACCTTCTCGCGGTTGTACGTGAAGAGAACGTACGCGAACTGCACGCGTTGGGGGCAAAGAAGGTGATCCGCGTTTGGCGTTCAGCGGATGAAGTAACTCACGCACCGAGGCCATTGACAGCGCAAGACCACGCTCAATGGGACTGCGACGTCTTATTTCTCGGAACCTGGATGCCGGAACGCGGCCCTTTCTTACTTGACCTCATTCAACGTGGGGTTCCACTCACCATACAAGGTGGCGGCTGGCAAAAAGCGCCAGAGTGGGTCACCTTGAGGAAATATTGGCGAGGCGGCCCCATTTCTGGCGACGACTACGCGAAAGCGATCCAGTGCGCGAAAATTAATCTGGGTTTACTGTCCAAAGGAAACCGTGACCTCCACACTACGCGCTCCCTCGAGATACCTGCTCTTGGGGGGGTGCTGTGTGCGGAACGGACAGCGGAACACCTACTTATGTACGAGGAAGGCGTGGAGGCCATATTTTGGTCAGACGCCGCTGAATGCGCGGCGTCATGCGCCGAACTACTCGCGGACGAACCGCAAAGGCGGTCGGTGGCAGAGCGCGGATTTGCTCGGTATCGCGCGAATAAACATGGAAACGAAGATGTGCTTAGCCATTTTATTGCTCGTGCGACGGAGCAGTGAATGAACTCACTCGACCCCAGGTCAGGCGACGCAATACCGTGGCTTAGCTATCGCTCACTCTTATTGGGCACATTACAGATCACCCTTATCATTTTCACTTTGGTCCAGTGCGTTATCGCGCCGGATCCAGAAAATCTGATCTGCGTCGGCTTGGTGGCCATCACTTCATCCCTGGTATTCCAATATCTTTGGCATAGCGATTCAATGACATCGAGTCCGTTGTCATCGCTAGGCTTATTAGGCTTTACCTGTAGCAGCCAGTTTCTTGCACTTGCGAGCCAATCGGTAGACCTCGAGGCTTTTACCGAGAACTTACGAGCCCCCGGGTTGACGTTCAGCGTGCTTGCGGTAGCGCATTTAAGTGCCGTTTTCACCCACTTTGTCTACCGTAACTTCACGCCATTGAGCGGGGCCTCGAACTTCATCGCCGAAAAAGTCTACGGACCGCTTCGCATTCACCGGATTCCCATGCCTATAACGCTTTGGGCATTGGGATCGATTGGCATGCTGGGTATGTTTGCGGGTGGCGGGGCATCGGGTGACGTCGGCGGAAAACTGATGGCAGGGCTTACTTTTTTAGTGTGGCTTCCCTTCATGCTACCGCTTTACCAAGACCTTACGGGGCAACGCTATTGCAACATGAAGACCCAGATTCCGCTCATCGCAGCTTGGGCAGCGCTCATCGTTCTATTAGCAGTGGCGCGAAATCATCGGGGTGTGATGTTTATCGGCCCCCTGCAGCTCACACTTGTCTTCTTGATCTACAAATGCCAGGGGAAGCAGTTGGTGAGGAAGCGCCTCATCAAACGGGGGATCCTTGCAATGGCATTTTTGATTGCTTGCCTTCCAGTTCTATCCGATTTGATGCTCGCAATGCAAATCACTCGCGAGCAACGAGACAAGGTCAGCGCGACAGAACTGGTAAAGGAAACGGCAGAGACGTTTTTCGACACTGCTAGGCTGGCATCCGCGAAGGAGAACATGCGACACTCGCTTAACCTCAACTTATACGATGAGGTTTACCTCAGCAACATGATGCTTGGCCGACTAACCGAAACGAAATTTCATGACAACATGCTCTTTTTTGGTCAAGGCTTTCGTGAAGAAGATAAAGTTGGCCTGATTGAAGCGCAGTGGCTGAAGGTAATAGCTCTACTACCGCAGAACGCCCTTGACGCGCTGCATATAGACCTCGACAAGCAGACGCTGAGTTATTCTACCGGCGATTACTACTTGAATCGAACTGTTGGGGCCCCGCTGGGGGCCTTTGTAACTGGCTCTATGTGGGCTGACCTGTACGTCATATCTGGCCCGTGGATGCCTGTCGTCGTATTTTGGGTCTTGATTCCAATATTTATAACACAAGACTCACTAACGCGCCTGAGATGCGGCCAATTCATTTCTCCAATCGCGCTGGGAACTGCGTATACAATATTTCAGTATGGCATTGGTGGAGACTCCATCAGCAAAAAGATTGCGCAAATCACTCGAGACAACCTTCAGAACGTCTTAGTTTACGCACTTGTGCTGGCGGTGGTTACGTTTATTCTGAAGTTATTTCATCGCGAAGCATTGTGGGCGCCGCCCCCCGAACCAGGACTCGATAAACATTGTTCGCTGCGCACCAACTGATAGAACTCCGCTCATGTCCATTTCGGTCTTAATCCTTACAAAGAATGAAGAGCACGACCTACCTGCATGCCTGGACAGTGTGAGATGGTCGGATGACGTCCACGTCCTGGATTCATTCAGCACCGACCGGACTGTCTCTTTGGCCCAAGGAACCGGGGCAACCGTCACCCAACGTGCTTTCGACGGCTATGCCAGCCAACGTAACGCTGGACTCGCTTTACCCTTCCGTCACTCGTGGCTACTTATACTTGACGCAGACGAGCGCGTTCCTGCAGAGACCGCTGAAGAGATGCTTCGTGCAGTACGTCAAGCTGCTGAAGGCGTGTCTGCCTTCAGCATCCAGCGTAAAGACATTTGGTGGGGGCGTTGGCTCAAGCACGCGCAGATTTCCCCATATTACGTTCGCCTCGTGCGCGTAGGACACGCGCATTACGAGCGTGAAATTAATGAAGTGCTCTGCGTTAAGGGCCAAACGTTGACACTCGGAGGCACGTTCGATCATCATCCGTTCTCCAAAGGGCTTTCGCACTGGATAGACAAACACAACAGGTACTCCACCATGGAGGCGCAGCTTATCAACTCCGGCAATGTCATAAAGCCATCTTGGTCAACGGCGCTTTTCGGGCGAGACTTTCACGTACGTCGTCAGCATCAGAAAGCGATTTTTTACGATTTGCCCGCACGACCGCTGGTAAAACTTGTGTACATGCTACTGGTCCGTCGCGCCTTCATGGACGGTTGGCCGGGGCTGCGTTACTCTATTTTACAGTCTATATATGAGTATCTAATCGTCCTCAAAGTACGTGAAATGCGGGAGGAAAAACGATGAAGGTCCTCATCTATAGCGCGAATTTCGCGCCGGAACCGACGGGAATCGGCAAGTATTCTGGCGAGATGGCAGAATGGTTAGCCAAAAATGGACACGAGATCCGGGTGGTTGCCGCCCCGCCATACTACCCTAACTGGCAGATCGACAGAAACTATCGTTGGCCACCATATCGGAAGGAAGATATGGTTGGCTGTAAGGTTTGGCGTGCTCCGATATGGGTCCCGCGAAATCCGAGTGGCATCAAACGCGTCATTCATCTCGCTACTTTTGGCATCAGTTCAGTGCCGGTCATGTTACTTCAGTGTTTTTGGCGCCCTGACGTCGTGATCACTGTTGCGCCCTCGTTCATGTGCGCTCCCGCCGGTTGGCTGACGGCTCGGATGACCGGCGCGACAGCTTGGCTCCATGTCCAAGACTTCGAGGTCGACGTGGCATTCAGAATGGGCTTTTTAAGGGGTCGGGGTGCGCAAGGTATTGTGCGACACCTTGAGCGCTGGATGATGCGCCGGTTCGATGCCGTATCGACCATATCTCAACGAATGCTCAACACGTTAAAGGAGAAAGGCGTCCGCCGTGAACGGTGCCGTATGTTGCCCAATTGGGCTGACATACAGCGTATTACGCCGCTTTCCCATGCCAGCACTTATCGAAAAATGTTGGGAATTCCGGCAGAGGCAACGGTATGCCTTTTTTCCGGATCTCTGGGACAAAAACAAGGACTTATGGTCATTCCCGAGGCTGCCAGACTTCTTCAGCCAACTCACGCGGATATTCACTATGTTGTCTGCGGTGACGGCGTCATGAAACAAGACCTCGAGGAGGCGTGCCGGGGCCTTCGCAACGTTCACTTCCTTCCTCTCCAGCCTATCGAGCAGTTGCCCGAATTACTTGGCTTGGCTGACATCCATCTATTGCCGCAGAGTCCTGAAGCAGAAGACCTCGTCCTCCCTTCGAAGCTCACGGGTATGGTGTCGAGCGGCCGCCCCATCATCGCCACGTGCCGTGCGACCAGCGAGATCGCATCGATTGTGCGCAAATGTGGCGTGGTGGTGCCGCCTGAAGATGCTCCGGAGCTGGCAAAGGCCATCGCTGAACTGGCAACGAGCCCCGAGCGTCGCCTCGCGATGGGGATCGCGGCTCGCCATTACGCCGAAGAGCAAATTGGACGCGACTCTGTGTTAGAGCGCCTGGTTCAGGACATGATCAGGACGAGAACTGCGTCACATCGCGCCTTATCTCAAAGGAATTAACAATTCATGAGGCGCTCCACCGTACGCGTTCTGACCGCAGAGTGCTGCGAAGTGTCACTTCTTCTGGCGGACGCAAACCGGGTGCGGTGGGCAGTCGCTGCTCTGCGGAGCCATGCCACACTGCGCGCATCGCTCGCAATGAGCGCGCGCGACGGCAAGGTCGACATGCTCGATAGCATCGTAGCTGCGCAAGCCGACAGCCCGTCCTGCGGTGCCCATATCGTCCTCTGGGATGGCTACAACAGCCTCCTGGAACTGCATTCCAAGAGGCCGCAACTGGCGAGCCGCTCAGACATTGTCTATTTGTGTGTCGGCATGGTTCCAGAGGTCGTGGCGGCGCTTCCGGCGAGCACCCTGCCTCTGTTCGATCCTGCCAGCAGCGATCCAGGCGATCTTGTCTCAAGACACTACGTGGTTTTGCCTTTCGCGTACGACATACAGAGGGCGCTACGCACGCGGGTAAGGATGCTCCGCAATCGCTGGATCTCGTCGGATCGCCATCGAATGCTCTGCAAAGGCGGACTGCTTGTGTTCTGTGGACTCGTTCGTCCGTCAAAGAACGTTCTGTCAGGTTTCCTCCGTGGCACCAAGATCAGCCCTAACTGGGTTCAACGCTCAGGGCTTATCGACCTCGAATGGTTGGGGCAGTCCGGCTCTGTGTGCCGCACTCTCACCAAAGCCACTTCCGAGCTCATACACGAATTACGGCGCATCGAAAGTCCCACGCCTGCTGATTGGGCTTGCGCGTACACGCTGATGAACGTCATGCATCGCCTCGGCACCCTCAGCCTGATCAGCGATTGGACCCCTTCGCTATTTGTTAACGAATTCTCGCAAGACAAACACCTTGACCCGTATGATGCAGCCGGTTATCGAAATAATGTCTTTCTCGACTTTGGTAGCGTGCGAGGCCCGGACCGCCTGTACCCTCGCACCGTAGATATGGCGCTCAACCACAAACCGACACTTGCTCTCCGTTGGTTACCGGAAAACGAAGGCGTTTCCGGCCGCTGCTTACAGGACGATACTCCCGGTTGGTTGTGGGAACGGTGTGAGATCGACGCCGGGCGCAGCCTTTCCGCCTTACAACAGTTATTTAACCCCGAGCGCTGATGTCCGTTCGCACTCGCATTATTTCTGCACTCGCAGCCAACACATTCGGCCAAGCGGTGACCATCGGTACACAGATCTTCCTCATCCCCCTTTACTTCCGCAGCTGGGGAGCAGAGTTATATGGACAGTGGCTAGTACTCACCGCACTCCCTGCTTACCTAACAATGGCGGATCTTGGTATCGGGTCAGCTGCTGGCAACGAGATGACCATGCGAGCTGGCGCCGAAGACCGGACTGGTGCACAACAAACCTACCGAGGCGCTTTTTGGATCGCTGGCCTAGCTTTATGCTGCGCGACCCTTCTGGGACTGGTTTTCGTCTTGATCAAGATCATCACAAACAGCCCGGTGACTTCTTTGATATCAGACAACGTCGCAGCGATCATCCTGATGTTGCTGGCCGTGAACGTGGGAATGAGCTTCTTCGGCGGCGTCTATTCCGCCGGCTACAGGTGTGCAGGGCGAAACGGAACTGGAATCTTCATTAGCAACTGCAGTCGCCTCACTGAGGCGACCTCAACTGCAGCCCTCCTCATCAGTGGATTCGGCCCGATCCAGGTATGCGTTGGCATCCTTACCGTCAAAGCTGCTTTTCTAGCCATTCAGGCATGGCATTTACCTAGAGTTTGCCCTTGGCTCTACTCGCCACATGTAAAAGCAGACAAGACGCTGGCACGCCGCCTCATCAAGCCCTCGCTCGGGTTCATGGCGTTTCCTGCTTCAGGAGCCTTGTCGCTCCAAGGGCCCATATTGATTCTAGGTACTGCACTAGGTGGCGAAGCCGTTGCGATTTTCTCAGCAATGAGAACGCTCGCGCGCATACCCATGCAGGCAACCAATGTATTGAACGCATCGGTGTGGCCAGAAATGTCGAGAGCGTTCGGTGCTCATAATCTTGCACAGGTTCGCCGTCTTCACCGTGGGTCAGCGGCCATCACCGCGATGGCTGCCTCCTGCTCAGGATTTACGCTCGCTGTGTTTGGGGGGTATATCAGCAGCATATGGCTTGGCTCAAGCGCGAATTTTCAGCCGTTCGTGCTGCACTGGCTACTGGCCGCTTCTGCAGTCTCGTCATTGTGGAACACGAGTTCCATCGTGCTCGCCTCGAGTAACAGCCATTCAGGTATGGGCGTGGCGATGGTGGTAAGCAGCGCGTTGAGCATTCTGCTGGGTTGGGAGCTAACCGAAAGCCACGGCTTGGTAGGCATGCTGATTTCCCTATTAATAGGAGAGGTTACAATTTTTCTATACGTTGTCCCAAGAGCGCTCAAGCTAACCGAAGACAGCGTTTCAAACATAACGAGAATATATTGACTGCACTCGCGCATGCAGTGAGCCAGCGCGCGGCCTCTTATTCTTAGGTCCGCGTTAGATCCGCAACGATTCCTGATGCGCCTTCGAAGCATCATATTACTTTGTTTCAATCTTAATATTTACCCCAATCTCTACCAGGACACTTCAAACGAAAAGAAATCAGAATCGGCAACACGGCTTTACCTTGCGGCTACCCCTCACTATCGACACGACATAAGTCCGAATGTTTGAAAAAGCGTCCTTTTGTAAGACCATGTAAGCTGATCGCGCCTTGTGACATACGCACACAGCGGCCGTGCATGGCTCCACGACAATCCTTCCATAGATTCTGCACCACAGCCATGCAAGACTTACTCTCCAACATCGTGACTCGCCCACTTCTCGCTGGGGCCACACTGTTCGCAGCCGGCTTCCTTTCGGCCTGCGGGGGTGGCGGGGCCGGTGAGTCAACAGCGACTGTGGCGGTGGCCTCACAAGCAATCGGCGAGAGCGCTCAGGCAGCAGGTATTGTTCTCGTCAAGAGCACAACGGACGCACCAAACTATGCAGCGTCGGCGCCAACAACCTCCATAGACGCTCACCGCTTTCTGAGCCAAGCAACCTTCGGACCGTCGGACTCGTCTGTTGCTGAAGTCAAAGCGCGGACCTATGGTGCGTGGATTGACGGCCAGCTTGTCATGCCCTTGAGCATCAGTCATCAACAGTTGGCCACTGAGCGAAATGCTGCTACCGGCGGGAAACACCAGTTCTTCTATGGATTCTGGCAGAAAGCACTGACTTCACCGGACCAACTGAGGCAGCGAATGGCATTCGCGCTCTCACAGATCTTCGTCGTGTCATTTGCTGACCAATGTGGCGCAAGCTCTGGGATCGGCGTCGCGTCCTTTTACGATACCCTAACGAAGAACGCGTTCGGTTCGTATCGGGATCTGCTGCAAGCGGTTTCGCTGCACCCGATGATGGGGTGCTACCTTTCTCACTTGAGAAACCAGAAGGCCGATCCCGTCACGGGCCGCGTGCCCGACGAGAACTATGCCAGAGAGATCCTGCAGCTTTTTTCCATTGGCCTTGTCCAGTTGAACACCGATGGAACGCCGAAGAGAGATACGGCCGGTAAGGAAATAGAAAGCTACTCTCAGGGCGACGTTTCGGAGCTTGCGCGCGTTTTCACTGGCTTCAGTTGGGACTGCCCCGACTATCCTGCGGACAACTGCTTTAAGTTCTGGGGCACGTCCACTAGAGCGGGTTTTCAAGATCCCTGGACGATCCCTATGAGAGGGTACCCAAAATTTCATGACGGGGGCAGCAAAACAATCCTGGGGAGAGCGATAACCTCACAGGCTGATCCAATGGCCACGCTCAAGCAAGCCCTCGATATAATTTCAACGCATCCGAATGTGGCGCCTTTCATCAGCAGACAAATTATTCAGCGGTTCGTGACTAGCAACCCGTCAAGAGCGTATGTTTCCCGGGTCGCCGCCAAGTTCACCTCCTCGGGAGGGAACTTGGGTCAAACGTTGAAGGCTGCACTGCTGGATGACGAGGCGAGGAACCCAACTCTGGCACAGGGCGCTGCGTACGGAAAAGTGAAAGAGCCGATTCTTCGGTATTCAAACCTCCTGCGGGCTTACGCAGCCACGTCAACTTCCGGGAATTATTTGATTGGAAACACTCGTGAGGCAGCTTACGGACTGAACCAAGCTCCAATGTTCTCGCCTTCGGTTTTCAACTTCTATCGTCCTGGGTATGTAGCACCAGGTTCAAAAACAGGTGCTGTGGCGATGGTAGCACCTGAGCTTCAGATCGCGGACGAAACGAGCATGGCGGGCTATATTAGCTTTCTCGCGAACACAATATCAACCGGCGCAGGCAATTATGGGTATGACGGAAGAGGGTCTGCCCCCGATGTTCAGTTTCCCTTCAACCTGAGCGCTTCGCACCCCATTAGAAAACTCGCCGAAAATCCTTCGGAACTCGCGCAACACATTAACACAGCTCTTTTCGGAGGCGGCATGAGCACAGAACTTAGGGCCGACTTGGTCGAAGCGATGAACTCGATCGATTACCGGTCCCGGACAAATCCAACACAAGCGCAGATCGACTCCACGTTCCAGCGTCGCGTATGGACTGCACTCACACTGGCAGTGGCATCTCCCGAGTTCCTCGTTCAAAAGTGAGCTGGACATGACTTCTACTGTATCTCGCCGACTCTTTCTCCAGCAAGCCGGAGCACTTACTTCTGCAGGTTTAGGCGCAGGGTATGCGACAGCGCTAAACCTCGCTGCAATGGGCAGCGCATCGGCCCAGAGCGCGGGAGACCAGAAAGCGCTGGTATGCGTGTATTTGGCGGGGGGGAATGATAGCTTCAACACCGTCCTGCCGACAGATGACTTATCTTGGAAAAACTACGCACAGACCCGGACACAACAGCCAGAAAGCATCGTCCTACCGCGCGATAAAGTACTCGCGCTTTATCCAGCAGTGGCGTATGAGCGAACCATCGCTCTACATCCTCAACTTAAGCAGATGCAGCGGCTGTTTAATAGTGAGCGGCGGCTTGCTGTGCTCGCCAACGTTGGGACACTGATTGAACCTCTTTCGAAGGCTCAGTATGTGCAGAAGACAAGGCGCGTTCCACCGAAACTCTTCTCCCACAACGATCAAGCCACCACGTGGCAGGCTTTGGGGCCAGAGGGCGCCTCTATCGGTTGGGGCGGAAGAATTGCTGATATCGTCGCCGGCTCAAATTCTTCCAGTTTGTTCACAGCCATTTCCGCAGCCGGCAATACCGTCTGGCTTTCTGGCTCATCGGTTCGGCAGTATCAACTTGGCCTTAGCGGTCCAGTCACATACGGATATCGGGTTGGAAGTGATGGTAGACCCACACTTAACTCGAATGTCGCTGCTGATGTCTTGATTCGAGTGGCGAAAAGAGACAATATTGGCCCTTTCGGAGCAGACTTATCCAGCGTAGCCGCTAGGAGCATCTCGGCCGAGCAGACCCTGAGGAGCGCGTTGCCCTCCTCGGCCGACTCCAGACTGGGAGTGGA
Organism: Aquabacterium olei; assembly: GCF_003100395.1. Taxonomy (NCBI): domain Bacteria; kingdom Pseudomonadati; phylum Pseudomonadota; class Betaproteobacteria; order Burkholderiales; family Sphaerotilaceae; genus Aquabacterium; species Aquabacterium olei. The sequence continues at coordinate 3,179,296 of NZ_CP029210.1, forward strand.
CAGCGAGATGAACTACATCTCGCCGGTTACGGGCCAGACAAGAGTGAATCCGTTAGCGAGACAGCTTCGTGTTATTGCTCGGATGCTAGCCGCTCGCGATACGCTAGGCCTCAAGCGACAAGTGTTTTTTGTTCAAGCGATGGGCTTCGACACCCACGATGGTCAGATGAATCGCCACGCGGAACTGTTGTCATCGCTCGACCATGCGTTTAACTATTTTGACGAGACTTTAGGTAGACTGAACATGCGTGACTCGGTCACGACATTCACAGCTTCCGATTTCGGTAGGACCTTCACAAGCAATGGTGACGGAACTGACCACGGGTGGGGAGGTCATCACTTCATTATGGGTGGCGCGGTCAAGGGGGGAAGAGTCCTCGGCGAACTTCCCGTGCTCGGCACTAAAAACTTGTCAGACAACTGGTTCGACAGCAGCCCCAATCAGGTTTTTAATGGTGCGCTTCTGCCCACAACCTCTGTCGAGCAATATGGAGCGGCGATGGCTCGCTGGATGGGCATTGCAGACAGCCAACTTTCATCAGTTTTCCCAAATATTGGTAACTTTTCATCTAGTGGCATACCAAGCCCGTTCGCTGCATAAGGCGAATTTCTTTTGCAAGGCCTGCATAAACCGCCCGAGAATGTGCTTGGCAGTTACCTGATTGCCGAGACCATCGAGTCCATAAAGTTGAGCAGCAGCCTTGAATTGGGAAGGTCGACGAAGCGCCCGCGCTGTACTGACCTAGCGGTTTCTGCACGGCTCAGGCTGCTAAAGCAAAAGCCTCAGCGGGGGTCTTCATGCCCAGCGCGTGGTGAGGGCGCCGGTGGTTGTAAAAGCCGTTCCAGTCTGCGATCACGCGGCTGGCGTGCTGTAGGGTCTCGAACTGGTGGCGGCGCACGTATTTTTGAGCGTTCTGATCACGCGCTCGACCATGCCGTTTTGCTCCGGGCTGTATGGGGTGATGAACTCCTGCTGCAGGCCATAGCTCTTGACCAGGGCCGTGTAGCTGCGGCTGGTGAACACCAGGCCGTTGTCTGACCTCAGCAAGAGCGGCTGTCGGACTTTGCCCAGGCAGCCATAGCGAGCGATCAGCGCCTGCTCAAGGGCCGCCTCAGTTGTCTTGGATCGGCCGCTGCGGCTGAGGTGCCAGCCCAGCAGCTCCCGGCTGTAGCAATCGATCACTAGGGCGAGCGAAGCCCAAGCCATCACGCCCTGTCCACACGCGGCACAGATAGGTGGCCCAGCGCACGTCTGGCGCCTTGGCCACAGAAGGCAAAGCCTGGATGCAAGGTCTGATGTCAACGGTATTCCAATTTTCCCCAGCCGTGGCATTTCAAATTTCCCCACCCGGTTGAGGATCGGACTCGTCGGAACGAACGAGCCCGGCCTTGAGTTTTTCCTTCAGGCGGTATGAGTTGCCGCGGATGTTGAGGGTGACGGCGTGGTGCAGCAGCCGGTCGAGGATGGCAGTGGCGATGACCCGGTCGCCGAAGACCTCGCCCCAAGCGCCGAAGCTCTGGTTGCTGGTCAGGATCATCGGTCCGCGCTCATAGCGGCGGCTGATGAGCTGGAAGAACAGATTGGCGCCTTGCCGGTCGATGGGCAGGTAGCCGATCTCGTCGATGATCAGCAGCCTCGGGGTGGTGAACACCTTGAGCTTGTCGTCGAGCTTGCCCTCGGCGTACGCCTTGGTCAGTTGCGCGATGAGGTTGGCCGCCGACGTGAACAGCACTCGGTAGCCGGCCTCGATGGCCTTGAGCCCCAGCGAGACGGCCAGGTGCGTCTTGCCCACGCCGGGCGGCCCCAGGATGATCACGTTGTCGCCGTGCTCGATGAAGTGGCAGGTGGCCAGGTTGGCCACCTGCTTCTTGTCGATGGAGGGCTGATAGCCGAAGTCGAAGGTCTCCAGCGGCTTGACGAAGGGGAATCTGGCCATGGCGGTGCGCATGGCGATGTTCTGGCTGCGCTTGGCAGCGACCTCTTCGCCCAGCACCTGCTCCAGGAAGTCGGCGTAAGGCTGCTCCTGGCTTGCTGCGTGCTGCAGCAGGGCTTCGAGCCGTTCGCTGCTCTTGTGCAGCCGAAGCTTGCGCAGGTGCTCGCCCAGGCGTTCGAGTTGCGCAGGCGTGGTCATGGCGGTGGCGTTCATGCGGCCTCCAGTGCAGCGGCAAGCTGCTCGTAGACCGACAGATCGCGCACCTCGACGTCGTGGGCCATGGAGGTCCGCGCCGGGCCGTCATGCACCGGCGTGGGCAGTGGGACAGCCGCCGCCTGTGATGCCCGGGCTGCTCGCGGCCCGTGAGCGTGCTGGACGCTCAACTGCGCCTTGCCGGCCAGCAGCTCATGGCGCGCCACTTCCTGGCCCGCGTGGCGAATCACCCAGTACGCGCCTTCTCGCACCACCTGCACGGTCTTGCCGATCAGCCCGAAGGGCACGGAGTAGCGGTTGCCGTCGATGCACACCAGCCAGTCCTCTGCCACCACGCGCTCTCGCACCATGGCTTGCAAGAAGCTGGGCTGGCTGGTGGTGGCCGTCAGGTGAGCGGCCTCCAGCTGGAAGCGCTCGATGGGCCGCTGGTGCGTGGTGCCGTGGATGCGCACATCGGAGACCTGCGTCAGCCACTCCAGCAACTGGGCGTTGAAGTCCTCCAGATTCCGGAATGTCCGCCCTGGCACGAAGTTGCGCTTGACGTACTTGACGCCCGACTCGACCTTGCCCTTGGTCTTGGCCCGGTAGGGCTGGCACAGCCTGATCCGAAAGCCCCAATGCTGGGCGAAGGCCTCGAAGGTGGTGTTGAGCCGGCTGCGATCGCGCTCATGGTGCACGACAGTGCGCATGCGGTCATACAGCAGCGTCTCGCAGCGGCCGCCGAAGTGCGCGAAGGCGTGCTCATGCGCGGCCAGCACATTGCCCAGGCGCTCGTTGAGAAAGCCCTCGGCAAAGCCGCGCCGACTGTAGCCCAGCGTCATGACGAAGACGTGCACCCTCACGGGCTGCTCGCCGAAGCGGACCTTGATCTGCCCCCAATCGACCTGGGCCTGCTCGCCTGGCTCCGTCTCAAAGCGGCACTGGGTCAGCGCCGCTGACACCGCCTGCGCACGCAGCGGGCGAACGGCCACCTTGACCACCTCGTAGCAGCCCACGAAGCCGCGTTGCAGACGCAACTCCTGATGCAGGATGCGCGCAGAGAAGTTGACCTCGGGCGCCCGCTGGCGCAGCCAGTCCATGTGCTCATCGAGCATCGAGGACCGGTTGGGGCGGCTGTAAGGTCGCCAGTGTTCGCTGCCAAGCGCCGTGCGAACGGTCTTGCGGTCCAGCCCCATCTCGCGGGCGATGGCCGAGATGCTCATCCCCGCCGCCTTGGCTTGCCTTATCTCCTGCCATTGAGTTTGACCAATCACGCCTGCCTCCGTGTCCGGGATGTCTCCCGGCACGGTAGCGACGCCGGCCAGCAGGGCCCTCGGGCCCTGCTGGCCAACCTCGTCATGGTCTGTGTTCAAGCATTGCTGTTCCTGCTCCATCTGATGCTCCTTGCATGAGATGGGTGGGGAAAATTCGAATGCCATGACTGGGGATTATTGGAGTGCCACTGACAGTCTGAAGCGCACGGGCCGTTTGCGAACCTGCCAGCCTTTGAGCTGGGAGATGCGCTGCACGGTGTTCTTGTTGAATCCGAGCAAGTGCGCCACGGTGCGGTAACCGAAGGACGGGTTCTCTTCGGTCATCGCCTTGATTGGGCTTGACGAAGTGCTCCTGCCCCCTCGGCGCTGCCTTGGTGCTGCGGTAGTACACCGTGCGTCGAGGCATCTCGAACCACTGGCACAGCTTGACCAGGCCGACCTTCCATCGGTCTTCAGCCAGTCCCTGCTGTTGGCCGAGGATCATTTCTCGTCCTCGTTGCCCAGCAGGGATGCCAGCATTTTTCTGGCACGCAGCTCCAGCATTGCTTCGCCATAGGCCTCCTTAGTTCACGCAGTTGTCACCGCCGCAGTAATACTGACCCACTTCGTCGGAGTAAAAGTGACCCACCTGGGGTGAGGATGGCGGCTTTGGCCGCCGATGTTGACCCAGGAGCAAGTAGTGGAGATCAAGGTGATGTCTCGGCGGGGCATGAGCATCCGGGAGATGGCGCGGCAGCTAGGCTGTTCGCGCAACACAGTCAGGCGATACCTGCGTGAGGACAGTGCGCCGGTGTATGGGCCCAGGTCGCCAAGAGCGACCAAGCTCGACCCGTTCAAGGGCTATCTGCTGCAAAGGATCGAGGCGGCCAGGCCGCACTGGATTCCGGCGGTCGTGCTGTTGCGCGAGATCACGCAGCAGGGCTATACGGGCGGGCTGACGCAGCTCAAGCAGTTCATCAACGGCCATCGCGACAAGCCGGTGGAGCCGCTTGTGCGATTCGAGACGGCGCCAGGCCAGCAGATGCAGGCGGACTTCACGCACATCCGCAAAGGACGTGACCCGCTGATCGCCTTCGTGGCCACGCTGGGCTACAGCCGCGCCAGTTGGGTGCGCTTCACGGGCGACGAGCGTGCCGAGACGCTGGGTCGGTGCCTGGCTGAGGCATTCGAGTACTTTGGCGGCGTGCCGCAGCATGTGCTGTTCGACAACGCCAGCACCATCGTCACCGAGCGAGATGCCTATGGCGAAGGCCGCCACCGTTGGCACAGCGAGATGCTGAAGATGTCGGAGCGATTCGGATTCACGCCACGTCTGTGCCGTCCGTATCGCGCCAAGACCAAGGGCAAGGTCGAGCGATTCAACGGCTACCTCAAGGGCAGCTTCTGCGTGCCCTTGGCGGCCAGCCTCAAGCAGGCCGGGCTCAGGCTTGACGTGCAGGCGGCCAACGCCCACATCGGCCGATGGCTGGCCGAGGTGGCCAACAGCCGCATACACGGCACCACGGGCGAACGACCTGACAGACGCCTCGCACTGGAGCGCGCAGCCTTGCTGCCGTTGCCGCTCAGGCAACCGACGGCATTGCCAGCCACACCTGTGCGCAACAGGCCGATTCCAGCCGAGAGCTTGCAGCATCCCCTGTCCGTCTACAACGAACTGCTGGAGGTGCGACTGTGAACCTTCAGCACGAACGCATCGCCACGTTGTGTGGCGCACTCAAGCTCGAGCGCATCGCCAGTGAATGGGCGGCCGTTGCGCAACGGACAGCGCAGCAACAAGACAGCTTGGGCGACTTTCTGGAGCAGATCCTGACGGTGGAGAACGATGCCCGGCTGCAGCGGCAACGCTCGGCGCTGGTGAAGATGGCGACGCTGCCGTCCATCAAGACGCTGGAAGAGTACGACTTCGCATTCGCCAGTGGCGCGCCACGCGCGCAGATTCAGGAACTGGCGGCGCTGACCTTCATCGAGAGAGCAGAGAACGTCGTCTTCTTGGGGCCCAGCGGCGTCGGCAAGAGCCATCTGGCACAGGCCTTGGCCTACCGGGCTGCCATGGCAGGCATCAAGACGCGATTCATCACAGCGGCCGACCTGATGCTGCAACTGGCCACGGCACACAAGCAGGATCGGCTCAAGGAGTACTTCAACCGCGCCGTGATCGGCCCGCGATTGCTGATCGTCGACGAGATCGGCTACCTGCCCTTCGGCCGTGAAGAGGCCACCCTGTTCTTCAACGTGGTGGCCAAGCGGTATGAGCGCGGCAGCATCGTGCTGACCAGCAATCTGCCGTTCAGTCAGTGGGCCAGTGCCTTCGCCGATGACCAGACCTTGACCGCAGCCTTGCTTGACCGCCTGCTCCACCACGCCCACATCGTGCAGATCAGCGGCGAGAGCTACCGGCTCAAGGACAAGCGCAAGGCCGGACAGATCAAGGCCAGGAACAACTGATGTGATGAGCGCCCAGGTGGGTCACTTTTACTCCGACGCCAGCGTCGGAAAGTGGGTCAGTTTTGAACCGACGTTGACACGCAGTTGCTTCTCGTACTGCTCTTTGACTTCCAGGGGCTTGGTGCGCAGGGCGTTCTCCATGCCGCGCTTGCCTTCATCAACCCACTGCTCCACCTCGGATGGGTTGAGATCGAAGGCCCGACTGGCCCCCGAGACCGTGGTCTTGCCCTGGATGATGTCCATGACCAGGGCCGTTTTACGCTTGGCTGTCCAGCGCTTGATGTCGCTTTCCATCAGGGTGCTCATCGTCGCTTCCTTCAACGTTAACACCTGAGCAGGAATTCACTCGGTCAATACATGGCTACTGTGCAACTCGCGACTATAGGCATTCGAGTAGAGCTAGCAACGAATATCCGTACACACAAGCAACAGGGCTGGCGCCCACCGCTTATGGCGTTATATTTCCAAGGAGAGTGCTGGATACAGCACTGAACCTGACCGGCCTTTCGCAAACCTGCCAGCACTTTAGCCGGCAGGTATGCTGTACTGTGCTCCAGCTGAACGGAAGCGGGGTACTACGGGTTGATAACCGAATATGCCTTGATGGACCGTATTCAATCACCCGGTGTTCAACGCTCGTAGCCACTCCTCGGCCGCGACGCGCAGGGGCACTAGCTTGCCCGTGGCAAGCAGTTTTGGTACGGTTTCACTATGGAACCCCCAAAGGTCCCGCAGCTGCCTCTCTCCCTGCTCATTGATCTAGTTTGCTTCAAGAGGCATGGATGCCTTGCCGGCTAACGAACACACACCGCGTGAAAGATGCCTATCAGCGCATCGTCTGTTTGCGGCCGGGCCTTCCTATTGACTCTTCGTAGGCCGTATCCCAGAGAACGCGCCGCCCGAGATACACAGCGCCATCTCGGGTAAGGTGGACTCGGTCCGGACTCAAAATACGCCCCATTTCGTCTGTAATTGGCATTCGCCGGTCCTGCACAATGACCCGCTCGTATATTGGCAGGAAAATCTCCTGCGGCACAGTCGCCCGCAACTGACTTGCTTCATCCCAAGCTGCCGGAACAACAGCATTGGTTTGCAACACCCGCTCTGCTTGCGGAACTCTAGCAAGCCAATTTAAGTTATAGCCGAAATGCTTACCACCCAAATAAAAGATCCTTTTCCCCGCTGCGTTTGCTATGGCAGCGTTGCGCTGAGCGCAAGCAACCTCCGGCCCCATACCTCCACTTGCGTACACGATAACATCAGCTTGCTCATATAGACGCGCACTTCGACCTTCGAGCTTATCCAAGCATGGAGCGAAGTCATCGCGGTAGACAAATTCTATACTGCCGGTATCGAAAACTTCTAAGTTCATATTAAGGAAGTCGCGAGCGTAGCTATTTCCATGCACGAGAACTCTACTCACCCCCTCGCGCTGGAAGTACTCGACCTTCCGCTCGAACGCACGCTCATTGTAGCCGATATACATTCCCGCTCGTGTCACAGAGGAGTCAGCAAAGACTCTCTCGGGAATACCCTTTCCAAAATGGAGGAAGAGCCCGAAAGCAGAGAATGCAAGCGACCCCAAGAAAGCCCCGGTGAATATGAAGCGACGCCCAAACGGGCTACCGCTCCGGCGAAAAGGCTGCTCTACCCAGCGCCAACTCACGTAAGCAAGCGCTATCGTTGCGAAACATAGCCCGAACATCAAGGCGTCAGAGGGCTTCTCATGGCTTAAAATTCGCGCGAAAGCGAATAGTGGCTGATGCCATAGATAGGCGCTATAACTTACCAATCCTACAGCGACTGCAATTTTACTAGCCAACACGCGGTGAGCAAAGGTGCCGGGATAAGCAAAGAGTATTATTAATACAGCCCCTACAGTGGGCACCAATAACCACAAACTAGGTGACCGAATTGATTCCCCGAAGCTGAAAATGGCACCCAACACCATAATCAACCCGACAAAGCTTAGCGGCTCACGAGCCCCAGCCAATAAAGATGCACCCCACACCTCTTTACTGCCTACGGCGACCAGGGAGCCAAACAACAACTCCCATGCTCTTGTCGGAAGCAAGTAAAAAGCCATGGTAGAACGAGTCAGAGACAACCACTCTGCTGCGGCTAGGCTGAGAACCGCGATCGAACCAAACATCGCCGCAAGCGCTCCCATGGACCAACGACGACACGCAACCAACAATAGTGGGAAAACGATATAAAACTGTTCCTCTACCCCCAAACTCCATGTATGCAGCAGCGGCTTGAAATCAGAGGCAAGGGACCAGTATCCTGCCGTGAACATGAGTAAGACATTGTTGGCGAAGGCCGAAGTGGCAAAAAGGGATTGACCGAAGTTCTCAAGCTCGTCTGGCAACATGCTCCACCAAGCAAGACCCGATGAAACTGCCATTACCAGAAATAAAGCAGGCAGTATTCGACGGGCACGGCGCTCGTAGAAACGAACGACGCTAAAACTTGCTTGAAGGTTCTCTTCAAGCAAGATAGACGTAATAAGAAATCCGCTGATCACAAAAAATATATCCACCCCAACGTAGCCCCCCTTGAAGGCACCAAACCCGGCATGTGAGAAGATTACGGGCAACACAGCAAGCGCCCGCAGACCATCAATTTCGGGACGATATTTCATTTTGTAATGACCAATCAATCTTCGGTGGATTCGCTACGATTATGCCAGACCTCTGTGTAACTACACCCCCTCGCTGGAGGGGCACTAGAGAGTACCGGACAGGAACGCCGACCGTAAGTCGCCTTTGAGGTAGCAGCCGACTTTCCTTGCTTCTTATTAAGAGGAGCTGTGCACGCCTCGCCCGCCCCTCTCACAGCACGTGTGGTCTTCGCCGATAAGCCGCTTGACCTTTGTGTGGCAACTCTAGTAGCGGCGCTGGCCGCTGGTGCCCATGAGCACCCTTCGCTACCGACAAGCACCCACGCCGTGGGTTATACAGTAAATCGCCGTTAAAAATCGGCGTATTCCCCCCCCCCCCCCCCCCCAACACGCCTCTCCGCACACCTCGCCAAATGTCCCTTAATCTAAAGAGCGCGGCCTCCAACCGCGATCTCGTATCCTCTTTGCGGGATTGCCAACGAACACGGCCCAAGGTTCAAGGTGACCAAACGCAACAGCGCGTGCTCCGACCACTGCACCTGCGCCCACAACCGCGCCAGGCCCCACGAATGCCTCCGCGGCGATCCATGCGTGCGCGCCGATGCGAATGGGAACGGCAACGAGTTGAAAGTGCTCGTCCTCGATGTCATGAGTTCCTGAGCACAAGTGCGCCCCTTGTGAAATGAGCGCTCGCTCCTCAATGGTGATCAAGGCCTGGTTGTAACAGTTCACGTTCGGACCGATTACTGCACCAGCGCCCATAACGAGATTGCTTGGCAGCCAAACACGCGCGCTGCCCCTCACATCGGCCCCCGGGCCCAAACTCGCGCCGAACGAGCGCAACAAGAATCGACGCCATGGGCACAAAGGTCTCGGCGTCCATGAGGCGAAAACGAGCCAGGTGATACCCCACACGAGACGTACAACCCGATTTCTTAGGCTGAAGCTAGGCCCTCCGTCTCTCGGCATCGAGCCTTTGGAACCGTGCAGCAAGATTGGCTCAGTCATGACAGACAGCCCCCAATTTTATATCGCCTGCTTTAGACGCCTCGTAAATATTGATGACAGACTGTACCGAGCGGGATATCGTAAACTGGTTCTGGAAGCATTGACGCGCTCGCTGGCCCATTGCACGCCACTCCATTTCGGGCGTCTCCAGCCACCGACGCACAAGACGCTCCGTTCCATCGATCGAGTCAGGCTCTACAAATCCGGAACCGGAGCTCACAATCTCCCGCCATATATTAACTTGGTCTGAGATCAGCACGGGCACACCGCACGCCATAGCTTCTGCAACGGCAATGCCGAAGTTCTCTTGGTGCGACGGAAGAATGAACGCAGATGCGCTCTTAAACGCACCCCACTTCATATCGCCCGCGACCATGCCAACCCATGTCACCATATCCGCAATACGGAGATCAATCGTCAATTGCCTCATTTGACTTCCGTACGCGTGGGCGTTCGGACCAGCCATCACAATCTGAATCCCTTCAATCAATTCTGGCGACGCACCGCGGATTCTTGCGATGGCATGAAAGAGAAGATCCGCGCCTTTCTTCTCATGAACTCGCCCCAAGAAGAGCAGCTGGCGCTTACCAACGAGAGCTGGGAAACCCTCCCGAAAAGCCCTCACCTGCTTCTCATATTCTTCTGGTGGAGCGTCTGTTCCGTAGTTTACGACGGCTTCTCGACACTGGTAAAGCCAAAATGATTGGCGCGCCAAAAGCCGCTCGTTCTCGCATGTAAACAGCACAGACCGCGCGTCCCGCAGAACTCGGTACTCACTCCAAGGCCAAAAAAGCCATTTCTTCAAATGCTTTATAGGGTAGCGACGCTTGAACCAAGGGTCTAACATGCCATGGATAAATACAAAGTAAGGGGTATCCGTGCCGTGCAATGCACGCCATACGGCGAACGCGTGATATTGCCATATGCCATTCACAAAGACGACGTCATATCTGGTTCGATTGGCCTTGAGCCAAGCAGTCATCGCCCCGCTATATCGATAGTTTCCTATATACCCAGGCCCCAACGCGTGACATTTCAGGGGAAACTCTTTAACCCAGTCAGCGCCTGGGTCGTCGAGACATGCCACTTCCACAGTACGGCCATGAGCACGGTGCTCAGCGGCCATCCGCTTCAATCCCTCGATAGGCCCGCCTCCGCTCGGATTAACCGAAGAAATTACGTGGAGAATGCGTAATGACATATCTTTCGCTTTCACGGCCATGGACGGCCGGCCTTCATCGAGTAAACGCAATTTTGCTGTGTGAGCGAAGAAACGCAGTCCGGGTCAGCGAGCCATGCACTTAGCTTCGCGCCATCAATGCATTGCCCTTCCTGGTGACCATCTAAGGAACTCACAGCGAACTCAATTGGGGTGGTTTCGGCAGAGGCCTCCATGCACTACCCGCCTCGACCATTGACAGGACAGGGCTCATCATGCCACCAGAGGGTCTCGGCCAGTAGAACGTCAGATGGGATCCGAACAACGTCATTGGTGGTTTTTGTCGCGCAGAAGCCGCCCCTGGAGATGGTAGCCAGCAAGCAACGCTTGAGCGATACACCCCCCCTGATTCGGCGGCCTTGCTCATCGTCTTCCGCACGAACGGCAGCGCAGACCGGGTGGCATACTCGTTCATCATGATCCTGATCACTGGCGGCGCCGGCTTCATCGGCGGCAACTTCGTGCACCACTGGTTTGAACGCGCGGCGGCACAGGGCCTGCCGGCCGAGCCCGTGGTCGTGTTCGACAAGCTGACCTACGCGGGCAATCCGGCCACCATCGCCACCTACCTGCGATCGGGCCAGGCAACCCTGGTGCACTCCGACATTGCCGACCGCGATGCGGTCCGGCAGGCACTGGCCACGCACCGCCCCAGGCTGATCGTGCACTTTGCAGCCGAGAGCCACGTCGATCGCTCCATCCACGGCCCCGGCGAGTTCGTGCACACCAACATGGTGGGCACCTTCAGCCTGCTCGAGGAAGCCCGCGCTTACTGGGGCGGACTGGACGGCGAGGCCAAGTCCGCCTTCCGCTTCCTGCACGTGAGCACCGACGAGGTCTACGGCTCGCTCTCTGACACCGACGCCGCCTTCAGCGAAACGACGCCCTACGCGCCCAACAGCCCTTATTCGGCCAGCAAGGCAGGTAGCGACCACCTGGTGCGGGCCTACCACCACACCTACGGCTTCCCGACGCTGACCACCAACTGCAGCAACAACTACGGGCCCTACCACTTCCCCGAAAAGCTCATCCCGCTGATGATCCTCAACGCGCTGGATGGCAAGCCGCTGCCCGTGTACGGCGACGGCCTGAACATACGCGACTGGCTGTTCGTGCGCGACCACTGCGAGGCCATCTGCCAGGTCATCGAAAAAGGCACCTGCGGCGAGACCTACAACGTGGGCGGCATCAACGAGATCCGCAACATCGACGTGGTGACCACCATCTGCCGCAAGCTCGATGTGCTGCGCCCGCGTGCGGACGGCACGAAGTACGAAAGCCTGATCACCTACGTGACCGACCGCCCGGGCCACGACCGCCGCTACGCGATCGACCCCACCAAGATCCAGCGCGAGATCGGCTGGCAGCCGGCCGAAACCTTCGAATCGGGCATCGACAAGACGGTGCGCTGGTACCTTGAGAACACGGAGTGGATCGACACCGTGCGCTCGGGCGCCTACCGGGACTGGATCGCGAAGAACTACAGCGGCCGTGCCGTCTGAACGAGGTCGCCATGCACATTCTTCTGCTCGGCAAGGGCGGCCAGGTCGGCTGGGAGTTGCAGCGCGCGCTGGCGCCGCTCGGTCAGGTCACCGCCCTCGATTTCGACACACCGGGACCCGCCGCGGCCCCCGATCTGCGTGCTGATTTCAGTCAGCCCGAGCAAGTGGCTGCCCTGGTGCGCGCCGTGCGACCCGACGTGGTCGTGAACGCAGCGGCGCACACCGCGGTCGACAAGGCCGAGAGCGAGCCGGATCTGGCACGGGCCATCAACGCCACGACGCCGGGGCTCGTGGCCCAGGCGGCAGCCGACCTCGGTGCGCTCCTCGTGCACTACAGCACCGACTACGTCTTCGACGGCAGCGGCACGGCGGCGCGCGACGAAGCCGCCGCCACAGCGCCCCTGAGCGTCTACGGCCGCACCAAGCTCGAAGGCGAGCAGGTTATCCAGGCCAGCGGCTGCCGTCACCTCATCTTCCGCACCAGCTGGGTCTACGCTGCCCGCGGCGGCAACTTCGCCAAGACCATGCTGCGCCTCGCCGCCGAGCGCGACCAGCTCAAGGTGATCGATGACCAGATCGGCGCGCCCACCGGGGCCGACCTGCTGGCGGACGTCACCGCGCATGCCATTCGCACGGTGGCGGCGGGCCGCGACGACCTGCTCGGCTTGTATCACCTCGTGGCCGCCGGCGAAACCAGCTGGTACGACTACGCGCGCTTCGTCATCGAATGGGCCCGCGAGCGCGGCCAGCCGATCCAGGTGGCGCCCGAGGCGATCTCGCCGCTGCCCACCAGTGGCTACCCCACGCCCGCGCAGCGCCCGCTGAACTCGCGGCTCGACACCCGCAAGGTCCGCGAGGCCTTCAGCGTGAACCTGCCGCCCTGGCAACAAGGTGTCGAGCGCATGCTCACTGAAATCCTAGGGAGGTAATCACCATGAGCAAGACCCGCAAGGGCCTCATCCTGGCCGGCGGCTCGGGCACGCGCCTGCACCCGGCCACGCTGGCCATCAGCAAACAGCTGCTGCCGGTGTACGACAAGCCGATGATCTATTACCCGCTCAGCACCCTGATGCTGGCAGGCATCCGCGACATCCTGGTCATCAGCACCCCGCAGGACACCCCGCGCTTCCAGGCCCTGCTGGGCGACGGCAGCCAGTGGGGCTTGAATCTGCAATACTGCGTGCAGCCCAGCCCCGACGGTCTGGCCCAGGCCTTCATTCTCGGCCGCGACTTCGTGGGCGGTGCCCCCAGTGCCCTGGTGCTGGGCGACAACATCTACTACGGCCATGACCTTCAGCGCCAGCTGCTGAGCGCCAATGGGCGCACCGAAGGCGCCAGCGTGTTCGCCTACCACGTGCACGACCCGGAGCGCTACGGCGTGGTCGAGTTCGATCAGGCCAAGCGGGCCCTGAGCATCGAGGAAAAGCCGAAGGCGCCGAAGAGCAACTACGCCGTGACGGGCCTCTACTTCTACGACGAGCAGGTGTGCGACATCGCCGCATCCATCCAGCCCAGCCCTCGCGGCGAACTCGAGATCACCGACGTGAACGCCCGCTACCTGGCGCAGGGCCAGCTCAACGTCGAGATCATGGGCCGCGGCTATGCCTGGCTCGACACCGGCACGCACGACAGCCTGATGGAAGCCGGGCAGTTCATCGCCACCCTGGAAAAGCGCCAGGGCCTCAAAGTGGCCTGCCTGGAAGAAATTGCCTACCGTTCGGGCTGGATCTCGGCGGCCGACCTCGAGCGTATGGCCCAGCCGATGCTGAAGAACGGCTATGGGCAGTACCTGCTGAAAGTCCTCAACGAGACGATTTATTGATCCATCATGAAATTCATCGAAACAGATCTACATGATGTCCTGATAATTGAGCCGGCTGTATTTAGCGACGATCGAGGCTGGTTCATGGAGAGTTTCAACCAAACACGATTCGAAAGCGAACTGGCGAGGCTTGGCAGACCTGTCCCCAAGCCATTTATACAGGACAACCACTCATGCAGCCGGAAAGGTGTACTAAGGGGGATGCACTACCAGCTCGCGCCCCGTGCGCAGGGAAAACTGGTTCGTGTGGTCAAGGGCGCAGCATTTGATGTAGCAGTCGACATTCGCAAGGACTCACGCACATTCGGGAAATGGGTTGGAGTCAAGCTGACAGCAGGCAATTGCAGACAATTATGGATTCCAGAGGGCTTCGCGCATGGATTCCTCTCGCTCGAGGATGAAACGCACTTTCTCTACAAAACAACAGACACTTATTCAAAAGATCACGAACGCGGCATCCGATGGGATGATCCGCAAATTGGAATCAATTGGCCGATAAGCACCCCTGATTACTTGGCACCCAAAGATGCAGCAGCACCAACCCTCGCAGAAGTACATTTCTCTGAGTTGGGCTGAATTCCCTTGAGCAGGCAGCATCCCGCAGAATCACTCAATGTATTCAGCGTACCAAGTGCCCCTGGTGCCTGCTAAGCACTGCCCCGATTGCTGCCTTTTTAAACCAACGGCCGCCACCGGAAAGAAGGAAAATCAACCACCCAAATACCACCCCGATCTCCCATGGGCCCCTGCCAATATACTTATTCACGTGCTTCATGTAGGACCATGATCCGGTTTTCATCCTACTTCGAAGCCCGGCCCAGCGCTGCTGACTAACATAAACAATTTGCATCGCAACCCGCACGCGCCAATCGATCAGTCCGCGCTCATCCACCTTAGAGTACAACCGGCGCAGCAGTTCGCCCATCTGAGGCATTAATTCACCAACCTTGTTCAGCGTTTTGGACGCCTGGTTCTGGTGCGTACGGATAGTCGAAACGCGCACCGCGGAGACCACCCACCGCTGGCTGCGGCCCACGCGACTCCAGAAATCAAAGTCTCCGGCATAAGGCAACCTCTGGTCAAACCAACCATGCTTGGCTACGATTTCTGTGCGCAGCGATACATTGGATAGGTTACCAGGAATGCATCCGAACATGAGGAAGTAAAGATCAGATATGCCTGGATCCACAATTCGGGGCAACCATTGAGCCTCAAATGCCCCGCCGTCCTTCGATGAGAAGTCTGAGCCGTGGTTTGCCCGCATGAAGGCAACATCCTCCGGCAAGATCGACCACTCATTTAGGCATGATTCAAGGGCATATTCGTCTGTTAGCCAATCGTCTTGGCAAAGGATTTGGACGATATCCGTCTTTACCTGCTGAAACAAGAAGTTGAGATTACCGAAGATCCCGAGATTCTTTTCTTGCAGAAAGACTCGAATACGAGGGTCTTTTAATTGCAGCAAATAATCTCGTGTTCCGTCGCTTGAGCCGTCATCGCTGACGAGCAACTCCCACTGCTGATACCGTTGCCTCATCACCGATTCAATTGCTTCACGCAGATAGGCTCCGCCGTTATACGTTGGCATGACAAGCGTTATGGACATCTAAGTTGCTCCAATGTGCCGTTGAGGCAACCATCTTAGGCGATGCTTGCCATAAGCGGCCGCCGCCCCCCTCAAGCAAGGTGACACCGACGACACTCTAATTGGGGCGACCGAACCGCGGCCGGGACAGCTTGAATGAGCCTTCGCTTGATATCGGTCTTCACGCAGCCTTCTTTCGGCTCGTACATATTTTGATTGCACTTGCTTCAGGCGGGAAAGAAAGAGCGGTACCAACGAACAAAGGAAGAAATCCCCTCCTCCAGCTGAACACCGGGATGAACTCCCGTCCACGCCTCCAGCGCCCCCACATCCGCATACGTCGCTGCCACATCCCCCGGCGCCATGGGCTGCAGGTCCAACTCGGCCTTCTTGCCCAGCGCATCCTCCAGGCAGGCGATGAAG
The DNA here is from genome assembly GCF_003100395.1 of Aquabacterium olei. Taxonomy (NCBI): domain Bacteria; kingdom Pseudomonadati; phylum Pseudomonadota; class Betaproteobacteria; order Burkholderiales; family Sphaerotilaceae; genus Aquabacterium; species Aquabacterium olei. The sequence goes on from NZ_CP029210.1 coordinate 3,195,323, forward strand.
TCCATCAACGCCACCGGCTCGCTGTGCCCGATGTTGAACACCCGGTACGGCGCCCATGACGTGGCAGCCGACGGGTTCATCCGGTCAAAGTCCCCATCGGGCTGGGGCGGTCGATCGGCCGTCGCCACGACGCCCGCCACGATGTCGTCTATGTACGTGAAGTCGCGCTTCATGTTGCCGTGGTTGAACACCTTGATCGGCTCGCCGGCCAGGATCGCCTTGGTGAACAGGAAAGGCGCCATGTCGGGCCGACCCCAGGGGCCATACACCGTGAAGAAACGCAACCCGGTGGTGGGCAGTCCATAGAGGTGGCTGTACGTGTGGGCCATCAGCTCGTTGGCCTTCTTGGTGGCGGCGTACAGGCTCACGGGGTGGTCCACCGCGTCGGTCTCGGCAAACGGCATCTTGGTGTTGCCGCCATACACGCTCGAGCTGCTGGCGTACACCAGGTGCTTCACGCCATGGTGCCGGCAGGCCTCCAGCACGTTCACAAAGCCCACCAGGTTGGACTGCGCGTACGCGTGCGGGTTGGTGATCGAGTACCGCACGCCGGCCTGGGCCGCCAGATGGATGACGGTGTCGAACTGCTCAGCCTCAGCGAGCGCGGCCAGGGCCGCGTTGTCCGCCACGTCCATTTTCACGAAACGGAACGTGCCGCCCGCGGCCTGAATCTCGGCCAGCCGGGCGTGCTTGAGCGCCGGGTCGTAATAGTCGTTGAGGTTGTCGATGCCCACCACTTCGTCGCCCCGCGCCAGCAGGGCGAGCGTGACGTGCATGCCGATGAAGCCGGCCGCGCCGGTCACAAGAATCTTGCTCATGACCCGGATTGTCCGGCACTTCGGTGACACTCAGGCGCGGGCGTCGCCCCAGCGCAGGGAGGTGGTCTCATCGCCCTGGTAGGTGGTGCGGCCGTGGCGGTCAACGCAATACACCGGCGAGGCCACCACTTCATCAAACACGGCCCCTTCACCCAGGCGCGTGTACTCGAACAGCACGCTGCGCACCACCTTGCTGCCTTCACGCAGACGGCAGCCGTGGCCGATCCAGGCGGGCCCCTCGATGGTGACGCCCTTTTCAACGCAGGAGCCCGAGCCGATGTACACCGGCCCGGTGATGTTCACCGAATCCCAGTCGACGCTGGTGTTGAGGCCCACCCACACGCCCGGACGCACTTCCTTGCCGGGCATGTCCATCTGGGCGATTTCACCGCGCAGCACGCGTTGGCACACGGCCCAGTAATCGGCCACACGGCCGATGTCGATCCAGTTGAAGAAGCGGCTTTGCGCATAGAACGGCAGGCCCTTCTCCACCAGCATCGGGAAGAGCTGGCTGCCGATGTCGAACTCCTTGCCCGGGGGGATGAGGTCGACCACGGCCGGCTCGAAGATGTAGATGCCGGTGCTGGCCAGGTTCGAGCGGGCTTCTTCGGGGGAAGGCTTTTCCTGGAAGGATTCGACCTTGCCGTCCTTGCCGGCCACGACGATGCCGTAGTTCTTGACCTGATCGCGCGGGACTTCCAGCGTCACGACGCTGGCCAGGGCCTCCTTGGCCTTGTGCTCGAACAGGGCGGCCTTGATGTCGAGGTCGATGATGGCGTCGCCGCACAGGACGATGGTGGTTTCGTCGAAGAAGCCGGAGAAGTCCTGGATGCGGCGCATGCCGCCAGCGGAGCCCAGCGGCTTGGGCACGATCTCGCCGTGCTCACGAACACCTTCATAGGCGTAGCCGATGTTGACGCCGAAGCGGTGACCGTCGCCGAAGTAGTTCTCGATCTTCCAGTGGTTGAACGCCACGTTCACCATGATGTCGGTGACGCCGTAGCGGGCCAGGTGCTCGATGATGTATTCCATCACCGGCTTGCCCAGAATGGGCACCATGGGCTTGGGGGTCTGCTTGGTGAGGGGGCGTACGCGGGTCCCTTGCCCGGCCGCCAGGATCATTGCTTTGGCCATGACGCTGCTTTCAGTCTTGTATGAACGGCCCTGCCGCAACCGGGCGCGGGCCACGGCGAGGCCATGCACGCATCATGCCACCAGCACGCCACAGCGACGAGTAGCCAAACGTGGGACCGGGTGAACGGGTGATTGCATTTGTGAGCGGGCGCTAATGAAGCCCCTTCAGCCCCCGCTCTGAGGGGGCGGCGGCGAGAGGACGGTGTGATTTGATGAATCGCATGAGTGTTCTCCCTCACCGTCGTACTTTTGTTGTCAACGGGCGCTTCATGGGCCGGCCCGTGACCGGTGTGGAGCGGTTTGCCCACGAAACGCTGCGCGCGCTGGACCAGGCCATGCCGCACGCGCTGCCTCACACCGAGTTGCTGGTGGCCGTGCCGCAAGGCGTGCCGGACAAGCTGGGGCTCAAGCATGGCCGGGTGGTGCAGGTGGGTCGACGCCAGGGCCACGCCTGGGAACAGATGGAGCTGGCGCGCTTCCGGCCCGAGTTGCCGTTGCTGAACCTGTGCAACACGGCGCCGCTGCGACGCACCGGGCAGCTGGTGGTCATCCACGACGCCGCCGTGTTCGCGCTGCCGCAGGCCTACAGCTGGCGTTTTCGCCTGGCTTACCGGGTTCTGCATCGTTTACTGGCACATTCCGCCGCGCGCATCCTCACGGTGTCGGCGTTCTCGCAGCAGGAGTTGGCTCGTCATCTCAATGTGCCGGCAGAGCGCATTGGTGTGCTGGCAGCGGGCGGCGACCACATGCTGCGCGTGACGCCCGACGACGGCGTACTGGATCGCCACGGACTTCGCCAGCGGCCGTACGTGCTCGCCGTGAGCAGCAACCACCTGGGCAAGAATTTTGCTGTCGTGGCGCAGGCCATGCTGCGCTTGCAGCGGCCTGACTTCGACGTTGTCATCGCAGGCGGCTTGAACCATGCCGTGTTCTCTCGCTCCGAGCAGTCGCTGCCGCCCTTCATCAAACGGGTGGGCTACGTGTCGGACGGCGAGTTGAACAGCCTGTATCAGCACGCAGCCGTCTTCGTGTTCCCGTCGGTGTACGAGGGATTCGGGCTTCCTCCGCTGGAAGCCATGACGCTGGGGTGCCCGGTGGTGTCGTCGCACGCGGCCTCAATGCCCGAGGTGTGCGGCGATGCCGCCGTGTATTTCGACCCGCATGACCCGGACGCTTGCGTTCGGGCGTTGGATCAGGTGATGAAGTCGGGCCAGGCAGGCCGACAGGACCTGGGTGCACGCAGTCTGGCACGCAGCAAGGAATGGAGTTGGCAACGTGCTGCACAGGCGCTTGCCCATCATCTGAAGGAGATGGCATGACAGCGCAGATCAGACGCGCGGTGCTGGTGGAACGACCAGCCCCCCGCGTGCGCCCCCTGGCGGGCAAGGCCCCCCGGGTGGCGATCGTGCACGACTGGCTGGAGGTCTATGCCGGCGCAGAGCGGGTGCTCGAGCAGTTGTTGAAGATGTGGCCGGGAGCAGATGTGTTCACGCTGGTGGACTTCCTGCCCGACCAGCACCGCGGCTTTCTGGGTGACAGCACGGTGCACACGTCGTTCATCCAACGTCTGCCCGGTTCTCGCAAGCGTTTCCGGCACTACCTGCCGTTGATGCCCATGGCCATCGAGCAGTTCGACCTCTCGTCGTACGACATCGTGATGTCGTCGAGCTACGCCGTGGCGAAGGGCGTGATCACGTCGGGCAACCAGCTGCATGTGAGCTATGTGCACTCGCCCATCCGCTACGCGTGGGACCTGCAGCATCAGTATCTGCGCGAGGCCCACTTGCAGCAAGGTTTCAAGTCGATGCTGGTGCGGGCCATCCTGCACTACATGCGGCTGTGGGATGTGCGGACCGCACCGAACGTGGATGTGATGCTGGCCAACTCGCGCTACATCGCGCGACGCATCGAGAAGTGCTACGGGCGCGAGGCCGAGGTGATCTACCCGCCGGTGGACACGTCGGGCTTCTCGCTGGTGACGCGCAAGCAGGACTTCTATGTGACGGCATCCCGGCTGGTGCCCTACAAGATGATTCCCGTCATTGCCGAGGCCTTCCGCCTGCTGCCGGACCGCAAGCTGGTGGTGATCGGTGACGGGCCGGACATGGCCCGGCTGCGCGAGGTGGCCGGCCCGAACGTCGAGGTGATGGGGCACCAACCCGCTGACGTGCTGCGCGCGCATATGCAGAACGCGCGGGCCTTCGTGTTTGCCGCAGAAGAGGACTTCGGCATCACGCCGGTGGAGGCACAGGCCTGTGGCACGCCCGTGATCGCCTATGGCCGTGGCGGCACGCTGGAAACGGTGCTGGCGGTGGGTGAGTGCCCCCGCCCGACCGGCGTCTTCTTTCATGAGCAGACGCCCGAGAGCATTGCCGCGGCCGTGCGGCGCTTTGAATCCATCTCGGATGAGATCCGGCCGGTGGACTGCCGCGACAACGCGCTGCGCTTCTCGACCGAGACGTTCCGGCAATCGATGTCGCAGGCCGTCAACGGTGCGATCCGTGAGTTTGGCTATTGAACCGATGAGAAGGTGAACCATGAGTTTTGCCCAGTTTCTTGCCATCCTGCGTGCGCGCTGGAAGGCGCCCGTCTTCACGCTGGTGTTCCTCGTCACGGTGGCGATGCTGCTGGCGTTCCTGCTGCCGAAGAAGTACACGGCCGAAGGCAGCGTGGTGGTCGAAAGCCGCACGCCAGACCCCATCAACGGGACCCTGATGCCGCAAACAAGCCAGTACCTGTCGACGCAAGTCGACATCGTGCGCAGCGACCGCGTGGCCAAGCGCGTGATCCGCAACCTGAAGCTGCATGAAAGTCAGATGCTGCGCGCCAGCTGGCAGGAGGCCACCGAGGGCCGGGGGGATTTCGAAACCTGGATTGCGGAAAGCCTGCTGAATTCGCTGGAGGTCAAACCCGAGCGCAATTCGAACGTGATCGGCATCAGCTATGTGGCATCGGACCCGAACTTTGCCGCGGCGCTGGTCAACGAGTTCATCAAGGGCTATGTGGACGTGAACCTGGAGCTGCGGGTGTCGCCGGCGAAGCAGTATTCATCGATGTTCACGGACCAGCTGGCCCAGGCGCGCGAGGCACTCGAGACGGCGCAGCGCAAGCTGTCGGCCTTCCAGCAGCAGAAGGGCATCGTGGCCACGGACGAGCGCATCGACGTGGAAACGGCCCGGTTGGGTGAGCTCTCGGCGCAGCTGGTGACCTTGCAGGCCGTGACGGCCGATGCGGTCAGCCGCAAGTCGCAGGCCGGCATCAACAGCCCGGATGCGATGAACAGCGCCGTCATCATGGGCCTGAAGGCCGACCTGGCGCGGCAGGAAGCCCGGCTGAAGGAAGAAGGCGACCGCTACGCGGACAACCACCCCGCGATGGGCCGATTGAGGGCCGGCATTGACGAGCTGAAGGCGCGCATCCAGGCGGAGTCGGCCGCGGTGGGGCGCACCAGCGGGGTGTCCGCACAGATCGCGATGCAGCGTGAAGCCCAGACGCGCGCGCTGCTGGACGCCCAGCGCGACAAAGTGCTCAAGCTGAAGGCCACCCGCGATGAGGCCATGCTGCTGGCCAACGATGTGGCCAGCGCCCAGCGGGGCTTCGACGCCATCCAGGCCCGCGTGCAGCAAAGCAGCCTGGAGAGCCGGCTGGATCAGACCAACGTCGCCGTGCTCAAGTACGCGACCGCACCCTACCGCCATTCGTCGCCGCGCAAGCTGCTTTACCTGTTGCAGGCCCTCTTCGTCGGCCTGTTCGTGGGCATCGGCATCGCCGTGGTGCGTGAACTGCGCGACCGCCGCGTGCGGGTGGATCAGGACCTGAGAGAGCTGGTCGGGGCAACGAGCCTGGGCAGCATGCCCGAGGCGCTGACCCGCGCAAGCAAGGCCCTGCCCATGCGCTTTCTCCCCCTGCCCGGCAGCAAGACCTCGGTTCGGCTGCCCAGCCCCTCTGTGTAACACCCTGGCCTCACCATGACGAACCTCGCGGATATGCCGACGCAGACCATCGGCGACATCATTGCCCGCATCAACAGCCTGGATGCGGCGCAGATCGAAACCATCGTGCAGTACCAGAAGAAGCACGGTGTGAAGTTCGGGGAGGCGGCTGTGGCCCTGCGCCTGGCGCGGCCCGAAGATGTGGCCTGGGCGCTGTCGGTGCAGTTCAACTACCCCTACGAGGGGCGGGAACCCCAGACACTGGCGCCCGAGCTGGTGGTGGCCACGCGGCCCTTCGAGGCGGCGGCAGAGTTCTTTCGCGACATGCGGTCTCGCCTGCTGTCCACGGTGTTTGCACCTCGCCCTGCCCGCCGTCTGGCACTGGCGGTGTGCAGCACCAACATGGGCGACGGCAAGACGTTCTTCGCCGCCAACCTGGCGGCGTCTTTCAGCCAGCTGCCGGGCCGCACGCTGTTGATCGACGCCGACTTGCGCACCAGCCGATTGCAGTCGCTGTTCGGCACGCCAAACGACGTGGTGGGGCTGAGCTCGACCCTGGCCGGCCGAGGCGAAGTGGATGTGCTGCGTCCCCTGCCCTCCCTGCCCAATCTGTTCCTGCTGCCCGCCGGCGTCACACCGCCCAACCCGCTGGAGCTCGTGCAAGGACATCCGTTCGACGGGCTCATGCAGGAAGTGCTGACCCAGTTCGACCACGTGATCGTCGACACACCAGCCGCTGCACACGGCGCCGACGCCCGCGTGATTGCAGAGAAATGCGGCGCAGCGCTGATGGTGGCGCGCCGGGGCGTGAGCGCGGTGTCCACCACCAAGGCGCTGGTGGAAAGCCTGCAGAAATCGTGTGAGGTCTTCAGTGGCGTGCTGTTCAACGACCACGGTCGGCGCTGAGACACCGCGCGTGCCCCTCATCCGCTCGCTCTGGCTGCGACTGTGGCTTCACCTCGCCTGCATCGCGATGGGCTTGCCGGCCCATGCTGCGCCAGCGCTGTCGGATCGCCCGATGCGCGCCGGCTTCGGGCTGGTGGTCAAGTTCGATCAGGGCCAGCCCACGGCGCAGCTCGACCTGCTGCCCGAGCTGGGCGTACGTTGGGTTCGAGACGCTGTGCAGTGGGTCGACATGGAGCCACGCGCAGGCGAGTACAAGCCGTTTCCACCGGCGTTCTCGCAACGACTGCAGCGCTATCGGCAGCAGGGCATCGGGGTGATCTACATGCTGGGCTATGCCAACGGCAAGGCCTACCCCGCCACCAAGGCGGCCCCCCGCGCACCGATCGACCCCGAAGCGCTGGGGCGTTATGCCGCCCACGTCACGGGCCTGCTCAAAGCAGCAGGGGTCGACTTCGCCGTTCAGGTGTGGAACGAACCGCACAACTTTCAGATCCTGAAGATGGTGGGTGGGGCCTGGAACGGGCGGCCGCCTTCACCCTGGGTGGACCACTATGTGGACATGCTGCGCGCCGTGAGCGAGCACGTGCAGAAGAAGGCGCCCGGCACCCCAGTGATCACCAGTGAGGACGTGCTGGTGAACCACTACTGGTTTGCGCAACACCCGCGCCTGCCTCAAGGTTTCAAGGGCATCGGATTGCATGCGTATGCGAACGAGAGTTCGTCCGGCCCTGAGGTGGTGGCACCGTACGCCGACAGCGAGTGGGCCAGGCCGTTTCAGCTGGTGGACCGCGACCGCGCCTTCGCCACCGCCATCGACCGCCTCAAGCGCCACACACGCAAGCACACCGGGGTGGAGCCGGAGGTGTGGATCACAGAATGGGGCTTCAAGGTCGACGGGCGCTTTGCAGGCGGACGCGTGACGGAAGAGCTGGTGGCGGCCTTTCTGCCGCGCGCCTATGTGCTGGCCGAAGCAGCAGGTGTGAAGGTGTTGTGCTGGTTCAGCATGCAGGACGCGAACGACGGGGCGTATGGTCTGATCGACCGCGCCGGGCGGCAACGACCGGCGTTCAGGACCTACGCGGCCATGAGCCGCATCGTGGGTGACCTGCGGCTGACGCAACGGCTCAGCCCCGCGGGCCAGCAGACGCGCGGCACGCAGGCCTATCTGTTCGAGCAAGGAAGCCGTCGCACGCTGATGGTGTGGAGCGCCGACAACCAGTCACGCACGCTGCCGCTGGATCCGGCATGGTCTGCCACACGCATCCTGGATGCCTACGGGGAGCCGGTGAAGGTGGGCACCAGGCAGGTCGTCCGACAAGCCGAGTTGGGGGCCGCCCCGATCTACATCGAGTTGGGGGCAGGCAGCACGCCGCGCTGGCCTCCGCGCGCGGGAGACTGACGCATGGTCCCGACCCTTTATGGTCTGTTGATGTTCCTGGTGGGCCTGTTCGTCAGTGGGCAGGGGATCCTGTACATGGCCGTGATCGCCACACTGTTCGGTGGCACGGCCGTGGCGTTCGCCACGGCGCTGGGCGGCGCCAACGTGACGCCCGCCATGCTGGCCCAGGGCTTCACAGGCTTGAACCTGATGCGGCGCGAAGGACTGCGCGGCTTCCTGCGTCCCATCGAGTTTGCAACACCGACGTTCTGGCTGCTGCTGCTCACGGGGTGGGCCATGGCGACGGCCTTCGTCATGCCGCGGCTGCTGCAGGGCCAGTTGATGGTGGCCGGCTTCGACCGCAGCGAGAGCGGCGGTGCGTATCTGGTGGGCCCGCTAGGGCCGGTGTCAATGAACATCACGCAGGCCATGTATGCGTTCCTGGCCTTGATGACCTTCGTGATGACCCGCACCCTGCTGACCCGACCCGGAGCCGGCCTGGCTGCGGCGCGCGCGGTCTTGTGGGCTGCGGGGCTCAACGTGGTGGCCGCCTTGCTCGAGATGGCGCAGTACCAGCTGGGGCTGGTTCCGATTCTGGCCTACCTGAAGAACGCGAACTACGCGATGATGGGTGGCGAGGTGGCCGGCCTGATGCGCATCACGGGCACCTTCCCCGAGACGTCGATGTTTTCGCAGTACACCCTGGCGCTGGTGGCGTTCACGCACACGCTGTGGATGCATGGCGTGCTGCGCGGCTGGGCGCGCGCCCTGACGCTGGCCAATCTGTTGCTGTTGCTGCTGTCCACCTCCGGGACCGCCTATGTGAGCCTGGCCATCTGCACGACGGTGGCCCTGCTCTACACCTTCCTGCGGTTGATGCGCGTGGGGCAGATCGGCCCCTACAGCCTGTATCTCAAGCTGACCGCCAGCGGCCTGGTGCTGGCCGTGGGGGTGCTGCTGTTCGTGCCGCCGGCACTGGACGCCGTCAGCGACTTTTTCTCGGTGGTGATCGGTCAGAAGCTCACTTCCGACTCCGGGGCCATACGCGGCGCGCTGAACGCCCAGGCCCTGCAGACGTTCGTCGAGTCATTCGGGCTGGGCGCAGGGCTGGGATGCTGCCGGGCATCCAGCTTTGCGCTGGTCGTGCTGTCGAACCTGGGATGGGTGGGAGCCGTGCTGTTCGTCTTCTTCGTCACGCCCATCCTGTTCGGCCGGATTCCCGAGCATCTGGCGTCGACCGACCGGGTCATAGCCATCGGGGCGCGCCGCGCGGTGTTCGCGACGCTGGTCTCCGCCTCCCTGATTGCACTGGTCTACGACCTGGGCTTCCTCTTCTACATCATGGCCGCGCTTGCGTATGTTCCGAAACGGCAGCCCTGATTGCTCAGAAGGCGATGTAGACAGGCCCCATGTCGTGCGTGAGGGTCAGCTGGCGGGTGTTCGAGCTGCCCGCAGCGGTCGTCGGCAGGCTGCCGTCCCAGGCGATGACCTGGGCGGTGGCGGGCACCGAAACCTGCGCGCTGATCTGGTTCGAGTCGAGCCACACCGCGTAGACCACCTTGCCATCGCCCTCCCACTTGAGCCCGTGGACGCGGGCGGGCAAGCCGGTCACAACCCCCCGGTAATCCTTACTTCCGGTCATCGTCTGCAGCTGCTTTGCCGCAACATAAGCCGGCTTGGGTGTGAGACTTGGCGTCAGCATGCCGTAGTTGTACTCGGGGTTGGCCGGGTCGTTGCCCCGGTCCAGCAGCTCGAAGGTCATCATCATCGGCAAGTTCATCGAGATCTGCGTGAGCATGGTCCGCAGCACCATGCGCGCCTGCCAGGTACGGGCACGGATGTCGTGGCCATCGCCAAACGTGGCCGCATTCAGGCCGCCCGACGAGTAGCCCCATTCGGTGCTCCAGACCGGCGCGTTGACGCCTTGCGACTTCAGCACGTAGCGCAGCGCCGTGAGGTCGCCGGCAAAGGTTTCGGGCGCACCGGTGCGGTACGGGTGGATGGCGAAACCGTCCACATTCGCCAGCTGGCCGGTGCGGGCCAGTTCCAGCACGTAGGGCAGATTGATCCACGACGGACCGCCGTTGAGCACCTTGCGGTTCGGGTCGATGGCCTTGATGGCAGCGACCGTGGGACCCAGCAGGGCGGCATAGGTCTTGGGGTCGCCATCGCGCCAGAAGACGGCGTTGTCCGGCTCGTTCCACACCTCGAACGCCACCACGTTGCGGCCCATCGCGAAGCGGGTGGCCTGACGGGCAAACTCGATGTAGGCGGCGCGGTTGGCCTCGGTGACGGGCGCGCCCCCGCCAAAGTCGGGGTGACCGTAGTCGAGAATGAACAGCGCCTTCATGCCGTACTTGGCCAGGCGGGTGAGCGCGGTCTCGTAGATCGAGAAATCGAACCGGCCGCCGCTCTGCACCATGTCCCAGAACAGGTCGAAGCGGATCACGTTGAAGCCCGCTTCGGACGCCAGCTTCATGCTGGCGTCGGAGATGCGATAGAACGATGCACCGGTGGCCATCCGGTCGGTGGTGCGGGCCACGACGCCCTTGGACAGCACGGCCTCCTGCCCGGTGAGGCCCACCTCGACAGTGTTGCTCCGCACGAGGCGCACATCATCGAACTGCACCGTGCCGCGCGGACCGACCAGCGCCTGCTGGCCCACCGTGAGCGACACGCCACTGACGCCGCCCTGCAGCACCCCGTTGTTCACGCCCCCCCAGTAGCTGGCAGGCGCCCGCACGGGCACGGAAACCTGGGCCCAGCCGTCGCCCTGCACGCTCTCGATGGTCTGAGACGCGAAGCTGTATTGCAGCGTCTGCCCCGAGGTGTCACGCAGGCGCATGCCCGTGCCCAGCAGCGGTTGCGTCTGGCGCACACGCATGAGCACGCGGGTGCTGTCCGGTGCGGTGACGGCAAACGGCACGCTGAAGTTGCGGGTGCCGGAGACATAACGACCGCAGTTCCATTTCGGAGCGGCGATCACTTCGAGCGTGCTGCAACCGAAGTCGGCGACGACATCGGCGTGGCGGTTCTCGAGCGTGCTGCTCATGGCCATCGTGCCGATGGCGCCGGTGAACTCGGGGCCCAGCGAGAACTGCCACTTGGGGACGAGCGCACCGTCGAGCGCGGTGTACGCATTGAAGTCATCCATCACCTCGCCAGCATTGGCCGTCGTGGTGGTGATGTTGTTGAGATAGGTGCGCGTGGTGGAAAGCGTCGAAGAAGCCAGGACAACACCTTGGGCGTCCACGCTCACCTCTGCTTCCGAGGCCGCCAGTTGCGGCGACGCGATCTTGCTTTCGGACCCGCCCCCGCCACCGCCACAGGCGGTCAGACAAGCACAGACAAGGGCCGTGAGCGCCAGCTTCAGCCGGACCGGCGATGAGAGATTCAGGGAGGGTACAGACATGGCAATACAAAATCGAAAGAGCGACGCGGATGCTAAGGACGCACCGGGTGCCGCGCGCACGGGCTTGTATCGCCTTGCAAGTCAGGGTGGACGCCCGCCACGCCGACCATTCGTGCAAGGCATCACGGCCGGTGCCCCGTCGATCGATCCGGGCCGTGCGCCCCGCGGATTCCGGCACGGCCGTTTGCCCAGCACGGATTGGCTCACTGTTACGTCCGGTTTCGGCGTCGGGCAAATCACACGGTAAGACGTCATGAGCGCCCTGCCCTTTCTCCCCGACGCTTGCGTGCAATGGTTGCGCGACCGCGTCCGTGCACGCCGCTTCGACCGCGAACTGGCTCACAGAATGAGCCGACTGGACAACGCCCGCGCCAACCCTGCGGCGGCGCTCGACGCGGTGCTTCTTCAGATCATTCAACGGCCCGCCATGACGAACCTGCGCAAGGGGGCCCCGGACACCACCTCCGTTCTGAAGGACAAGGCTGAACAGGCGCGATCGCTGCTGGGCAACATCCATATGGAAGACACGCCTGGGGCACTTCTGGCGCTGACGCGCTGGATGGCCTCCGCCGACGCGCGCGATGCAGACTGCTTCCACGCCTACGGTCTGGCGTTCTGCCTGGTGCATGCACCCTTGCTCGATGCCCTGCGCAAAAGGCTCACGCCGCAGGTTGTGATGCACATGACGTGCGAAGCCCGCATCGCGCGCGCGCGGCAGTCAGCCGAAAGCTTTACCGAACTGCAGGCGCAAGGTGTGAGCCAGATCAATGTGGTCGGAAGCGACACTGAGGTACATCGATTCACGTGGGATGACGAACTTGACGCCCTGCGCGTGCCAGTTCCGGACACCTACGATCACCTGGCTGGCAAAGTGGCTGCGGCCTACTTTCTGCTGGGCCTGCTGCCCCATGTGCGCGTTGTCATGAAGGTCGATGACGACCACCGCGCCGGGCATGTTGTGCCGCTGAAACGGGTCCTGAACCGTGCAGCCCGCTGCGAGGCACCCACGCAATGGGGCCACCGTTATCACAGCCCCTATCCGGCAGGGCACAACCGCATCTGGCATCTTGGCAAATGCGGTGAGGCGCACATCAACCACGTGCCGCACACCTACATGGGCGCCATCACCTGGTGTACGGGCGAACACGGCTACGTGCTGAACCGTGCGGCGCTGCTGCGTTTTGTGTGGGCGCATGTGTATTTCGGTGAGCTGGTGCGCACCGCGCTGTACGAAGATGCCTTCGTATCGGACACGCTGGTGCGACTGGGTGGCCGCATGCGCCCGGCCCCCATGACGCAGGCGCTGCGCGCCGTCGACGCGTACTGAGCACCATGGAGACCCGAGCATGAAGGCCCAACTTGCCAGAGGCGTGCTGTGGTTGTCGGCGGCCAAGGTCGCCGTGACCGTGCTCGCCTTGTGCAGCACCTTCATCCTGGCCAGACTGTTGACCCCCGAAGACTTCGGGCTGGTGGCGCTGGCGCTCACGATGCTGGAGGTGCTGGCCGCCATCACCGAGCTCTCGCTCGCGTCCTCGCTGATCCACCACGAACAGCCCACGGAAGATCACTTCCACACGGCGTGGACGATGAACCTCATCCGTGGCGGACTGGTGGGGGCCGGCTTTGCGCTCGCCTCGCCCTGGGTGGCTGATCTTTACCACGACGAACGGCTGATCCCGGTAATGTGCTGGATGGGCCTGTCGGTGTTCATCAACGGCGGTGCGAACCCGAAGGTCATCGTGCTGACCCGGCAGCTGGTGTTCTGGCAGGAATTCGTCGTGCTCGTCACGCAGAAGCTGGCGGGCGTCGTTGCCAGCATCGTGGTCGCGCTTGTCTTCCGAAGCCATTGGGCGTTGGTGGTGGGGCTTCTGTGCACACAGGTGGCCGGCGTGGTCAGCTCCTATGTCGTCGTCCCCTACCGTCCTCGGTTCTCACTGATCCATGTGCGGGATCTGTTGTCGTTCTCGGTGTGGCTGTCGCTCGGGCAGATCGTCAACACGCTGAACTGGCGACTGGACCACCTGATCATCGGTGCCCGCATGGGCGCCCGTGCACTGGGCCTGTACACCGTGGGCGACAAGCTCGCGGCCCTGGCCACACGCGAGACCATCGGCCCGATCGAGCAGGCACTGTTCCCCGGTCTGCGCGCCGTGGTGCACGAGCCCGAGCGGCTCAAGCGGGGCTACCTGCGCGCCCAGGCCGTCATTGCCGCCGCCGCGATGCCGGTCGGAATGCTGTTTGCGTTGCAGGCCGAGGTCGTTGTTCGATTGGTGCTGGGCGAGAAGTGGCTGGATGCCGTGATCGTCGTGCAGATGCTGGCCGCTGTGTTTGCCTTGCAGACGGTGGCCTCGCCCGTGCGCCCCCTGGCCATGGCGCTCGGCGCCACGCGCCTGCTCTTCATGCGCGACCTGGCGATGTTCGCCGTGCGTGTGCCCATCATCGCCGCAGCAGCGTGGTATGGCGGCCTGCTGATGGTGCTGCAGGCGCGGGCGATCACCGGCCTGGCCACCATCGTGCTGAACATGACCGTGGTCCGCCAACTTGCGGGCCTCTCGCTCACAGCCCAGCTGCGCAGCACCGAGCGCTCCCTGGTCAGCGCGGTGGTGGCGGGCGCCGTGGTGTGGGCCGCGCAAACCCCGAGCGGGGCCGGATGGAGCTGGCTCCATCTGGCCGGTGAACTGGCTGCTGTCAGCACGCTGGGTGTGGCGGTCTACGGCGCCATGCACCTGGTGCTGTGGTCGCTGGCCTCGCGTCCCCCCGGGCCCGAAACCGAATTGCTGAGCCTGCTCGACAAGCTGCGCCACAAGTTCCTCCCCCATCAGGTGAGCACCCATGACCAATGAGAACACCCCGTTCATCCAGTCGCAGATCGCCTTGTTGCGCAAGACCTTCCGCACCCTGCTGGCGCCCGGCGAAGACTACGCACTGGTCGACTTTCCAGACCACGGCAACGTCGGAGACAGCGCCATCTGGCTCGGCGAAATCGAGGTGTTGCTCGACCTGCAGGGCAAGCCGCCGCGCTACGTGTGCGAATGTGAAAGCTACGACCCCGCTGCCCTGCGCGCCGCACACCCGGAAGGCCCCATCCTCATCCACGGCGGCGGCAATCTGGGCGACCTGTGGATGCGGCACCAGAGCCTGCGCGAACGGGTGATCCAGGACTTCCCTGGACGTCGCATCATTCAGATGCCTCAGTCGATCTTCTTCCAGAGCCCCGACCGCGCCCGGCATTTCTGGGATCTGGCCCAGCGCCACGGGGATGTTCATGTACTGACACGCGACCAGCGCAGCCATTCGGAGGCGCGGGCGGCACTGGGCGACCAGTGTGGGCTGTGCCCCGACGCCGCATTCGGGCTGGGTGAGCTGTCGGCCCACCATCCGCCCAAAGCCGGGGTGTTCTGCCTGATCCGGCAGGACGCCGAGCAATCGGGCTTCGACTTTGCGCCGGTGCTGGCCCGGCCGGGCGTCATGGCGGCAGACTGGCTCGATGAACCAGCGGCGATGTCACGCATGGTGAAGATGCACTCCGCCCTGAAAGCGTTGACGGCCGGTCGGAGCGGTGCACAGCGCGTGCGCCTTGCCAAATACCAGCGACTCGCGCAGGCGCGTCTCGACCGAGGCGTGCGCCTGCTCGAACAGGGAGAGCACGTGCTGACCGATCGCCTGCATGCACACATCCTCTCGGTGCTGCTGGGCAAGCCCCACGCGGTGCTGGACAACAACTACGGCAAGATCCACGGCTACATGGCCGCGTGGACACGCGAAGCGCCCACCGCCCGGCCCGTGCACTCGGTAGACGAAGCGCTGGCCGTGTTCAAGGCGTGGGGGGTGTAGGCCTCGCGACAGGGTGCATGCCGATCAGGCTGGTCGTGAAGGTGATCGGCATCTCGGGCGCCCGGCCCTGGGTGTACCGCTCCACCATGTGGTCCTGCATCGCAATGAACTGGTAGGGCCGATGCCAGTAAAAGCGCTCGGCATACCCTTGCTGTGCGCTCTGGAAGGTGTCCGCGCTCACCCCGCGATAGCCCTGCGCCTCGGTGCTGCCCATGAGGTTGACGAGACTGAGCAGCGCCACCCCCACCGCCATGCTGGCGGCCACGGGAGCCCAACGGCGACGGGCCGGGAGCCCCCCTTCGTCGGGCCGCCTGAGCGTGAGCACGAACACCACCAGCAATTGCGGATAGAGCAAGCGCTCGCCCGGGTTGACGATCTGCAGCGCCGTGGCCGGCACCAGCAGGTACGCCGCCCCGAGCACCACCGCGACGGCGCGCAGCGCGGCATGGTGCGCCACCGCGGGGCGCTTCAGCGCCAGCACCTGCATCCTCAGCAGCACAACGGCCGCCGCCAAGTTGGCCGCGCACCCCAGCCAGAACAGGGACGGCAGACGCCCCAGATCGGAGAGGTCGCCGATCATGAAATTCTGGTAGGGGCCGGCCTTGCTCAAAGTGTAGAACTTGTACGCCAGGAAGCGGACATCGCCATAGCTGACGGGCGTGTGCAGGGCCGGCATGGCGTCGTTGGATTTGGCCAGCAGGTACCACAGCGTGAGCAGGCCGGCTGGGACCATGGCAATCACGTAGTGCAACACCGCACGACGCGAGCGGTACAGCGCCTGCATCCCCGACAACACGCCGAACGCCAGCAGGCAGAAGCCATGGCAGGCAAAGGCGAGCAGCGACACGCCGCACACCACACGCGGATCCCGCTGACGGTCATCGGGAAGGGAGAGATAGGCCATCAGAACCAGCAAGCCACACTGGTAGTTCAGATAGCCGCTCCAGAAACTGGAGTTGCACACGATGCACACCAGCAGCGCCGGGTAGGCCAACTCGGGCCGCAATCGGTTGGCCTCGACAAAGCGATAGGCCAGCCATGCCGCAACCACCAGATACGCCGTCACGGTGCACCGCGCCGCAGCGACCGGGCTCATGAAGAAGTTGAGGCCCGTCATCCACAACTGCGAGGTGATGTACGGAACGGGGTAGTCGCGCAGATAGAACACCGCGCTGCCCGTGCCGTCCAGCAAGGTGCGCGTGATGAAGGCCTGGTAGGCCCATTCGTTGAAATCGGCCAGCGGCAGATAGCGAAACCACCAGATCACCAGCAGCAGAACTGCGCCATACGCACCTGGCAACAGCATGCGGGCGTGGCGACGGTCGACGGTGGGGACGAAGGTGGTGCCGGGTGCCTGCATGATGGGGTTCTGGGGTCGCTCGGGTCGGGTTGCGCCTCACGGGCGTTCGATCGCCTGCTTGTAGCGGGCAACGCAAGTTCCAAGCCCGAATAACTCTTCCGCACGACGTGCGCTGACCGGCAGACGCTCGGCCATGCGCGCCTGCAGTGCCTGCGCCTGCTGCACCGCCGCCACGAACTCCTCGTCCGTGTCGAACGACAGCACCCCCTCGAATTGTCCCTGTACCCAGCGGATGAACGGGCTGGTGCGTGCAATGACAATGGGCACCGCCCCGATCGCCTCGAAGAAGGCACCACTGACGAGCGCCGACTCGTCGGCATGCGGCAAGATGAGGACATCCAGGCGGGCCAGGGCGGCCGCAAAGTCCTCACGGCTCATGAAGCCCGTGGAGAGCCGGATATCCGGTGCGGGATCACGGCGTGCCATGTGGCTTCGCAACAGCGCTTCGTAAGCCGGGTCGGCACGCCCTCGGATGGCGAGTTCCGGCCCCACCGGCCACAGGTCGATGATGCGCTCGATGCGCTTGTAGGGCCTCACGGCACCCAGGATGCCGGCGCGCATGGGCCCCGGCGCGGTTAGCCCTCTGACGAGAAGCTCATCGAGTGAGCCATCTCGATACAGCGGGTGCGGGAGGTAATCGGCACGGTATCGGTCGGCAAAGCTCGGATCGTGCACCACGCGCACATCGGCCAGCCGGCTCAGCAAGCGAATCAGCCATACAGAAAAGCCGCGGCGCCACCCACTCAGGTCATGCACCGCATGGTCGTGCACGAAATACACCAGACGCGCCCGCATCAGGCTCAGCACCAGGGCGTACACCGCGAACTGCGCGAGTCCCGCCCAGCGGATACTCGCCCCGGCATGGCCTTCGGAAAAAGCCCGCGCCTCGAGCCAGTGCAGCAGCACCACGTTGTCACGCTGGAACAAGCCCAGAACCCTGCGTGACAACAACGTGCGAAACGACAGCGGCTGCACGTCGTAACCGCAGGCCGCCACAATGGTCTTCACCCGGTTGATGTAGTCGTTCGTGTGGTTGGTGAAGGGCGACACGAAGGCGGTTTTCATCCGGCCCAGTCTATCGGCCTGAAGGGCAGCTTCATCCCCCATCAACAGGGGTCAGTTGTGACAAGCCTGTGTGCGCCGTGTATGTGATTTTCACAGGGGTAACAGCCTGCCTCACGCCCCCCCTCGTCTCAGGGAAAAAGCCACCATGGCGCACCTGGAAGGCCCACCAGTTGCTCTCCAGGGCACGGCTTCTCTCCTGGAACCTCATGAACGCACCGCCTCTGACCCATACCCCCTGGCGCGCCGATCCACGCGCCGTGCGGTGGGCCCCCGCGCTGGCCGGGCTGGCCCTTCTCATCATGTACCTGCCCACCTACCGGGCACTGGACCAATTCGTATGGGGCCTGGTCGGCCAAGGCCATGGCCCCGTGATGCTCGCCCTGGTGCTGTGGCTGGCCTGGCAACGCTATCCGAAGCTCGCCACACTGGAAGGCCCACCAGCCACCCTCGCTGGCAGCTTGCTGCTGCTGCTGGGTGGCCTGATCTACGTGGTGGGCCGCTCGCAGGACGTCCTCTTTCTCGATGCCATCTCGCAGATCCCGGTCCTGATGGGCGTGCTGCTCCTGCTATGGGGCTGGCAGGGCCTGAAGACGATGTGGTTCCCGCTCTTCTTCATGCTGTTCCTGGTGCCCGTGCCGGGCTCGATCGTCGACGTGGTCACCGCCCCGCTGAAGATGGGCGTGTCGTACGTGGCAGAGCACATCCTGTATGCCCTGGGTTACCCCATCGGACGCATGGGCGTCACGCTGCACATCGGCCCCTATCAGCTGTTCGTGGCCGACGCCTGCGCTGGCCTGAACTCCATCTTCGCGCTGGAGGCGATCGGCGTGTTCTACATGAGCGTCGTCCAGCACACCAGCCGCCTGCGCAACATCCTGCTGGCCGCGCTGATCATCCCGATCTCGTTCGCCTCCAACGTGCTGCGGGTCATGGCACTGGTGCTCATCACCTACTACTTCGGGGATGAAGTGGGGCAGGGCTTTGTCCATGACTTTGCCGGCATCCTCCTGTTCCTCGTGGCCACCTGCCTGACCATCGGCACCGACTCGGTACTCGGGTTGTTCTTCGGTCGCGACAAGTCCCGGGAGCCCACATGACGAGCTGGACACGTTCAACGGTCGTCGCCACCACACTGCTGCTGTTTGCGCTGGCCGCGGTGCTGATCCGGCCGGACATCAACAGCAGCGCGCCCGACCCGCATCTGGAGGCCAGCGTGCCGCAGTCCTTCGGGTCGTGGAAGATGTTGCCGAACCCGCTGCAGCAGATCTCGGTGGCCACCCAGGGCGCCACCTCCACCGACCAGCCTTACGACGAGGTGGTGTCCCGCACCTACGTCAATCCGCAGGGCGACATGGTGATGCTGGCCCTTGCCTATGGCAAGAACCAGCGTCAGGAAGTGAAAGTGCACCGCCCGGAGCTGTGCTATCCGGCACAGGGCTTCAAGGTGATGTCACTCCAACCGGTCACTTTTACCGGCATTGCAGACAGCGCATCCGGTAAGAACGTCACCGGGCAACGCATGGTCGTCAACGCCCGAAGCAGCGCGGAGGTGGTGAGCTACTGGATCCGCATTGGCGACACCTACAGCAGCAGCCCCTGGCAGGTACGTTGGCAAATCATGAAGGAAGGTCTGCAGGGCCGCATGACGGATGGCATGCTGGTGCGGGTGTCGCAGCGGGTCAGTCCGGGCGAAGACCCGGCGCCCCATCATGCCCTGGTGGAGTCCTTTGCCCGAGACTTGCTTGCGGCGGTGCCGCCTGCCACGCGCAGTTACCTGGTCAGATGAGCCCTTCCATGTCCTTGCCCCGCGTTTCGGTGGTCGTGTGCAATCACAACTACGGCCATTTCATAGCCGACGCCATCCAGTCCGCACTGAACCAGACGCTGGCTGCGCACGAGGTCATCGTGGTCGACGATGGCTCGACCGATGACTCGGTCGCGGTCGCCTCCCGCTTCGCGGACCGCATCCGGCTGATCACGCAACCGAATGGCGGGCAGATCTCGGCCTACAACACCGGCTTTGCTGCCGCCTCAGGCGACGTTGTGGTATTCCTGGATTCCGACGACCGCCTGTGCCCCGAGGCCATCCAGGTGGTGTCCCAAGCCATGGCAGACCCGGCGGTGGCCCGGCTTCAGTATCGGCTCGGGTTGATTGACGCCTCGGGCACCGCCACAGGTGCCGTGATTCCGACCCTGCTGGCCGACGGCGATCTGGCCGATGAAGTGCGAAGCGGTCGCCTCTTTCTGGCATCGCCCGGCAGTGGCAACGCCTACCGCGTCGCGGCGCTGCGCCGCATCATGCCGCTGCCCGTGAGCCAGGAGGAGCGACACGGCGCCGACTTCTTCGCGGGCTACGGCACGGCCCTGCTCGGGCGCGTGAAGGCACTGCCAACCGCGCTCGCCCAGTACCGCGTGCACAAGGCGGGCGATGAAACGAGTCTCTGCTTTGGCAACGCCCGCGCCACAGCCCCTCAGACGCGTATCCTGCAGATGCGCTACCAGCGGCTCGCAGCATGGCTGACTGCAGCGCTGCCCGGGGAACGCCTCGCACACGACGTCTTTCCCGACTTTTCGCTGCAGAAGCAGGATTTCGCCAATGCGGTGTTCTCGGCCCCGAACTACGGGGCGGGCTTGCGAGCCGGGCTTGCGCAGTTGCCGCCCATGTTGCACTCCATCCGACTGCGTCATTGCGCGCTGCCCATGAAGCTGGGGCTGGCGGCGTGGGGCGTGCTGGTCTGGCTGCTGCCCAGGCGACTGGGGATGCCTCTGGCGCGGCACGTCTGCAACCCGTCCAGCAGGCGGTCTGCCGTGAACTGAGTGGCATACTCGGCCGCCATGATCCTGATCACTGGCGGCGCCGGCTTCATCGGCGGCAACTTCGTGCACCACTGGTTTGAACGCGCGGCGGCACAGGGCCTGCCGGCCGAGCCCGTGGTCGTGTTCGACAAGCTGACCTACGCGGGCAATCCGGCCACCATCGCCACCTACCTGCGATCGGGCCAGGCAACCCTGGTGCACTCCGACATTGCCGACCGCGATGCGGTCCGGCAGGCACTGGCCACGCACCGCCCCAGGCTGATCGTGCACTTTGCAGCCGAGAGCCACGTCGATCGCTCCATCCACGGCCCCGGCGAGTTCGTGCACACCAACATGGTGGGCACCTTCAGCCTGCTCGAGGAAGCCCGCGCTTACTGGGGCGGACTGGACGGCGAGGCCAAGTCCGCCTTCCGCTTCCTGCACGTGAGCACCGACGAGGTCTACGGCTCGCTCTCTGACACCGACGCCGCCTTCAGCGAAACGACGCCCTACGCACCCAACAGCCCGTACTCGGCCAGCAAGGCGGGCAGCGACCACCTGGTGCGGGCATACCACCACACCTACGGCTTCCCGACGCTGACCACCAACTGCAGCAACAACTACGGGCCCTACCACTTCCCCGAAAAGCTCATCCCGCTGATGATCCTCAACGCGCTGGATGGCAAGCCGCTGCCCGTGTACGGCGACGGCCTGAACATACGCGACTGGCTGTTCGTGCGCGACCACTGCGAGGCCATCTGCCAGGTCATCGAAAAAGGCACTTGCGGCGAGACCTACAACGTGGGCGGCATCAACGAGATCCGCAACATCGACGTGGTGACCACCATCTGCCGCAAGCTCGATGTGCTGCGCCCGCGTGCGGACGGCACGAAGTACGAAAGCCTGATCACCTACGTGACCGACCGCCCGGGCCACGACCGCCGCTACGCGATCGACCCCACCAAGATCCAGCGCGAGATCGGCTGGCAGCCGGCCGAAACCTTCGAATCGGGCATCGACAAGACGGTGCGCTGGTACCTTGAGAACACGGAGTGGATCGACACCGTGCGCTCGGGCGCCTACCGGGACTGGATCGCGAAGAACTACAGCGGCCGCGCCGTCTGAACGAGGTCGCCATGCACATTCTTCTGCTCGGCAAGGGCGGCCAGGTCGGCTGGGAGTTGCAGCGCGCGCTGGCGCCGCTCGGTCAGGTCACCGCCCTCGATTTCGACACACCAGGGCCCGCCGCGGCCCCCGATCTGCGTGCTGATTTCAGTCAGCCCGAGCAAGTGGCGGCCCTGGTGCGCGCCGTGCGACCCGACGTGATCGTGAACGCAGCGGCGCACACCGCGGTCGACAAGGCCGAGAGCGAGCCGGATCTGGCACGGGCCATCAACGCCACGACGCCGGGGCTCGTGGCCCAGGCGGCAGACGACCTCGGTGCGCTCCTCGTGCACTACAGCACCGACTACGTCTTCGACGGCAGCGGCACCGCGCCCCGCGACGAGCGCGCCACCACAGCGCCCCTGAGCGTCTACGGCCGCACCAAGCTCGAAGGCGAGCAGGTTATCCAGGCCAGCGGCTGCCGTCACCTCATCTTCCGCACCAGCTGGGTCTACGCTGCCCGCGGCGGCAACTTCGCCAAGACCATGCTGCGCCTCGCCGCCGAGCGCGACCAGCTCAAGGTGATCGATGACCAGATCGGCGCGCCCACCGGGGCCGACCTGCTGGCGGACGTCACCGCGCATGCCATTCGCACCGTGGTGGCGGGCCGTGACGACCTGCTCGGCCTGTATCACCTCGTGGCCGCCGGCGAAACCAGCTGGTACGACTACGCGCGCTTCGTCATCGAATGGGCCCGCGAGCGCGGCCAGCCGATCCGGGTGGCGCCCGACGCGATCATGCCGCTGCCCACCGGTGGCTACCCCACGCCCGCGCAGCGCCCGTTGAACTCACGACTCGACACCGGCAAGGTGCGTAGCGCCTTCGGCCTGACGCTGCCGCACTGGCAACAGGGCGTGGAACGCATGCTCACCGAAATCCTGGGGAGGTAATCACCATGAGCAAGACCCGCAAGGGCCTCATCCTGGCCGGCGGCTCGGGCACGCGCCTGCACCCGGCCACGCTGGCCATCAGCAAGCAGCTGCTGCCGGTGTACGACAAGCCGATGATCTATTACCCGCTCAGCACCCTGATGCTGGGCGGCATCCGCGACGTCCTGGTCATCAGCACGCCGCAAGACACCCCGCGCTTCCAGGCCCTGCTGGGCGACGGCAGCCAGTGGGGCCTGAACCTGCAGTACTGCGTGCAGCCCAGCCCCGATGGACTGGCCCAGGCCTTCGTCCTCGGCCGGAATTTCGTGGATGGCGCCCCCAGTGCCCTGGTGCTGGGCGACAACATCTACTACGGCCATGACCTTCAGCGCCAATTGCTGAGCGCCAATGCGCGCACGGAAGGCGCGAGCGTCTTTGCGTACCACGTGCAAGACCCGGAACGTTACGGGGTGGTCGAGTTCGACCAGGCCAAACGGGCCCTGAGCATCGAGGAAAAGCCGAAGGCGCCGAAGAGCAACTACGCCGTGACCGGCCTGTATTTCTACGATGAGCAGGTGTGCGACATCGCCACATCCATCCAGCCCAGCTCCCGTGGCGAACTGGAGATCACCGACGTCAACGCCCGCTATCTGGAGCAGAACCAGCTCCACGTCGAGATCATGGGCCGCGGCTATGCGTGGTTGGACACCGGCACACACGACAGCCTGCTCGAAGCCGGGCAGTTCATCGCCACGCTGGAGAAGCGCCAGGGCCTGAAGGTGGCCTGCCCCGAAGAGATCGCCTACCGGTCGGGCTGGATCTCTGCGGCCGACCTCGAGCGCATGGCCCAGCCGATGCTGAAGAACGGCTACGGGCAATACCTGCTCAAGGTCATCAACGACAAGGTCTACTGATCCCTTTCCGATTCATGAAACTCATCCGCACCGCCCTCCCCGACGTCGTCATCATCGAGCCCGCCGTGTACGGCGACGACCGCGGGTGGTTCATGGAAAGCTTCAACGAAGGTCGTTTCGAAGACGAACTCGGCAAGCTCGGCCTGCCCGTCCCACGCCGTTTCGTGCAGGACAACCACTCCTGCAGCCGGCGCGGCGTGCTGCGCGGCCTGCACTACCAGCTGGCGCCCCGTGCGCAGGGCAAGCTGGTGCGCGTGGTGCAAGGCGCCGCGTTCGACGTGGCAGTCGACATCCGCAAGGACTCGCCCACGTTCGGCCAGTGGGTGGGCGTGGAGCTCACCGCCGACAACCAACGCCAGCTGTGGATCCCCGCGGGCTTCGCCCACGGCTTTGTCGCGCTGGAGGACAACACCCACTTCCTCTACAAGACGACGGACACCTACTCCAGGGAACACGAGCGCAGCATCCGCTGGGATGACCCGGACATCGGGGTGGCGTGGCCGCTGGGCGGCCTCACGCCAGTGCTGGCCCCGAAGGACGCAGAGGCCCCGTTGCTGAGCCGGGCCGACACGTTCTGATACGCCACGGGGCCCCCAAAGCGTGGGGAACGTGACCGCCGTGTCACAGACACCCCCGCATAATCCCTGAATGAACTCCAATGCGGCCCCCCCCGCGCCACCCCACACCAACCTGATGCGCAAGCTGGCCGTCTACGGTCTGTTCGCCGTGTTCGCCGTGTGGTGTGTCACCGCCTTCCGCAAGGACATTGCCCAGGTCGACCCGAGCCAGTTGCAGGCCGGCTGGGGTGCGGTGCTGCTCGCGGGTGGGCTGTCGCTGGTGAACTACGCGCTGCGCGTGTGGCGCTGGCGCCTGTACATGACACGACTGGGCCACAGCCTGCCGTGGCGCTTCGTGGCCCTGACCTACATGGCCGGGTTCGCGTTCACGCTGTCGCCCGGCAAGATCGGCGAGATGGTCCGTGCACGCTATTACCAGCCGCATGGCATCGGCCTGCCGGCGTCCGGTGCGGCTTTCTTCGTCGAACGCCTGCTGGACCTGCTCGCCATGATGCTGCTGACGGCCGCCGCACTGACCGAACTGCAGGCCTACCAGCGCTTTCTGTGGGTGGCGCTCGCGCTGGTCGGCGGCCTGCTGGCCATGCTGATGCTGCTGCCGTGGCCCCGCGTGGCGGCCCACCTTGACCAACGTGCCGCGCACCGCCTGTTGCGCCCCGCCCAGACGATCGTGCACACGCTGGTGCGTGCCCGCGCGCTGCTGTCTCCCGGCATCCTGCTGGGCGGCATGGCCCTGGGTCTCGCGGCCTGGGCGCTGGAAGCCATCGGCCTGAAGCTGGTGGCCGACGTGCTGTCGCCCGAGCCCCTCGCCATGGCGTCCGCCATGGGCATCTACGCGGTGGCGATCATCGTCGGTGCGCTGTCCTTTCTGCCGGGCGGACTGGGCAGCACCGAGTTCGTGATGGCCGGGCTGCTGTATGCCCACGGCTTCACCATGCCCCAGGCGATCCTGCTGACCCTGGTGTGCCGACTCCTGACCCTGTGGCTGGCCGTCGTGATCGGCTGGTACTGCGTCTGGGTTCTTCGCCATACAAAACAGACATGAATCAGAGAGACGTTCCGCTTTGCGTCGACCTCGACGGCACGCTCATTCACAGCGACCTGCTGCTCGAATCCTTCCTCCTGCTTGTCAAGCGCAACCCGCTGTACCTGCTGCTCGTGCCGTTCTGGCTGCTGGGCGGCAAGGCCCGACTCAAGCGCGAGATTGCGAGCCGCGTCACGCTCAACGGCGCGGCTCTGCCCTACGCCGCCCCCTTTGTCGAGTGGCTGCGCACGCAGAAGCAACTGGGCCGGCCGATCTGGCTCGTGACCGCCTCGGACAGCCGCCTGGCCCACGCCGTGGCCCAGCACCTTGGCCTGTTCGATGGCGTGCTGTCCAGCGACGGCCAGACCAACCTGTCGGGAAGCAACAAGGCCGCCGAACTGGTCAAGCGCTTTGGCGAAAAGCGCTTTGACTACTGTGGCAACGAGGCCGTCGACCTGAAGGTCTGGCCGCATGCCCACGCCGCGGTGGTGGTGCACGGCGGCAAGGCGCTGGAAGCACGTGCCCGCGCGGTCACCCAGGTGGCAGCCACCTTTGCCCCGCAGCCCACCACCTTCAAGGTGGTGACGAAAGCACTGCGCGTTCACCAGTGGGCCAAGAACGCACTGATCTTCGTGCCGCTGGCAGCCGCCCACGTGCTGGGCGATGCAGCCCGGATGCTGGACGGCCTGACGGCCTTCGTGGCCTTCAGCCTGTGCGCCTCGTCGGTGTACCTGCTCAACGACATGCTGGACCTGGAAGCGGACCGCGCGCACCACAGCAAGTGCCGCCGGCCGTTTGCGGCAGGCACCTTGAGCCTGCTGTTCGGGCTGGTGGCCGCGCCCCTGCTGCTGCTGCTGGCCTTCGGTCTGGCGCTGCTGCTGCCCGCGAAGTTCCTGGGCGTGCTGCTGGCCTACTACGTCGTCACGCTGGCCTATTCTTTCCTGCTGAAACGCCTGGTGATGATCGACGTGCTGACGCTGGCCGGGCTGTACACCGTGCGCATCGTGGCGGGCTCGGCGGCCACGGACATCCCGCTGTCGTTCTGGCTGCTGATGTTCGCGATCTTCATCTTCCTGAGCCTGGCCATCGTCAAACGCTTTGCCGAACTGCACGCCATGCGCGTGCAGGGCAAGGACAAGGCCTCCGGCCGTGGCTACCAGGTCAACGACATTCACCTGCTGCAGAGTCTGGGCACGGCCAGTGGCTACCTCAGCATCCTGGTGCTCGCCCTGTACGTGAACTCGCCCGACATCGCCAGGCTCTACAGCCATCCCAAGCTGGTGTGGCTGCTGGTGCCGGTGATGCTGTACTGGATCAGCCGCATCTGGATGGAGACCTACCGCGGCAACATGGACGACGACCCCCTGGTCTACGCGCTGAAGGACCGCACCAGCCTGGCCACCGGTGTGGCGGCGGCCATCGTGCTGTGGGCCGCCACCTGACACCGTATGGCGGTCACCTCGTCGTACACCTCATGGGGCCGGGTGCTGCGTCCCGAGCACGAACTGCTGCCTCTGGCGAGCCGCCATGCGGCCTTGCCTGCCCTGCCTGATGGCAGCGCGACCATGCTGCCCTACGGCAACGGCCGCAGCTACGGTGACAGCAACCTGAACCCGGGCGGCGCCCTGCTGCCCGGTCGCCAGCTCGACCGCTTCATCGCCTTCGATCCGTCCACGGGCGTGCTGCGCTGCGAGGCCGGCGTGCTGCTGTCCGAGATCCTGCGCCTGGTGGTGCCCCAGGGATGGTTTCTGCCCGTCACGCCCGGCACCCAGTTCGTGACCGTGGGCGGCGCCATCGCCAACGACGTGCATGGCAAGAACCACCATGTGGCCGGCTCGTTCGGCAACCACGTGCGGTGCTTCGAGCTGCTGCGCTCGGATGGCATACGGCGCGTGTGCAGCCTGACCGAGCACGCGGACTGGTTTGCCGCCACGGTGGGCGGTCTCGGCCTGACCGGTCTGATCACCTGGGCCGAAGTGCAGCTGCGCCGCGTGGCCAACCCCTTCATGGTGACCGAGTCGATCCGCTTCCGCAGCCTGGAGGAGTTCTTCGAGCTGAGCGCCGCCTCGGAGGCCGACCACGAGTACACCGTGTCGTGGATCGACTGCGCGTTCGGCGGCAAGCGCCTCGGCCGCGGCCTGTTCAACCGGGGCAACCACGCGCCCGCGGCGATGGAGACAGCCTGGGTGCCGCGCGGCCTGGCGCAAGGCGGAGACCCCCACACGCGCACCGTGCCGATCACGCCCCCGCTGTCGCTGGTCAACAGCCTGTCGCTGAAATCGTTCAACACGCTGTACTTCCACAAGCAGCGGCGCGATGTGGTCAGCGGCATGCAGCACTACCGGCCGTTCTTCTATCCCCTCGATGCCCTGCTGGAGTGGAACCGCATTTACGGCCCACGCGGCTTCTATCAGTACCAGTGCGCCATCCCGCCCGAGCGGGCGCTGAAGGCCACGCGTGCGCTGCTGGAGGCGATCTCGGCCAGCGGCATGGGCTCTTTCCTGGCCGTGCTCAAGCAGTTTGGCGCGCCCGCCTCGCACGGCATGCTGTCCTTCCCGATGCCCGGCACGACGCTGGCGCTTGACTTCCCCAACCAGGGCCCCCGGCTCCACAAGCTCTTCGAGGCGCTGGACCGCATCGTGCTGGAAGCGGGCGGGCGGCTTTACCCCGCCAAGGATGGTCGCATGGGCGCCGCCCTGTTCAAGGCGGGTTACCCGCGCTGGTCTGAATTCACCTCGTATGTCGACCCTCGCTTCAGCTCCGGCTTCTGGCGCAGGGTCATGGAGCAAGCATGAGAAAGATCCTGATCGTCGGGGCCACGTCGGCCATTGCAGAGGCGACGGCGCGCGTTTGGGCCCAGCGGGGCGACAAGCTCTTCCTGGCTGCGCGACGTGAGACGCAATTGCAATCCGTGGCAGACGACCTGCGCACGCGCGGTGCACCTTTTGTGGGCACGCAGGTGTTCGACGCCAACGCACTGGATCAGCATGTGAGCCTGCTGCAGGCCGCCACCGAAGCAATGGGCGGGCTCGACACCGTGCTGATCGCGCACGGCACCCTGTCGGACCAGAACCGGGCGCAGACGGATGCGGCCTACGCCATGGACGAGATTCACACCAACGGCCTGTCCGTGGTCCACCTCATGGGCCTGGCGGGTGAGCAACTGGCCAGCCAGGGGCATGGCGCCATCGCGGTGATCTCGTCGGTGGCCGGCGACCGCGGGCGGCAGAGCAATTACGTGTATGGCAGCGCAAAGGCCCTGGTGTCTGCCTTTGCCTCCGGGCTACGGCAACGGCTCAGCAAGCAGGGCGTGCACGTGGTGACGATCAAGCCCGGCTTTGTCGACACGCCGATGACGGCGTCCTTCAAGAAGGGCGCGTTGTGGGCCAAACCCGAGAAGGTGGCGGCCGACATCGTGAACGGCGTGGACAAGGGCAAGTCGGTGGTCTACACCCCGGGCTTCTGGGCCTTGATCATGCTGATCATCAAGCACATCCCGGAGTTCGTGTTCGTGAAGCTCGCGCTCTGAGCGCCCCCACCGGACGAAAGCCCGCATGCGCATCGCCATCTTCACCCACCCGCCCTTCATGAACTCGCAGAGCATGCCGCGGTTCGCGCGCATGCTGGAAGAGGCTTACACCGCACGCGGTCACACCGTGAGCCTGCACTCGGCTGTGCCGGTGATGCGCCGCTGGATCACCCATCCCAAGCTCGCCAAGTGGGCGGGCTACG
Source organism: Aquabacterium olei (assembly GCF_003100395.1). Classification (NCBI taxonomy): domain Bacteria; kingdom Pseudomonadati; phylum Pseudomonadota; class Betaproteobacteria; order Burkholderiales; family Sphaerotilaceae; genus Aquabacterium; species Aquabacterium olei. The sequence goes on from NZ_CP029210.1 coordinate 3,224,236, forward strand.
TCGACCAGTACCTGCTGTTCCCGCGGGCCTTCCGCAAGACGCTGCGGACCCTCCCACCGGACACCTTGTTCGTGTTCTGCGACCAGGCGCTGGGCCCGTGGTGCCCGCTGGTGGCCGACCGGCCGCACGTGGTGCATGCACACGATCTGCTCGCGCTGCGATCGGCACTGGGCGACATTCCCGAGAACCCGACGTCGGCCACGGGCAAGGCCTACCAGCGCTACATCCGGCAGGGCTTTCAGCAGGCACGGCGCTTCATCGCCATTTCCCGGCGCACGCAGGACGATCTGATCCGCTTCGCCGGCATTCCGCGTGAACGCATCAGCGTGGTTTACAACGATCTGAATCACCGCTTTGCCCCGATGCCCGACGGCGAGGCGCGCGCTGTGCTGACCCGGGCGAACCTGCCGGCAGACAAGGGCAGCATGCTGCTGCATGTGGGCGGGGGCCAGTGGTACAAGAACCGCGTCGGCATCGTGAGCCTGTATGCGGCGTATGCACGGCGCTGTGCACAGGCGGGCACGGCCCCGCTGCCGCTGCTCATGGTGGGCCCGCCTCCCTCCGGGGCAGCGTTGCAGGCCGCGCTGGCTTCGGTGCCGGCCGGCGCGCACGTGATCTTCCGTCAGGGGCTGGACCAGCCTACCCTGGTGGCCGCTTACACACAGGCTGCCGCTTTTCTGTTCCCGAGCCTGGCAGAAGGGTTCGGATGGCCCATCGTCGAGGCCCAGGCATGTGGCACGCTGACCCTGACCACCGACGAGGCTCCCATGAGCGAGGTGGGCGGGCCTTCTGCCTTCTACGTGCCCCGACTGCCTTACGGCGCCTCGGTGGGCCCGTGGGCTGAAACGGCGGCCGAAACCTTGATCGGCATGCTGGCCCTGTCGGGGGCCGAGAGGGAACACCGCGTTCAACAGGCGCAAGCCTGGGCCAGCCAGTTCAACACGGGTGCCGCCATAGAAGGTTATCTCGGGGTCTATATGGACGTGCTGCGCGAGGCTGGCTACCGCGACAACGCCGTGTCTCCCGACGGCGCGATCAAGCCCTGTTGAGGCCCTGCCTGCTGGGGCGCAAAGCGCATCAACAGGTCCACCATGTGCTCGGCAGCGGGGGTCAGCGGCAAGCCGGCCCGGTGGATCAAAACCATGTCGGGTGCTGGCAGCTCTTCACGCACCGGGATGATTTGCAAGGTATCGGCGGTCAACGGGAAATCCGCCCATTGCCTGGGCAGCATCGCAAGCAGGTCTGTTTGCGTCAACGCGACCAGCAGAGACAGGGCGCTGCCGGCTTGCAGCATGACGCGAGGCGGGTCAAGTTGATAGCGTGCAAACAGGTGAGCCAGGTCTTCGCTGGCATTGTGGTCGATGGCGGTGGAAGCCCATTCCGCGCCCACCAGCTCATGCAGTGAGCCAGCTCCGGCATGCGGATGCCCCTTGCGGCCCACCACCGCACGGGTGTTGCGGAACAGGGTCTCGACCCGCAGCCCAGACGACGGTGCGATCCGCGGCGCCGCTCCCATGTAGAAGTCGATGCTGCCGTCACGCAAGCGTGACTCGATGTCCGGGAAGAGGCCCTCGATGAGGTGCAGCCGCACGCGCGGGTAACGCTGCCGGAACCGCGGCAAAGCGGCAGGCAGCAATCCGGCATGCGGCATGATGGACAAGGCCACCGTCAGGCTGCCGCCGCCTTCGTCAAGGATCTGCGCCAGCTCGTCCTGTGCGCGCCGAGACTCGTTGACGATCAAGCTGGCCCTCAAATGAAACCGCTGCCCCGCCTGGGTCAGCGTCATGCCGGAGGCAGTTCGCTCGAACATCGGCGTGCCCAGCTCTTTTTCCAGCGCACGGACGCTGCGCGTGAGAACCGGCTGGTCGACCCCGAGATGGCGCGCCGCTGCGCGCAGGCTGCCATGTTCGACGATGGCCACGAGGTCGCGCAGCTGCGTGAGCTTCATGAGGGTTGCACCTAGATGATGAATGCGTATCGCTCGCTTGATTTTGTCATCTTCTGCCGTGACAGGGCCTTGCCTACATTGGTGACATCCGCTGCAGACGGATCCATTCAACCAGGAGACAACGCCGTGCCTTTCAACCGCTTCCGGGTTTTCACCACCTAGGGAAACAGGCCGGCGAAGCCCCCTCACCCTGACCACATTGGCCTGCCACCAGGTCGAGCCGCTGCATGGCGGACCACCTGAGTTCACTCATATCCAAGGACCTTCTCATGACGATCGTATCTCCTCGCAAGAAAGCACTCGTGACCGGCGGTGCCACGGGCATCGGCCGCAGCGCCGTGCTGGCCCTGGCCCGCGCCGGCTACGACATCGCCATCAACTACAGCGCCAGTGCAGCCAAGGCCCAACAAGTGGCGGCAGAGGCCGAGCAACTTGGCGCACGCACACTGCTGATCCAGTGCGACGTCAGCAACGATCCCGCGGTGCACCAGATGATGCACACGATTGGCGAGACGTTCGGCCACCTTGATGCGCTGGTGAACAACGCAGGCACAACCGCAAGCTGGAAGATGCGCGACCTCGACAGCCTGGACATGGCCGAGTGGGACCGCACGTTTGCCGTGAATGTGCGCGGCACGTTCCAGGTGACGCGCGCGGCCGCGCCGCTGCTGCGCAAAGGCACTCAACCGGCCATCGTCAACACGGCCAGCATCGTCGGCCTGCGTCCGGGCCCGCAACCGCCGGCCTATGCCGCCAGCAAGGCCGCAGTCGTCAACCTCACCAAGACGCTGGCCTGGAACCTGGGCCCGGATATCCGCGTGAATGCGGTGGCCCCGGGCTGGATGGAGGGGGAATGGATGGAGCGGATGCTGGGCGACAAGTACGACGACCTGATGGGCAAGCGCGCCAAGCAGACTCCGCTGCGCCGTTGCGTCACGGCAGACGACGTGGCCGAAGTGATGCTCAACCTGTTGACGGCCAACCGCTTCGTGACCGGCGAGGTGGTCGTGATCGACGGCGGCTTCACCGCATCGACCTGATCGCCCAAGCGCCCCTCGACACCCTGGATAAAGGAGAGACCGATGCTGGAAGGATTCGTGCCGTTCCCAGAGAACGCCGCAGCGCAATACCGTGCCAAGGGCTACTGGCAGGACCAGTCGCTGGCCGCCGAGTTCGACACCGTGTTCAAGCGATTCGCGCCCCGCACGGCGCTGATCGATGGCGACCGTCGCTATACCTACGCAGAGTTGGATGCGCAAAGCAGCAACCTCGCGCTGAACCTGCTGGACCTGGGCCTGAAGCCACTGGATCGCGTCGTGCCGATGCTGCCCAATGTGGCCGAGTTCGTGGTGCTGTACTTCGCGCTGCAGAAGATCGGCTGCATTCCCATCGCCGCGCTGGTCACGCACCGCTACGCGGAGCTCAGCCAGTTCGTGCGTCTGTCGCAAGCACGTTGCGTGGTCTACCCGAAGACGGTGCGCGAGGCCGGCAACACCTTTGCCTTCGCGCCCTTCGTGCAGCGCGTGCAGCAAGAGCAGCCCGTGCTGGAACACCGCCTGGTGCTGGGCGAGCCTGAAGCCGGCGAGGTGTCGCTCACCGCGCTGATTGCAAAGCCGGCCCGACGCCCGCTCTCGGACCTCGAGGGCATTGCCATTGCCCCCACCGACCCGTGCATCTTTCAGCTGTCAGGTGGCACAACGGGCATCCCCAAGCTGATTCCGCGCACCAACAACGACTACGCCTACAACTCGAAGGTGGCCGCAGACGTCGCCGGCGTGGACGCCAGTTCGGTGCTGCTGCTGGTGCTGCCCATCGCGCACAACCTGCCGCTGGCCTGCCCCGGCATCCAGGGTTTCCTGTTCCGCGGGGCCACCGTGGTGCTACACGCCAACACCAAGCCGGTAGAGATGTTCGATCTCATTCAGCGCCATGGCGTTACCCACCTGAAGGTGGTGCCGGCCCTGCTGATTCGCCTGATCAACGCCCCCGAGATTGGCGACTTCAAGCTCGACTCGGTGCAGCAGATTCAAAGCGGGGGCCAACGCATGCAGCCCGAGGTGCGGCTGCGCACGCGCCAGTTGTTCAAGAACGCCTTCGTGCAGGAGAACTTTGGCATGAGCGAGGGCCTGCTGATGTTCGTGCGCCGGGGCGATCCTGAAGAAGTGCTGCTGGAAACGTGCGGCCGCCCGGTGTGCCCGGATGATGAGGTCAAGCTGATCGACGACGAAGGCCGCGAAGTCCCGGACGGCGATGTGGGTGAGCTGGCCTGCCGTGGCCCGTACACGTTGCGTGGCTACTTCGGCGTTCCCGAGTACAACGCGCGCCAATTCACGCCGGATGGCTTCTACCGTTCCGGCGACCTGATGCGCAAGCATCCCTCGGGCAACTACATCGTCGAGGGCCGCAAGAAGGACCTGATCAACCGGGGTGGTGAAAAGATCAGCGCAGAAGAGGTGGAAAACCTCATCCTGATGCACCCGGCCGTGCAGAACGTTGCCTGCATCCCCATGCCCGACGCCGCCATGGGCGAAAAGATGTGCGCCTGTGTCGTCCTGCGCCAGGGCAAGAGCCTGACGCTGCCCGAACTGGTGGCCTTTCTGCAAACCCATGAAATCGCACGCTTCAAGCTGCCCGAGCGGCTGGAGTCGATGGCCGACTTTCCCGTATCGACCTTTGGCAAGGTCAGCAAGAAGGCCCTGGGGGAATGGGTGACACAGCTGCTCTGCGAGGAAGCAGAGCGCCCGGCCCACGCCCCCACCCAGCAAGCCGCCTGACCTCAACCCAACGGAGACATTGCCATGCGCATCATCGATCTGCACTGCTATCCAGGCACACCGACCTGGATTGAATCTCAAGGGCCTTATCCCGCTGAACTGGCGCGCTATTGGAAGCGCGAATGGGTCGGCAAATCGGAGGACGAGGTGGTGGCCGAGTTCACCGAGGCTGGCGTGCAAGCCTGCCTGGTGGCGCTCGATCTGGAGACCACCGTGGCGGCCCCGCCCTGCACCAACGAATACGTGCACGGCATGTGGAAAAGGCACCCCGACCGCATCATCCAGTGCTGGGGGGCCGTGGAGCCCGCCAAGGGCGAGATTGCCATCCGTCAGGTGAAGAAGGCCGTTCAGGAGCTGGGATTCATCGGCTTCCACTTCCACCCCATCATGCAGCACTTCGCGGTGAACGACCGGCGCCACTACCCGCTGTTCGAGGAGATCAACGCGCTGGGCGCGGCCGTGATGATCGACGTGGGCACCACCGGCATGGGGGCCGGCATGCCGGGCGGTCATGGCGCGCGCATCCGCCACGCGCACCCTGGTGCCATTGATGACCTGGCCGCCGACTTCCCCAACCTCAAGATCATCATGGCGCACCCTGGCTGGCCCTGGGTGGACGAGACCACGGCCGTGGCCCTGCACAAAGGCAACGTGTACTGGGAAATGTCGGGTTGGGCGCCCAAGTACTTTCCGGGCAACCTGAAGGTCGACATCCGCGGCCGCCTGCAGGACAAGATCATGTTCGGCAGCGACTATCCCAGCCTGCCTTACGACCGCATCCTGCGAGAATGGTCGGAGTTGGGCTACAGCGACGCCGTGATGGAAAAGGTCATGCACGGCAACGCTGAGCGGGTGCTGGGCCTATGACCCGGCACGCCTACCTTTGCGACGGTGTGCGGACACCGATCGGACGCTACGGTGGTTCGCTGTCGGGCATCCGTGCCGACGACCTGGGCGCCCTCCCCATTCAGGCGCTGATGGCACGCCACCCCCGCCTCGACTGGGCCCAGCTTGACGAGGTCTACTATGGCTGCGTCAACCAGGCCGGCGAAGACAACCGCAACGTGGCGCGCATGAGCGCCTTGCTGGCAGGCCTGCCTGTGTCGGTGGCGGCAGCCACGGTCAACCGGCTGTGTGGCTCGGGGCTGGAGGCGCTGTCCGCAGCGTCACGCGGCATCGCACTGGGCCAAATCGATCTGGCGCTCGCCGGCGGGGTGGAAAGCATGAGCCGCGCCCCGTGGGTCATGTCCAAGCCCGGCAGCGCCTTCGATCGCCAACCGGAAGTGCATGACAGCACGATCGGCTGGCGTTTTGTGAACCCCCGCATGGCCGAACTGTACGGCGTGGAGGCCATGGGCGAAACCGCCGAGAACGTGGCCGAACGACACGGCATCGCACGGGCCGATCAGGACGCGTTCGCCTGGCGAAGCCAGCAGCGCGCCGCACGGGCCCAGGCAGACGGGTGGTTTGATGGCGAAACGGTCTCCGTGGCCCTGCCCCAGAAGCGGGGCGCAGCGCCCCGCTGGTTCACGCAGGACGAGCATTTGCGGCCCGACACCACGCGGGACGACCTGGCACGGCTCCAACCTGCGTTCAGGCCGCAAGGCACTGTGACGGCAGGCAATGCCTCCGGCGTGAACGATGGCGCAGCCGCCCTCCTCCTGGCCAGCGAGGCCGCCGTGCAGCGCCATGATCTGCAGCCGCTGGCACGGGTGGTGTGTGTTGCCACGGCAGGCGTTGAGCCCCGGATGATGGGCATCGGGCCCGTGCCGGCCGTGCAGCGGCTGCTGGCGCGCACCGGCCTGCGCATTGCCGATTTCGACGTCATCGAACTCAATGAGGCGTTCGCGGCGCAAGGTCTGGCCGTGTTGCGCGAACTGGGCCTGCCGGACGACAGCGACCACATCAACCCGCATGGCGGCGCCATCGCGCTGGGCCACCCGTTGGGCATGTCGGGGGCGCGGCTCGCGCTGACCGCAGCCCGACACCTGCAGAAAACGGGCGGCCGCCTGGCGCTGTGCACGATGTGCATCGGCGTAGGACAAGGCATCGCCGTGGCGCTCGAACGCACTTGAGGAGCAAGACCATGACCTCTTCCATTCTGGTGGAGCGCCAGGGCCACGTGGCCATCCTGACGCTGAACCGACCCGATACCCGCAACGCGCTCAGCGGCGACGACCTGTTCGGTGCGTTCGAGCGCCTCTTCGCGGAACTGAACGACGACCTGTCGATCCGGTGCGCCATCCTCACCGGCTCGGGTGCGGCGTTCTGTTCAGGCGGCAACATCGCCGAGATGCGCGACCGGCAAGGCATGTTCGCAGGATCACCAGATCAGATTGTGAGCCAGTACCGAAACGGCATTCAGCGTATCCCGCTGGCCTTCCAGGCGCTTCAGGTTCCCATCATCGCGGCCGTCAATGGGCCGGCCATGGGGGCCGGCAACGACCTGGCCTGCATGTGCGACATCCGCATTGCCTCGACACGCGCGTGCTTCGCGGAAAGCTTTGTCAAGGTCGGCATCGTGCCCGGCGATGGTGGCGCCTGGCTGCTGCCACGCGTGGTCGGAGCCAGCCGCGCCGCGGAAATGGCCTTCACCGGTGACACGGTCAATGCCGAGACGGCGCTGCGGATCGGCCTCGTGTCCAGCGTGGTGGAACCCGATGCGCTGATGCCCGAGGCCATGCGACTGGCTGAGCGGATCTCGGCCAACCCGCCACAGGTACTGCGCTGGACGAAGCAACTGCTCCAGCACGCCGCCCACGGCACGCTGGGCGAGGCGCTCCAACACGCCGGACGGTTCCAGGGGCTGGCCCATCAGACCGCCGACCACGCAGAGGCCGTCGCCAGCTTCTTCGAGAAGCGGCGGCCTGTTTTCACCGGTCACTGAGGCGGCCTGCCATGTTGAACTCGGATGACGATGTCGTGCTGTCGCACGACCCCACACCCGGCGTGCGGGTGCTGCGGCTGAATCGCCCTGCCGTGCTCAATGCACTGAACCTCGCTCTGCGCCAACGCCTGGCCGAGGCCTTTGCCGCGGCCGACACCGACCCTGCTGTGCGCGTGGTGGTGCTTGCAGGTGGAGAGCGCGCTTTCTGTGCAGGGGCCGATCTGAACGAGTACGTCGATGCCTCGCCGACCGATATCATCGGACGGGAGATGGACCGGCTGTGGGGCGCCATCAGCGCCTGTCGCAAGCCGGTGATCGCCGCGGTGCGCGGCCACGCTTTGGGCGGCGGCTGCGAACTGGCCATGCACGCCGACCTGATCCTGGCCAGCGACCAGGCGAGCTTTGGTCAGCCCGAGGTGCTGCTGGGCCTGATGCCCGGCGGCGGGGCCACACAGCGGCTGACACGGGCCGTGGGCAAGTTCCAGGCGATGCGGCTGTTGTTGACCGGTGCGCGACTGACCGCCCCCGAGGCCCTCGCGCTGGGCCTCGTCAGTGAAGTGCACCCGGACGCCGAAGTGGAAGACCGGGCGCTCTCGATGGCTGCGGCCCTCGCCAAGGGGCCCCAACTCGCCCAGCAGTTCATCAAGGAAGCCGTGCTGCAGAGCATGGCCACGACGCTGGAGGTCGGGCTCCAGATGGAGCGCAAATCCTTCCAGCTGCTGTTTGCCACGAAAGACAAGACCACAGGGATCCGGGCGCGCCTTGGCAAGGTTCCGCCTGCGTTCGACTGAGGCGGGTTACCGCGTTTGCTTTGTCCCGGGCACTGCCCGGATCATCGGTCACAGAAAACCCGTCGCCACCGCGTGACAAGGGTCGGAGGAGCACAAGATGAGACAGTCAGACAGAAGCCCCTGGTGGGTGGTGGTCGGCGCCCTGCTGGGCCTGACCGTGGGCAACGGCCCGGTCATGCAATTCACGTTCGGGGTCTTCGTCAAGCCATTGACGGAAGCCTTCGAGACCGACCGAGGCACGGTCTCGGGCGCCTTGTTGATCGGTCTGGTGGCCACGGGCATCGCCACGCCCGTGATCGGCCGACTGGTCGACCGCCACGGCACGCGGCGCGTGGCCTTGCCCGCCATCGTGCTGTTTGCGCTGTGCATGATGGCGATCGGCTGGGTGGCCCAGTCACCGCTGTCACTGATGCTGGCTTATGGCGTGTGCGGCGTGGTGGCAGCCGGCCAGACCCCGCTGCCGTACAGCAAGGCCATCGCCATGACGTTCGACCGCCACCGCGGGCTGGCACTCGGTGTGGCCACGGCGGGCGTCGGGCTGGGCACCATGCTGATGCCCATGCTGGCCCAGAAGCTGATCTCCGTGTGGGGATGGCGAGGCGCCTACATCGGACTGGGGGTCGTGACCTTGCTGGTGGCCTGGCCCGCGATGCGCTGGATGGTGTCTGCACCGCATGCCGTTCAGGGGCGCGCCAGCCACAAGGCGATGCCGGCACAAGCCGGCCTGAGCCGCGGCGAGGCCATGCGCACGGGCGCGTTCTGGCTCCTGGCTGTGTCCTTCTTTGCCGTGGCGCTGGCCGCCTCAGGCGTGGTGGCCCACATCGTGCCCATCATGACGGACCGCGGCGTCTCACCGGCGCAGGCGACGTCAGCCATCAGCGCCGCCGGCCTGGCGCTCATCGTGGGGCGGCTTGCAGCCGGTTGGTTGCTGGACCGCCTGCATGGCCCGCTGGTGGCCCTGGTGTTCTTCAGCCTGCCGCTCATCGGCATTGGCATGCTGTTGTTCAGCACAAGTCCCGCACTGGGCGTGCCGGCGGCCGTGCTGGTGGGCTTGGGCCTCGGGGCCGAGGTGGATCTGATCGCCTTTCTGCAGTCTCGCTACCTGGGGTTGAAGGCCTTCGGCGAGTTGTACGGCTACCTGTTTGCGATCTTCATGCTGGGTTCGGGTTTGGGCCCATTCCTGATGGGACAGAGCTTTCGCCTGCAACAGAGCTACGACCCGGCATTGTGGCTGCTCAGCGGCGGCTTGGTGCTTGCGTGCCTCGCCATGATGCGCATGGGCCCCTACGCCTTTGGCGGCATCCCGGCCACCGAGCCGATGGCAGAAGACCCCGCGCCCTCCGAACGCGCTTCGGAAGCCGCCCCGACCACCCGCGCGGCCTGACGTCACGCGCGCCCAGATCGCGCGCCCCCCACACCACCACCTCGATGCCCGGCCGCTGGCCGGGCCGGGGTGCCCGCTGCCCTTTTGCCTCGCACACCATGCAGAACACCTTCACTTCATGCGCTTTGCGCATCCTTGCCACCTTCACCCTGACACTGTCCACCCTCTCCGTTTCGCAGGCCCAGGTCGGCAGCGCACTGGTGCTGTACGGCGCGGTCGACCTGTCGTTGACGCACGTCTCGAACACGAATGCCGCGGGCCAAGACACGACATCGATCGCCTCCGGCAGCTTCCTGCCTTCGGTGTGGGGCATCCGGGGTCAGGAAGACCTCGGCGGCGGCCTGCAGGCCTTCTTCAAACTGGAAAACAGCTTCAATGTCGACACGGGGGCCGTCACCACCAACGCCTCCTTTTTCAACCGTTTTGCCCTGCTGGGATTGCGTACGCCCTATGGCACGGTCACCGCGGGCCGACTGGGCAGCATGCAGTTCGACTTCACGGCCATGGGTTACGACCTCACCATGCTCGACACTTACGGCATCGTGGCGCTCGGGGCCCTTCCGCCCGCGCTGTTCAAGATCAACAACGCGATCAAATACGAGAGCCCGACATGGGGAGGTTGGCGCGGCAGCCTCATGACGTCGAGCGGCCAGGAACTGCCGGAAGCCAGCGGGGCTGGGCGCTACAGCGGCGCAGCCATCGAGTATGCGCAAGGCGACTTCAAGGCCCGTGCGACACACGAGGTCACGCGCGGCAACCTCACCGGCACACTCGACCAGTCCGGCCTCACCGACAAGCGGACTTCGGTGGCTGCGCGCTGGAACATCGATGCCCTCTCGCTGTTTGCCGATTACGTGTCGGTCCAGGGCGACCTCCGCATCACACCGCGCGGGCATGTCTGGCAAGGCGGCGTCGGATACCGCATCGCCCCCCGTTGGCAGTTGATCGGCGAGTTTGGCGTCTACCGCTACAGCGACTCGAACGGCCGCCCGGCACTGGCGCACTTGATCGCGCAATATGACCTTTCAAAGCGGACCTTGCTCTATGGCTTCTGGACCAAGGTCAACAACCACGGAGGCAGCCAGGTCGGCGCGGCCTTTGCCACGTCGACGTCGAAGCCGGGACAGTCCCAGTCGGCCCTCGGCCTCGGTGTGTCGCACCGTTTCTGAGGGTCGTCATGAAGCGCTGCAACCCATACACCCGCCTCATGGTGTCCGCGGTCGCCGGTGCGCTGACCGCCCTTCCCGGGCTGGCCGGTGGGGCTTCCGGCTCAAGCGGTTCCTCGCCCCATCATGAGGCCACACCGATCACACTGCGTCTTGACGACGGCCTGGTGATCGGCCGTCGGGACGGAGACAGCGAGGCCTTTCTCGGCCTGCCCTATGCCCAACCGCCGGTGGGCGAAGCACGATGGCGGGCGCCGCGTGCTGCATCCCGCCTGCACGGCGTCCGGGATGCCCGGACACCGGGGCCCGTCTGTATGCAGCCCATGGCACCACGCGGGCCCGAGGCCACCCTCGCACAACGCCCCATGTCGGAAGACTGCCTGACCCTCAACATCTGGCGTCCCCTGCAGCGGCAGCACCACGCCTTGCCCATCATGGTGTGGCTGCACGGTGGCGCCTTCCGGCTCGGCGCCGGCTCGCTCTATCTGTACAACGGCGCGGCCCTGGCCGCCAGGCAGGCCATCCTCGTCACGGTGAACTACCGGCTCGGGCCCTTTGGCTTCCTGGCCCACCCGGCACTGAATCGCGATGACGAACCCGGCGTCAACCACGGCCTGCTGGATCAGATCGCCGCGCTGCGCTGGATTCAAGACCATGCGCGCCAACTGGGCGGCGACCCGCAACGCATCACGCTGTTCGGCGAGTCGGCCGGCGGGGCCTCGGTGGGCTATCTGATGACGACACCGCTGGCCAAGGGCCTCTTTCACCGCGCCATCATCCAGTCTGGCGCGCTTGACCTGCCCGAGCGCACACGACAACAAGGCGAACAGACCGCAGCACGCCTCCTCGCGCCGGTGGCCGGGCCAGCGCCCACCGCGGAAGACTTGCGCCAACTGCCAGCCCGGGTACTCATCGATCTGCCCTGGCAACGACAGGACACGATGCCAATGGTGGATGGGCAGGTCGTCCGCAAGCCGATGCGTCAGGCGTTCCGCGATGGCGATGCCGCCCCGATGCCCCTGCTGATCGGCAGCAACGATGCCGAGTCCGGCTTCTTCCCGCCGGCCTGGTCCCAGGCGGTCGTGCAGCAACTCGGTGACCGCTGGGCCGCGGTGCGTGCGCAAATGCCCCTGCCCCCTGCAGCAGGCGAGGCCGAACGCGCCCAGCGCCTTGCCACCGACGTCTTCGCCACCCTGCCCACCTGGCAGGTGGCCCAGGCGCACGCGGGCCAGGCGCCGGTGTACCTCTATCGCTATGGCCACGTCGCTGCCGCACAACGCGGTCACGCCGCTGGCGCCATTCACACGGCCGAGTTGCCGCTGCTCTTCACCCCGGAAGGCGTGGGACACCCTGCACGCGAAGACGCATTCGTGGCCGCCGCGCTGCAACGCTGGTGGACCCACTTTGCCCACAGCGGCCGCCCCACGCCCCGGCATGACCGCTGGCCCAGACTGACCGCCCATGCACCACGCCTGATGTGGATCGACGCGGCCGGAGGACAAGCCATCACGGTACCGGACCGCACATGGCTGGACATCCTCGCGCTCCACCCCGACGTGCACGCCAACTGACCCCTCGCGCCCTTTCCGTCCCTCAGGAGCAACCGTGTCCTCTTCGCCTTCCCTCGACGTTCAGCAACTGCTCGATCGCAGTCCGTTCTCACGCTACCAGTGGCTCATCTTCGGATTGTGTTTCGTGGTGGTGTTGCTGGACGGCTTCGATACCGCGGCCATCGGCTACATCGCCCCATCCCTGATCAAAGACTGGGGCGTGAACAAACTGCAACTGGCTCCGGTCTTGAGCGCAGCCCTCTTCGGGTTGGCCGGCGGCGCCCTTTGTGCAGGCCCGCTGGCAGACCGGCTCGGACGCAAGAAAGTGCTTGTCGTGTCCGTGCTGCTGTTCGGCGCCGGCTGCCTGGCCTCCGGCTTCTCTGCCGACCTGGCCCAGCTCACCGTGCTGCGGTTCATCACCGGCTTTGGACTAGGCGCGGCCATGCCGAATGCGGTGACGCTGATGAGCGAATACTGCCCCTCGGACCGCCGCGCAACCATCACCAATGCCATGTTCTGCGGCTTCCCCCTGGGGGCGGCCCTGGGTGGGTTTCTCGCATCCTGGATGATCCCGCAATTCGGCTGGCGCAGCGTGCTGTACGCCGGTGGCGTGGCCCCGCTGTTGCTTGTCCTGGTGATGCTGCCCGCGCTGCCCGAATCCGTGCGACACATGGTGGCCCGCGGCGAAGCCGCCAACCGCATCCGGGCCGTGCTGCTGCGGATCAACGCCGCCATGGCCCGCGACGCGGCGTCCTTCGTCATGAGCGAACCGGCCAGCGTCACCCCCCAGACCACGCGCGGTCTGCGGCTCGTGCTGTCCAGACCGTATGCGCTGGGCTCGGTGGCACTCTGGCTCGCCTACTTCATGGGCCTCATGATCTTCTACGCTTTGATCAACTGGATGCCTCTTCTCTTCAAGGATGCGGGCATCGACGCCCGGACGGCCACCCTCATCTCTGCGGTCTTCCCGCTGGGTGGCGTGGGCGCCGTGGCCGCAGGCTGGTTGATGGACCGCTACAACGCAGACCGCGTGATCATGGCAGGCTACCTCTGCACCGCAGCAGCCATCTGGGCCATCGGCCAGAGCACGGGTCAAGTGGGCATGCTGATGGCCGTGGTGTTCGTAGCGGGCGCGCTCATGAACACGACCCAGTCGTCCATGCCCGCCTTGGCGGCTGCGTTTTACCCGACCGCCGGCCGCGCCACCGGCGTGGCGTGGATGCTCGGCATCGGGCGCTTCGGCGGCATCGCGGGCTCGTTCCTGGTGGTCGAACTGCAGCGTCGTCAGTTGGGCTTCGAAGCGGTGTTCGCCGTGGTGGCCGTCCCCGGCCTGCTGGCTGCCGGCGCGGTGGCCCTCAAGCAGCGTGTGGCCCGCGCCGAGGCGGGTGCGTCAGCCGCTCAGGAGACACCGCCCGCGCCCACGGAAGGTCGGGCCGCCGGGGCCGGCTCTCCCTGACGCGGTCAGGCCCGCGCGTCGCCCCAGCGCAGCGCGGTGCCTTCCTCGCCCTGGTAGGTGGTGTGGCCGCCGCGGTCCACCACGTACAGCGGCGAGGCGATCACGTCGGTGAAGGTCGCACCCGCATTCAGTCGGGTGTAATCGAACAGCACACTGCGAACCAGGTGGCTGCCGGCACGCAGCTGGCACCCATTGCCCAGCCATGCCGGGCCTTCGATGGTGACACCGTCCTCGATGTCGCTGCCCGAACCGATGTAGACCGGGCCAGTGATGTTGACCTTGTCCCAGTTCACGCGTGTGTTCAGCCCCACCCAGACGCCCGGGCGCACTTCCTTGCCCGGCATGCGCATGTCGGCGATCTCGCCTTTCAGCACGCGCTGCAGCACGGTCCAGTAGTCCGTCACCCGGCCGATGTCGATCCAGTGGAACGGGTGGCTCTGGGCAAAGAACGGCAGCCCCTGCTTCACGAGCAACGGGAACAGCTGGCTGCCGATGTCGAACTCGACACCACGCGGCACCAGTTCGAGCACCGCCGGCTCGAAGATGTAGATGCCCGTACTGGCCAGATTGGACAGCGCCTCTTCGGGCTTGGGCTTTTCCTGGAAGGACTGCACCCGGCCGTCGTCACCGGCCACCACGACGCCGTAGTTCTTCACCTCTTCGCGCGACACGGGCAGGGTCACGACCGTGGCCATGGCCTTCTTGGCATGGTGCTCTTCGAGGGCGGCGGTGATGTCGAGGTCGATGATCGCGTCGCCGCACAGCACCAGCGTGGTGTCGTCGAAAAAGCCAGAGAAATCCTGGATGTGGCGCATGCCACCCGCAGAGCCCTTCGGCCGGGGCACGATTTCGCCATGCTCGCGCACGCCCTCGTACGAATAGCCGATCTCCACACCCCACCGGCTGCCGTCCCCGAAGTAGTTCTCGATCTTCCAGTGGTGGTAAGCCACGTTGATCATGATCTCGCGCACACCGTGGCGGGCCAGGTGCTCGATGATGTACTCAAGGACCGGCTTGCCCAGGATGGGGATCATCGGTTTGGGCATGCCCTTGGTGAGTGGGCGGATCCGGGTCCCTTGACCGGCCGCCAGGATCATGGCTTTTGTCATTTTTCGTTGATGTGTCGTAAGAGGCAGACCGCCCGATTGCACCACAAGGAGGATGACAGCCAAGCGACCGCCCCCCAAGAGGATGCCCCGTCACACCAGTTTGAAACCGCTGCGTTGCAGAAGTTGCACGGCGCAGGCCTGCCCCGTCAATTTGTCACGGGCAAATGGATGACAAAGCAACTGCCGCCACCCTGGCGGGCTTCGCATCGCACCTTGCCACCGTGCCGCTCGGCGATCTGCCTCACCAGGCTCAGACCTAGCCCCACGCCGCCCGCGTACTCGGCATGCCCGGGCAGCCGGTAGAAGGGCTCGAAGATGCGATCACGCTGCTCGGGTGGCACCCCGGGCCCCCGGTCGCAGACGCGCAGCTCGACAAACCGCGGCTGGGCATCCAGCTCGAGCTCGATCTCCGGACCGCCGTAGCGCCGGGCGTTCTCGAGCAGGTTGCGCACGGCACGGCGCAGCAGGCGCTCGTCGCCCGGATAAGGCTGGGCGGGCACCTGCACCGGAGAGACCTCGGCATTGACACGGCGCGCCTCCTCGATGGCCAGCCCGAGCAGGTCGACCGGCTGGCGCTCGATGTCCGTGCGGGCATCGAGCCGGCTGGCCAGCAGCACCTCTTCGACCAACGCGTCGAGTTCGCGAATGTCCTGGTGGATCTCTTCCTTGATCTGCGCGGCGCGCTCGGGCGGCATGTCGGCCATGATGGACACGGCCATCTTCAGGCGGGCCAGCGGCGAACGCAGTTCGTGGCTGGCGTTGGCCAGCAGGCTGCGGTTGGCGGTGACCAGGTCTTCGATGCGCTGCGCGGTGTCGTTGAAGCTGGCGGCCAGCGCGGCCACTTCGTCGCGCCCCTCCACGGTCACGCGGTGTTGCAGTTGCCCGGATCCGAACGCCTCCACCCCGTCCCGCAGGGCTTTGAGCCGGCGGGTGAGCCGGTTGGCCACGGGCCATGCCCCGATGGCGACGGCAATGAACAACAACACCAGCGAGGTGATGAGCGCGGGCACGCCCTCCACCAACCACAAGGGCAGGAACGCAGGCGGGAAGTCGGACCACCAGCCGTGCGGCGCCCCTCGCGGCTCGACCGGGGGCGCACCCCGCGTGAACGGCGGCGGGCCTTCAGCGCCGTGGCCCATGCCGGGCGGAGGCGGTGGCCCCATCCCGCCGGGCAACACGCGCAAGCGCAACGAACCAGGGCGCAGCATCCACAAGGTGCGGCCGTCCGACAGACGGGATTGCTGCAGGCGGCCGCGCATGTCCGGCGCGCGCCGCAGGATGTCGGCGAGCAGGGGAGAGGTCGCCAGGCGCTCGCCACGGGCGTCGTCCAGCGCCATGGGCATGCGCAGTCGCTCCGACCAGTCCAGCAGCGCGTTGGCCTGCTCCTCGACCGGCGCCGTCACGGGCGGCAGGCTGTTCTCCAGCAGTTCGGCCCAGGCGGCCGCGCGCTCGGCGTGGAAGGCGC
The DNA here is from genome assembly GCF_003100395.1 of Aquabacterium olei. Taxonomy (NCBI): domain Bacteria; kingdom Pseudomonadati; phylum Pseudomonadota; class Betaproteobacteria; order Burkholderiales; family Sphaerotilaceae; genus Aquabacterium; species Aquabacterium olei. Next base: position 3,240,766 of record NZ_CP029210.1, read on the forward strand.
GCGTCTGCAGTTGTTCACGCTGGTGCTCGAGGTTGCGCTGCGCCAGCCAGCCTGACACCAGCGCAAAGATCAGCAGGACCGCGACGACGGCCAGGTAAATGCGCAGCGCGAGCGTCTTCATCGGGCGTCGACGTCGGCGTCCTGCTTCTTCGCGAAGACGTAGCCCACGCCGCGCACGGTCAGGATGCGGCGCGGCTCCTTGGGCTCGTCCTCGATGGCGGCACGGATGCGCGAGATGTGGACATCGATGGAGCGATCGAAGGCTTCCAGCGGGTGCCCTTTGAGCGCGTCCATGATCTGGTCACGGCTCAGCACGCGGCCGGGATGCTGGGCGAGCACCGACAGCAGGTCGAACTGATAGGACGTGAGGTCGCACGGTTTGCTGTCGAGGCGCACCTGGCGCAGGCCGGTGTCGATCTCGAGGCGGCCAAAGCGCCAGACATCGTTGTCGTCGGTCGCCGGGCCGGTGCGCCGCAGGAGGGCGCGCAGGCGGGCGAGCAGCTCGCGCGGCTCGAAGGGCTTGGGGAGGTAGTCGTCTGCCCCGATCTCCAACCCGACGATGCGGTCGGTGGGTTCGCCGCGCGCACTCAGCATCAGCAGCGGCAGGCTGCGTGTACGCGGCGAGGCACGCAACTCCCGGCACAGGTCCAGCCCGTCGCCGTCCGGCAGCATGAGATCGAGCACCAGGGCGTCGAAGGCCTGGCGCGCAATCAGTTCACGGCCAGCTGCCAGACTGGGGGCACACGACACGAGGTAGCCGTGGCTGCGCAGGTAGTCACCGACCATGGCACTGAGGCGAAGGTCGTCGTCAATCAGCAGGATGTGCTCGCTCATGTCCGGCATTGTCGCGCGCTCCATGCTCACCGTGCGTCAGGGCGCTCCGCGCCGTCGCGGCCGTGATGCCGGTGATGCATGCGGTCGCCGCCGCGACGGTCCATGCGCGCCTGCACTTCCTTGGCAAAGGTGGCGCGCTGCTCGGGCGTCAGCACCTTGGCGATGTCGACCGCGGCCTGCAGCATGCGCTGGCTGACCTGATCGTGATGGGCGTGCAGTTGCTGGCGAAGCTTCTCCGCGCCGGCCGCATCGACCTGGGGCTGGGCGAGCAGCGCCAGCATCGCACGGTAAGGGTGTGCCGGCTGGCCGTCTGCCCCTGGCGGCAGCTTGCTGTGCAGCGTCTGCATGTCAGCACGCGCCTTGTCGGCGATCTCGCGGATCTGCTTGCGCTGAGGGTCGGTGGCCCTCACGGTATCGAGCATGCGGTCCAGGCCGCGGCCTTCGAAGGGCATGCCCATCATCATGCCGCCATGGCCATACCCGTGCCCATGCGGCATCGTGGCCTGAGCCGCAGGCGCATTGGCGCCGCCCGTGTTGCCAGGCGAGGCCGCCCAGGCGTTCGCCGACCAGACAGTGAGGGCCGTGGCGCCGGCGAGCAGCATGCCCAGGGCCCAGCCCTGGCGGCCAAGGGGTTGGCTGGCATGCGCGGTGCGAGAGGAATTCGTCATCTGCTTCTCCTGGTTGAAAGCCGTTGTGGCCTGTGAAGAAGAGGATGCGCTGCGGGGGTAAAGCGGCTGTGGCCCGGGGGTAAAGATCTGTGAAAGCCGCTCACACCCGAACGCCAAAACAGAAAAGCCCGCTGCCTTTCGGCAAACGGGCTTTTGTATGGCGGAGAGGGTGGGATTCGAACCCACGGTACGTTATGCACGTACGCCTGATTTCGAGTCAGGTACATTCGACCACTCTGCCACCTCTCCTGAAAACGGTGCATCCGTGGTCAACGGCGTAGACCGCGACTATAGCAGGTTTTTCACCCGCCTCACCTGCTCGCGCGTTGCATCAGACCGACAACACCTCGGCGCCCCCCAGATAGGGACGCAACGCGGCCGGCACGCGGATGCTGCCGTCGGCCTGCTGGTGGTTCTCCAGCACGGCCACCAGCGCGCGGCCCACGGCCAGGCCCGAGCCGTTGAGCGTGTGGACCAGTTCGTTCTTGCCCTGCGCGTTCTTGAAGCGGGCCTGCATGCGGCGCGACTGGAAGGCCTCGCAGTTCGAGCACGAGCTGATCTCGCGGTAGGTGTTTTGCGCGGGCAGCCACACCTCAAGGTCGTAGGTGCGCGCTGCACCAAAACCCATGTCGCCCGTGCACAGCGCCATCACGCGGTACGGCAGCTCCAGCTTCTGCAGGATGGCTTCGGCGTGGCCGACCATCTCTTCCAGCGCGGCGTTGCTCTGCTCCGGCGTGGTGATCTGCACCATCTCGACCTTGTCGAACTGGTGCTGGCGGATCATGCCGCGGGTGTCACGGCCGGCACTGCCCGCTTCCGAACGGAAGCACGGCGTGTGGCCCGTGAGCTTGATGGGCAGTTGGTCCACCGGCACGATGGTGTCGGCCACGGTGTTGGTGAGCGTGACTTCGCTGGTGGGAATCAGGTACCACTTGCTGTCGGCGTCTTCCGCATCGCCCGACGTGACGTGGAAGAGGTCCTGCTCGAACTTGGGCAGCTGGCCCGTGCCCTGCAGTGCCGGCGCCTTCACCAGATAGGGCGTGTAGCACTCGGTGTAGCCATGCTCCTGGGTCTGCACGTCCAGCATGAAGGCGGCGAGCGCGCGGTGCAGGCGGGCAATGGGGCCCTTCATGAAGGTGAAGCGTGCGCCCGACAGCTTCGAACCGGTTTCGAAATCGAGGCCCAGCTTCTCGCCGAGGTCGACGTGGTCGCGCACGGTGAAGGCATAGGCGCCCGGGGTGCCCCAGCGGCGCACCTCGACGTTGCCCGACTCGTCCGAGCCCACAGGCACGCCGTCCTGGGGCAGGTTGGGCACGGCCTGCAGCATGGCCAGCAGCTCGGTCTGGATGCCCTCCAGGCGCTCGGCCGAGGCCTTCAGCTCATCGGCAATGCCGGCCACCTCGGCCATCACGCGTTCGACCTCGGCTGCGGTGTCTTCGCCCTTGGCTGCCTTGCCCTTGAGCATGCCGATCTGCTTGGACAGGCTGTTGCGCTGGGCCTGCAGTTCTTCAGTGCGGGTCTGGATGCGCTTGCGCTCGGCCTCCAGCTCACGGAAGCGCGCCTCGTCGAGGAAGGGCTGCGGGTTCTTGCGCAGGGCCAGTTTGGCGAGCACGCCGTCGAGGTCTTTGCGCAGCAGGGCGATGTCGAGCATGGTGTGTGTCGATGAGAGAGAGTCAGGGGTGACGGGTGGCGCTCAGGCCTGGCCCCGTTCGGAAGGCAGCGGGCGATCGAGGCCGGTGCCGCCCAGGCCTTTGGGCAGCGGGAAGCGCACGTGCTCTTCCACGCCCTGCATGCGGCGCACCGAAACCGCGCCCAGCGCCTTGAGCTGGCCGATGACGCGCTGCACGAGCACGTCAGGCGCCGAGGCGCCGGCCGTGAGCCCGACGCGCGGGCGGCCCTCGAACCAGCTGGACTGCAGGTCTTCCGGGCAGTCGACCATGTAGGCGGGCGTGCCCAGGCGCTCGGCGAGTTCCCGCAGGCGGTTGCTGTTGGAGCTGGTCGGGCTGCCCACCACGACCACCACATCGACCTGCGGCGCCATGATCTTCACGGCGTCCTGACGGTTCTGGGTGGCGTAGCAGATGTCCTGCTGCTTGGGCTCGCGGATGTGCGGAAAGCGCTGCTTGATGGCGTTCAGGATGCCCGCCGCGTCGTCCACCGACAGCGTGGTCTGGGTGACCACAGCCAGCTTCTCGGGGTTGTGCACCTGCACGCGGGCCACGTCGTCGATGTCTTCGACGAGGTAGATGCCGTCGGACAACTGGCCCATGGTGCCTTCGACCTCGGGGTGCCCCTTGTGGCCGATCATCAGGAACTCGTAGCCCTCACGGCGCAGCTTGGCCACCTCGATGTGCACCTTGGTGACCAGCGGGCAGGTGGCGTCGAAGATGCTGAAGCCGCGGCGCTCGGCCTCCTGGCGCACTTCCTGGCTGACGCCGTGGGCGCTGAAGATCAGCGTGGCGCCCGCGGGCACCTCGGCCAGATCCTCGATGAAGATGGCGCCCTTGGCCTTCAGGTCGTTGACGACGTAGGTGTTGTGGACGATTTCGTGGCGCACGTAGATGGGCGCGCCGAACTGGGCCAGCGCCCGCTCGACGATCTCGATGGCGCGGTCGACCCCCGCGCAGAAGCCGCGGGGCTCGGCCAGCAGGACGTCCTGCACGTGGGGCGTCAGAGGCACGGGGCGGCCCTCACAACACGCCGATCAGCTGCACCTCGAAGGTGACGGGCTGGCCGGCCAGGGGGTGGTTGAAGTCGAACAGCGCCCACTCGTCGGTGGTCTCGCGCACGACGCCGGCAAACGAGCCGCTGCCATCGGGCGTGGGGAACTGCACCACGTCGCCGACATTCCAGGTCTCGTCCGGGTCGCCCAGCTGGCGCAGCAGCGACAGCGCCACCTTCTGCACCATCTCCGGGTTGCGCGGGCCGAAGGCTTCGCCAGGCTCGAGCTCGATGACGGTACGGGTGCCTTCGATCAGGCCCACCAGGCGGGCTTCCAGGGCAGGCGACAGTTCGTTGGAGCCGATCGACAGCGTGGCCGGCTTGTCGTTGAAGGTGTTGACCAGGTCTTCGCCATCCGGCCCGGCCAGACGGTAGTGCAGGGTCAGGAAGGAGCCGGGTTGAACGGTGGGCGCAGCAGAGGTCATGGTCAGGACCGCCTTGAAGACGGGCGGGTTCCGTGGAGGCAGGAAAAGCATGATTTTGCCGCAGTCCACCAATCAGGAGGATGGGCGGGTTGATCGGCGCTGCCGACAATCGCCCGCAAAAACAGGAAGACACGATGAAGGACCTGCCTGCCGCGATGCGGCCACGGGAGAAACTGCTGGCGCTCGGCCCCGGCGCGCTGGCCGACGCCGAGTTGCTGGCCTTGTTGCTGCGCACCGGCATGAAGGGGCTGGGCGTGCTGCAACTGGCCGAGAAACTGCTGGCCGAGCTGGGCGGCTTTGCCGGCCTGCTGCACGCCGAACCGGCCCGGCTCAAGGGCCTGAAGGGCCTGGGCCCGGCCAAGCGCGCCGAGCTGCTGGCCGTGATGGAGATGGCCCGCCGCGGCCTGAGTGGCACCCTGCAGGCGCAGCCGGTGTTCAACTCGCCCCAGGCGGTGAAGGACTACCTCCAGATGCGGCTGGGCGCCCTGCCCCACGAGGTGTTTGCCGTGGTGTTTCTGGATGCGCAGCATCGGCTGCTGGCCTGCGAGGAGCTTTTCAGGGGCTCACTCACGCAGACGTCGGTGTACCCCAGAGAGGTCGTCAAGCGCACGCTGGCGCTCAACGCAGGCAGCGTGATCCTGGCGCACAACCACCCGTCGGGCGTGCTCGAACCTTCACGTGCCGACGAGCTGCTGACGCAGACACTCAAGAGCAGCCTGAACCTCATCGACGTCAAGGTGCTGGACCACGTGGTGGTGGGCCGAGGCGGGGCGCTGTCGTTCGCCGAGCGCGGCCTGATCTGAGCCCGCCCTCGATGCTGGGGCGACTCCCGATGCGACGCGCCCCGGAACAGCCTGCATCTTGAGTTAGGCTTGACCCCGTGAAAAACGGGACCAAGCCCCCCTCTCAGGCCCCCTCGTCCACGCCGCTGCGCGACTTTGCCGACCTTAAGAAGGCATTGAAGCAGGCGGCGAAGGAAACGGCCGCCCGCCTCGAACGCGAACGCGCCGAACGCGCGCAGCGCGAGGCCGCACAACGCCGTCACGAGGCCGAAGCCGAGCTGTTCAAGCGCTCGGTGGGGCAGGTCAACCGGCTGCCGGACACGGGCCGCATTCTGGGAGGCGGCCCCCGCCCCGAGCCCGTGCCGGCCAGCAAGCAGCAGGACGAGCAGGCCGTGCTCAAGGAGTCGCTGTCCGACGAGTTCGACGTCGAGAGCCTGCTGGAAACCGACGCATCGCTGTCATGGCGGCGCACCGAGATCGGCATCGACGTTGTGCGCAAACTGCGCCGCGGTGTGTGGGCCCTGCAAGGCGAGCTCGATCTGCACGGACTGCGCACCGATGAGGCGCGTGAGCGGCTGGTCGGTTTCCTGCGCGAGGCCCAGACCAAAGGATGGCGCTGTGTGCGCGTCGTGCATGGCAAGGGTCTGGGCTCACCGGGCCGCCAGCCCGTGCTCAAGGACAAGGTGCACCGCTGGCTTGTCCAGAGCGAACGGGTGCTAGCCTTCGTGCAGGCACGGGCCGATGAAGGCGGTCATGGTGCGGTGGTGGTGCTGCTGCAATCCACCAGCAAGCCGGGTGCACCCGGCGGGGGCTGAACCCGCCCGGCGTCAGACGCCCTGGTTGCGCATCCAGTCGGCGGTCTGGAAGAAGGCCTTCTGCAGACGCGGCACCAGGTCGGCTTCGACCCCGATGTCGGCCATGGCCTGGTCCATGCATCCCACCCACTGGTCGCGCTCGCGGATGCCGATGGGGAACGGCATGTGGCGCGCACGCAGGCGGGGATGGCCGAAGCGCTCGATGTAGTGGTTCGGGCCGCCGAGCCAGCCGCTGAGGAACCAGTAGAGCTTGTCACGGGCCTCGTCCAGCGTGCTGCCGTGCACGGCACGGAGTTCGCGGTAGGCCGGCTCCAGGTCCATCAGGTCGTAGAAACGGTCGACCAGTTCGCGCACGCGTGCATCGCCGCCCAGCAGCTCGTAGGCCGTGGGCTGGCTCAGGTCATCGGTATCGGTATCGCTTGCAGACATGGGGCGGCACTCTAGCAGGCGGGCCTGCGCCCAGGGTCAGCGCGGCGAAGCCAGCCGCGCCGCCACCTGCAGGATGCCCTGTGCGGCCGCACTGCCCGGGTGCAGCTCGAGCAGCAGCGAGCGCTTGCGCACGGCTTCGCGCACCGCCGAATCGAGCGGGATGTCGCCCAGCAGCTGCAGGCGCGGGGGCACCCCCTTGGGGCCCTGCACGAAGCGCTCGACCACCTGCTGAAGCTGATTGCAGATCGCACGACCGTCTCCGGGCCGGCCCACCTGGTTCACCACCAGGTGCAGCACTTCCCGGCCCTGCTGGGCCGACAGCACCTTGATGGTCGCGTAGGCGTCGGTCAGGGAGGTGGGCTCGGGCGTGGCCACGACGACCACGTCCTGCGCCATCGAGACGGCATGCAGCACGACGTCGGAGATGCCGGCGCCGGTGTCGATCAGGATGACGTCGAAGCGCGGCTTGACCGCCTCGAAGATGCCTTGCAGCTGGTCACGCACTTCGGGCGTGAGGCGCGAATACTCGACCAGACCCGATCCGGCCAGCAGCACCGAGAACCCGCCCGGCGCAGGCAGGATGGCCTCTTCCAGCTGCGCCTTGCCGGTGAAGACGTCGTGGAGCGTGATCTTCGGATAGAGGTTGAGGACCACATCGAGGTTGGCCAGGCCCAGGTCGGCATCCAGCACGAGCACCTTGAGTCCCTGCCGGCTGAGGGCCGCCGCCAGGTTGGCGCTGACAAAGGTCTTGCCGACACCGCCCTTGCCGCTGGTGATGGCCAGCGTGCGGGCAATGCGTGCAGACGCGGTGGGTTTCGGAGGAGCGGAGGCGGACATGGACACCATCATTCGGTGGTTTTCGGCAGGTCATCGGGCAGACCTGAGGCCAAAAACGGGTCAGATTGCGCAAGGCCGCTGAACAACAGGCCTTTTTCCTCGGCGCTCACCACCGTCAGGGGCGGCATATCGAGGCAGGTACGGTTGCGGCCCTCGGTCTTGGCGCGGTAAAGCTGCTGGTCGGCGCGCTCGGACCACAGCACCGCTGAGGAGCGGACCCACTGCGGCGCAAACGCCCCGCCGATGCTGACGGTGACGGACAGCTGCTGGCCGCCGATGACGGCGACGGGGCAGACCTGCACCCGCTTGCGGATGCGTTCGGCGACGGTCTGACCGAACGCCGGCGGGCAGTTGGGCAGGATGATCGCGAACTCTTCACCGCCCAGCCGCGCCACAAGGTCCATCGGGCGCACACAGTCCTGCAGGCACGCAGCCACGGACTGGATCACCATGTCACCGGCGGCATGCCCGTGGCAGTCGTTGACCTTCTTGAAGTGGTCGATGTCGGCGATGAGCAGCAAGGCCGGTTCGCCAACGCGCGCGACGCGGTCGATCTCACGGGCGATCGCGGCCTCGAACTGCCGGCGGTTGGCCAGCCCCGTGAGGGCATCGCGGCTCGACAGATCACACAGTCCGTCGATGACGGCCTGCATCCATTCGGCCGAACCGGGCAGCAACCCGGCAGGTGGCACCCATCCGGCCTGGCTCAGCAAGCTGAGCGCCATCTCCAGGCGCAGTTCGGCCACACCCTCGGCGAGGGGCACGGCAACAGGTGTTTCGAGATCCAGGGTGGCGATGGCAGACCCCATGAGGCTGGTAAAGCTGGGTTCCAGTCTAGCAGTTGCACCATGCGCAAGCCGTTGAATAAGCGCCCTTTCCTGTGCGAGCTTGCACGTTTCATGGGGTATGCGACCAAGGCAAGCTCAAGGATCGCCACATCCCGGCCGATAAACCTAGGCGGCCGTTTGCCGTCGCCAACCGTCTGCCTGTCATGCAACCCATTGCGCCTGACCTGTCCCCCGCTCTCAATGACCGGGAGTTCGAGTTCCACCCCCGGGACTTCGCCCGGGTGCGGGCGCTGATCTACGAACGGGCCGGCATCAGCCTGCACGAAGGCAAGCAGGCGATGGTCTACAGCCGGCTGTCGCGCCGGCTGCGCGAAACCGGCCACCAGTCGTTCGAGAGCTACCTGCGGTGGCTGGAAAGCCACACCGGCAGCGAGTGGCAGGAGTTCGTGAACTGCCTCACGACCAACCTGACCAGCTTCTTCCGCGAGGAGCACCACTTCCATGCACTGGCCGAGTGGCTCAAGGCCCGCGGCTCGACGCCCACGCGCATCTGGTGCTGCGCCGCCTCGACGGGCGAGGAACCCTATTCGCTGGCCATGACCGTGGCCGAGTCGCTGGGCCTGCACGCGCCGGTGAAGATCCTGTGCAGCGACATCGACACCAATGTGCTGACCACCGCCTCGCGTGCGGTGTACACGGCCGACGCCCGTGGCCTGAGCCCGCAGCGGCTGCGCAACTTCTTTCTGCGCGGCAAGGGCGCCAACGAAGGCAGCATCCGCGTCAAGCCGGAACTGGCTCGCATGGTGGAGTTCCGGCCTTTCAACCTGATGCAGACGAGCTGGCAGCTCGGCGAGCCCTTCGACATCGTGTTCTGCCGCAACGTGATGATCTACTTCGATGGCCCGACCCAGCGCAAGGTGCTTGAGCGCATCCACGGCGTGATGAAGCCGAAGGGCCTGCTGTTCGTGGGTCACTCGGAAAACTTCACCGATTCCCGCGACCTCTTCCACTTGCGCGGCAAGACGGTCTATGACAGGGTCTGACGGACAGGCTGGAGACAAGGACAAGCGATGATCAGCACCACCCCGATGGGCGCACGCCCCGGCACCCCGCCGCCAGCCCGACTGCAGCAGAGTCCGATGGGACAACGCAGCGACCGGCTGGACCGGCTGAAGGCCCGCATCCCGAAGCCGGGCGAGGCCTCGTTCTTCTTCTACGACGCGCACTTCAAGGCCGAGGCGGTCAAGATCCTGCCCGGTGAGTACTTCGTGTACGACGAGGACCTGCTGATCATGACGACGCTGGGGTCGTGCATCGCCGTGTGCCTGTGGGACCGGCAGGCCAAGGTCGGCGGCATGAACCACTTCATGCTGCCCGACAACGGTGGCGGGGCCAGCGACTCGGGCCGCTATGGCTCGTTCGCGATGGAACTGCTGATCAACGAGATGATGAAGAAGGGCGCGTCGCGGATGACGATGGAAGCCAAGGTGTTCGGCGGCGGCGCCGTGATCACCGGCATGAACACCATCAACGTCGGCGAGCGCAACACGGCCTTCGTGATGGACTACCTCAAGACCGAACGCATTCCGGTGGTCTCGAAGGACGTGCTCGACATCTACCCGCGCAAGGTGTGCTTCCTGCCTTTCAGCGGCAAGGCCATGGTGAAACGCCTGGCGCCGAGCAACCCCGAGGCCATCATCCAGCAGGAGCGCCTGGCTGCGCAGAAGGTCACGCCTGTGGCCAGCAACGGCGGCTCCATCGACCTTTTCTGAGCCCACGGAGACAAGAACATGGCCAAGATCCGCGTGGTGGTGGTGGACGATTCCGCCCTGGTCCGCAGCATGCTGACCGAGATCATCAACCGTCAGCCCGACATGACCTGCATCGGCGCGGCCAGCGACCCCTTCGTCGCGCGCGAGATGATCCGCAACCTCAATCCGGACGTGATCACGCTGGACGTCGAAATGCCGCGCATGGATGGCATCGACTTCCTGTCCAAGCTGATGCGTCTGCGTCCGATGCCGGTCGTGATGGTGTCGACGCTGACCGAGCGCGGCGCCGAGGTGACCCTCAAGGCACTGGAGCTGGGCGCGATCGACTTCGTCGCCAAACCGAAGATCGGTGTGGCCGATGGCCTGCGGCAGCTCGCCGACGACATCACGGACAAGGTCCGCATCGCGGCCAAGGCCCGCATCAGCCGACTGCCCCCCACCACGGCCGCCGCCGCAGCGGCAGCGGCGCACCCGGCCCATACGCCGAGCGCGGAGCACCGCGCCGCCAACGCGCCGCGACCGGCCGCGTCCACCGGCTCGCCGCTGGGCAGGCTGTCGACCGAGAAGATCCTCTTCATCGGCGCATCCACGGGGGGCACCGAGGCCACCAAGGAAGTGCTGACCTCGCTGCCAGCCGACTTCCCGGCCGTGATGATCACGCAGCACATGCCGCCGGGCTTCACCCGCAGCTATGCCGCGCGGCTCGATGGCCTGTGCCGCATCCGCGTCAAGGAAGCGACCGATGGTGAGCGCGTGCTGCCCGGTCATGCCTACATCGCGCCGGGCGGTCTGCACCTCAGCGTCGAGCGCTCGGGCGCCAACTACATCGCACGCGTGCAGGATGGCGAGCCGGTGAACCGGCACAAGCCCAGCGTCGAGGTGCTGTTCAAGTCGGCGGCCCGCGTGGCCGGGCCCAACGCCATCGGCGTGATGCTGACCGGCATGGGTGCCGACGGCGCCCGCGCCATGCGCGAGATGCGCGACGCCGGCGCCTACTGCCTGGCGCAGGACGAGGCGAGCTGCGTGGTGTTCGGCATGCCGCGCGAGGCCATTGCGGCCGGCGCCGTGCAGGATGTGATGCCGCTCGTGAAGATCGGCCCGCACCTGGTGGAGCACCTGCGCGCCACGGTGGGCCACGCGCTCAGCCGCGTCTGAGCCTCGGCCTGGCTTCGGTCAAGGCCGGCCCACGAACACCATCAAGGTGGGCCCGACGGCCGGGCTGTGCAGCACCGCCGCATAGACCGGCCCCACCACCGTATCCCGGCCGAGGTACAGGCTGGCGCCGATGCGCTTGCGGCCCTGCCAGAACTGCTCGGGCCGATCCCACGCATTGCCAGCCTCGACACTGGTGCCTGCAAACAGCCCGCGCGTGAAGCCAGGCCCCGGCAGCCGTACCTGGTACACCGCGCGCACCAGCCCCACCTGCTGGCCACTGACCTGGTAGGTGCCATAGCCCGAGAGCTGCTGGAAGCCACCCAGGCCGTAGCGGGGCGCCAGCGGCATCACGCCGTCGGACAGGCCGAGGCGGCCGCCCAGGTTCAGGGTGTGGTCGCCCCATGACTGCACCCACTGGCCTTGCGCATGCAGGTGCCGCACGAAACCGTCCTCGCCCGGTTGGCCATCGCGCTGGCGGCTGTGGGCCCACGTCGCTGCCGCCTCGATGCGCCAGCCGCGGGTCGGAAAGAAGGCATGGTCGAGCTGGTCGAACACCGCGCGCAGACGCAGGCCCTGCTCGCGCCAGCGCGCCACGCCATCGGGCAACAGGCTGCGCAGCAACCCACCGTCGGCCGCCAGCGTCACCCGGTCACGCCGCACCTCGTCGACCAGCCCCAGGCGAATCTCGCCCAGTTCGCGCCAGTTGGCCCCAATGTCGAGGTGGACGGCCGTGCGGGCGCGGTCCACCCGCGCCGAGACGTCGCGGTCCGGATCGGCATAGAAATCCACCCGCTCGCGCTGGTGCGTGCCCTGCACGGCCACGAAGCCGCTGAGCCCGTCCGGCAGACGCCAGTCCATCGGCCGGTACCACTCGCTGCTCAGGCCCGGCGCCGAGCCGATGCGCACGGCGTTGCGCCATTCGCTGCCGTGCGCATCCAGCCAGTGCCGGTTGTGCACGAGCTTGAGGTTGAAGGCGCTGCGACCGCGGTTGTCGGCCACGAAGTCGACGCCCATCTGCAGGTAGTTCGGCCCCCAGGGCTTGTCTTCCAGGTCGAAGACCAGGCCCTCGCGCCCGGATTCATCGCGCACCAGCCGGTAGTCGGTGCGCAGGTAGTCACCCGAGGCGGCCAACACCGTGGTGTCGCGCTCGGCCTTGGCGAGCTCGAACACCTGACCGGGCTGCGTGGCCAGGATGTCGGAGCGATTGGCCGGCTTGGTGCGCTCCGTGCCTTCGAAACGCACGAACTGCAGCGGCACGGGCGGCGCGATGCGCTGCTGGCGCGCCGCCAGCCACGCCGCATAGTCCGACTCGCTCACTTTCAGATCCTGCATGCGCAGCACCAGCGCCTCGGCCTGCAGTTCCCCCAACAGCATGAACTCGCGGGCGCGCTCGAAGTCAGCCGAGGTGAGGCCGTCCAGCTTGGGCGCGATCAGCACGTCGTCCGGGCCCAGCGTGCGCAGGCTGGCCTGCACGTTCTGCTCGGTCAGGATGTTGATCATCTGCGCCGTCACACCCGTGAACGACGACAGCGTGTCGCGCGGGCCCAGCGGCGTGCCGATGTTGACGACGATGAGGCGCTGGGCGCCCATGGCACGCGCCACGTCGACCGGGGTGTTGTTGACCAGGCCGCCATCGCCCAGGATGCGACCATCGACCTCGACGGGCGCGAAGATGCCCGGCACGGACATGCTCGAACGCAATGCCGTGGCCAGATCACCCTGGCGCAGGATCACGGGCTGCCCGGTCTCCATGTCGGTGGCCACCGCGCGGAAGGGCGTGGGCAACTGGTCGAAATCCTGCGTGAGCCGCGCCGGCAGCGTCAGGCGACGCAGACGCGACTCCAACCCGCGGCTGGACACCGAGCCGATCGGCGCCTTGATGCCGTCCATGCCGATGCCCACCTCGACCACCGGCGAGACCTCGAAGTCCTGCTCCTTGCGGCGCTGGTTCAGGTTCTGCCGATCGACGCGCGAGGCAAACACCGTGTTCCAGTCGAGCGCGCGCACCTCGGCCTCGACGGTGCGGGCGTCCATGCCGCTGGCGTAGAGCCCACCGACGATGGCGCCCATCGACGTGCCCGCAATGACATCGACCGGGATGCGCTCACGCTCGAGCACCTTGAGCACGCCCACGTGGGCCAGCCCGCGCGCACCGCCGCCAGACAGCACCAGGCCGATGCGTGGGCGCGGTGCCACCATGTCGGTGGAAGCCGGCAGCACGGCGGGCGCCGGCGACGCCGCGAGGGCCGACGCCGTCAGCGCCGAGGCCATGCCCACCCACAGTCCGCCGCACAGGACGGCGGCACATCCCCCTACCCGCCTGGGTATCGCATGCAAGAAACGGGCGCAGAAACGGCCATGAACCAACTCGATCATGCAAGAGATTGTGCCGCGTCAAATCCCCCGGCAGGGCACGCCGGAGGGCGGTCGGCCGCTTGACCTAAATCAGAGCCGCGCGACCCGATCAGCGGTCTGATAGCACCTGAGGACACCAACAGCACTGCTGATAAGGAGAAAGCGATGCAAGCCTGGGTTGATTTTTTCACCACCGACTACGGCCTGATGAGTGCTGCAGTGATCGCTTTCATGTTCGTCATGCTGGGCTACATCGCCTGGTATGTCGCCAAGCATGTGCGTGAAGACACCGAGCGGCACGACCGCCTGGTGAGAGAAGCTCGGGGCGGCTGAGGGGCCGACCCGTGCGAGCCGGCTGAGGGGCCGGCTTGTGGGTCAGGACAGCTGAGGGGCTGGCCTGACCTCACGGAAGAGCTGAGGGGCTCGACCGTGGAAGCAGGACCGGTCTCGAGAACCGGCTTGGGGGGATGTGCACGAGAGGGGTGCACAGCCATCTGCGAGGGCCGCACCATGTGCGGCCCTTTTTTTTCGGCCGTGCGTCGCCCATGAAAAAGGCCACCTCCGAAGAGGTGGCCTTTGACTGAGGCTGTGAAGCGCCTGGCTGGATTACATGTCCATGCCCATGCCGCCCATGCCGCCAGGCATGCCGCCGGCTGCCGGAGCGTCATCCTTCGGGGCTTCGGCGACCATGCACTCGGTGGTCAGCATCAGCGAAGCGACCGAAGCGGCGTTCTGCAGCGCGGTGCGGGTGACCTTCGTGGGATCCAGGATGCCCATTTCGATCATGTCGCCGTAGGTGTCGTTGGCGGCGTTGAAGCCGTGGTTGCCCGAACCGCTCAGCACGGCGTTGACGACCACAGAGGGCTCGCCACCGGCGTTCGACACGATTTCACGCAGCGGGGCTTCGATGGCCTTCAGCACCAGCTTGATGCCAGCGTCCTGATCGGGGTTGTCACCCTTGATCTCGCCAGCAGCCTGCTTGGCGCGCAGCAGGGCCACGCCACCACCGGCCACGATGCCTTCTTCCACGGCAGCGCGGGTGGCGTGCAGGGCGTCTTCCACGCGGGCCTTCTTTTCCTTCATCTCGACTTCGGTGGCAGCACCGACCTTGATGACGGCGACACCGCCGGCCAGCTTGGCCACGCGCTCTTGCAGCTTCTCGCGGTCGTAGTCGCTGGTGGCTTCTTCGATCTGGATGCGGATCTGCTTGACGCGGGCTTCGATGTCGGCAGCGGCACCGGCGCCATCGATGATGGTGGTGTTTTCCTTGCCCACTTCGACGCGCTTGGCCTGGCCCAGGTCAGCCAGGGTCACCTTCTCGAGCGACAGGCCGACTTCTTCAGCGATCACCTTGCCACCGGTCAGGATGGCGATGTCTTCCAGCATGGCCTTGCGGCGGTCGCCGAAGCCAGGAGCCTTCACGGCCACGACCTTCAGGATGCCGCGGATGGTGTTGACCACCAGGGTGGCCAGGGCTTCGCCGTCGACTTCTTCAGCGATGATCAGCAGCGGACGGCCGGCCTTGGCAACTTGCTCCAGCGTGGGCAGCAGGTCACGGATGTTCGAGATCTTCTTGTCGAACAGCAGGACAAACGGGTTGTCCAGGATGGCCGACTGCTTCTCGGGGTTGTTGATGAAGTACGGCGACAGGTAGCCGCGGTCGAACTGCATGCCTTCGACGACGTCCAGCTCGTTGTTCAGCGACTTGCCGTCTTCGACGGTGATGACGCCTTCCTTGCCGACCTTGTCCATGGCTTCAGCGATGATGCCGCCGACGTCGGCGTCGCTGTTGGCCGAGATCGTGCCGACCTGGGCGATTTCCTTGGACGTGGTGGTGGCCTTCGAAGCCTTCTTCAGCTCGGCGACCAGGGCTTGCACAGCCTTGTCGATGCCGCGCTTCAGGTCCATCGGGTTCATGCCGGCGGCCACGTACTTCATGCCTTCGCGCACGATGGCCTGGGCCAGCACGGTGGCGGTGGTGGTGCCGTCACCGGCGTTGTCCGAGGTCTTGGAAGCGACTTCCTTGACCATCTGGGCGCCCATGTTCTGGAGCTTGTCCTTCAGCTCGATTTCCTTGGCGACCGACACACCGTCCTTGGTGACGGTGGGGGCGCCGAACGAGCGCTCGAGCACCACGTTGCGGCCCTTGGGGCCCAGGGTGACCTTGACCGCGTTGGCCAGGATGTTCACGCCTTCAACCATGCGGGCGCGGGCTTCGCCGCCAAAGATGACGTCTTTTGCTGCCATGTGAAATCTCCGTAATCAGTGTGATGGGGGTGGGATGCCTGTGGCGGTGGTCGCTTACTGAGCGACGACGGCGAACAGGTCTTCTTCGCGCATGACCAGCAGCTCTTCGCCGTCGACCTTGACGGTCTGGCCCGAGTACTTGCCGAACAGGACGCGGTCACCCACTTGCACGTTCAGGGCAACGAATTCGCCCTTGTCATTGCGCTTGCCCGGGCCGACGGCCAGCACTTCGCCCTGGTCGGGCTTCTCGGCGGCGTTGTCAGGGATGATGATGCCCAGGGCGGTCTTGGTTTCTTGTTCCAGACGCTTGACGATCACGCGATCGTGCAGGGGACGCAGCTTCATGGTTTCTCCAGTCTCTTGAGACATCGGTTGGGACAATGCGGCTCTGAGCGGTTCGCCGCTGCAGAGCCTGTTTTTGCATCATGCGGAAAACCGCATGCCGCCACCGGCGCCCAGTGTCGTCCAGACGACGCTGTTAGCACTCAAGGGTAGCGAGTGCTAATGATTATAGGGACGGCGCATGACATTTCAAGAGGGCCCGAAGCCCCTCCCGGGGCGGGGTCATCGGAGGCGGCAGCTCACGCCCGGGCCAGCGGCAACAAAAAGCCGACCCGGGCTTCGCCCACTGCACATCACGCCGCCGTCAGTTCGGTGGCCTGGCGCACGGCCTGCTCGACCACCTCGCGGGTCAGCGGCGGCGCAAAGGTCTCGATGAAGGCATAGGCGTAGCCACGCAGGAAGGCGCCCTTGCGGAAGGCCAGCCGGGTCATGTTGACCTCGAACAGGTGGCCGGCATCGATGGCCCGCAGGTTGCGATCCCGGTCGGCGTCGTAGGCGATGGAGGCCACGATGCCCACCCCCATGCCGAGCTCGACATAGGTCTTGATCACGTCGGCGTCCATGGCGGACAGCACGATGCTGGGCTTGATGCCCGCACGGGCAAAGGCTTCGTCGATGTGCGAACGGCCCGTGTAGCCCTCGTCGTACGTCACCATCGGGTAGCGCGACAGACGCTCGAGCGTCAGCGGCTGGCCATCGAACAGCGGGTGGTCGGGCGGGGCCACCACGGTGTGGGTCCAGCGGTAGCACGGCAGCGTGATGAGCTGCTCGTACTGTGTCAGCGCCTCGGTCGCGATGCCGATGTCGGCCTCGCCGCTGATCAGCATCTGCGCGATCTGACGCGGCGAGCCCTGGTGCAGGCTGAGCGTGACCTGCGGGAACAGCTGGCGGAAATCCTTGACTGCCGATGGCAGTGCGTAGCGCGCCTGCGAGTGGGTGGCGGCCAGCGACAAGGGGCCCGCGTCATGCGAGGCGAAGTCACGCGAGACCTGGCGCAGGTTCTCGGCATCGAGCAGCAGCCGCTCGATGATGGGCAGCAAGCTGGTGCCCGGCTCGGTCAGCCCCGTCAGCCGCTTGCCGGCCCGCATGAACAGCGTGACCCCGAGCTCGTCTTCCAGTTCGCGGATCTGCCGGCTCACGCCGGGCTGGGAGGTGTGCAGTGCCGCCGCCACCTCGGTGAGGTTGAAGCCGCGGCGCACCGCCTCGCGCACCGAACGCAGTTGCTGGAAATTCATTGTTCTTCTCCCTTGCCGTGTCGGCCGCTGTCAGATGACCACGTGCTCGTCCGACACCGTGGGCTCGCCGTCCTCACCGAAGCGGCGCACGCGGCGCGGCTTCAGGTAGGCACGCTCACCCGCGCGCAGCACGCCGCTGTCGCGCAGCGCGGCGTACTCGTCCCGGCTGAGTTCGACCTCGATCTCGCCCGAAGCGCCGCTGCCCTCGTCAGGCCGGAAAGCCAGGCGGGTGTTGGGGCCCACCGTCAGCACGTCGATCAGCGTGGCGGCCACGGCGCCCTCCTCCGCGCGCGCCAGCACCTGGATCTCGTGGGGGCGGACATAGCTCACGGCCGGCGGCGTCGTGGTCTGGCCCGGCTTGTGGTCCCGGCCATGGAACAGGTTCACATCGCCCAGGAACTGCAGCACGAAGGGCGTGGCCGGGTGGTCGTACACCTCGTCCGGCGGGCCCACCTGTTCGATGCGGCCCTGGTTCATCACCACGATGCGGTCGGCCACTTCCATGGCCTCTTCCTGGTCGTGCGTGACGAACACGCTGGTGATGTGCATCTCGTCGTGCAGGCGGCGCAGCCAGCGGCGCAGTTCCTTGCGCACCTTGGCATCGAGCGCGCCGAAGGGCTCGTCGAGCAGCAGCACCTTGGGCTCGACCGCCAGCGCACGGGCCAGCGCAATGCGCTGCCGCTGGCCACCCGAGAGCTGGTGCGGGTAGCGGTCGGCGATCCAGTCGAGCTGCACCAGCTTGAGCAGTTCCATCACCTTGCTGCGGATGGCTTCTTCCGAGGGCCGCGTGGCACGCGGGCGCACACGCAAGCCGAAGGCCACGTTCTCGAAGATGGTCATGTGGCCGAACAGCGCGTAGTGCTGGAACACGAAACCGACCTGGCGTTCGCGCACGGCGACGTGGGTGGCATCTTCGCCGTTGAACAGCACCGAGCCGCTGTCGGGCGTTTCCAGCCCGGCGATGATGCGCAGCAGCGAGGTCTTGCCCGAGCCCGACGGGCCCAGCAGCGCAACCAGTTCGCCGGAGGGAATGTCCAGGCTCAGGTTGTCACACACGGTGACGTTGCCAAAGCGTTTGACGAGGTTTCTGACTTCAATGCTCATGCTGCGGCTCCGGTGTCCTGCGCCTGGGCGGCCTGCTGGCGCACCCGACGTTCGACCAGGTATTTGAGGACCAGTGTGACCAGCGCCAGGCCCGCAAGCAGCGAGGCCACGGCGAACGAGGCGGCGAACTGGTATTCGTTGTAGAGGATCTCGATGTGCAGGGGCAGCGTGTTGGTCTGCCCTCGGATGTGGCCCGACACGACCGACACCGCGCCGAACTCGCCCATGGCGCGAGCGTTGCAGAGGATGACGCCGTACAGCAGGGCCCACTTCACGTTGGGCAGCGTGACCTTCCAGAAGGTCTGCAGGCCGGAGGCGCCCAGCACGCGGGCGGCCTCTTCCTGCTCCTGACCCTGGGCCTGCATCAGCGGGATCAGTTCACGC
Organism: Aquabacterium olei; assembly: GCF_003100395.1. NCBI lineage: Bacteria > Pseudomonadati > Pseudomonadota > Betaproteobacteria > Burkholderiales > Sphaerotilaceae > Aquabacterium > Aquabacterium olei. The sequence goes on from NZ_CP029210.1 coordinate 3,259,659, forward strand.
GCCACGAAGGGAAAGGTCACGAAGATGGTGGCCAGCACGATGCCGGGCACCGCGAAGATCACCTTCAGGTCGTTGTCCTGCAGCCATTCACCGAACCAGCCCTGCAGGCCGAACACCAGCACGTAGATCAGGCCGGCGATCACCGGGCTGACCGAGAACGGCAGGTCGATCAATGTCAGCAGCACGCTCTTGCCACGGAAGTCGAACTTCGCGATGGCCCAGGCGGCCGACACACCGAACACCAGGTTCAGCGGCACCGAGATGGCCGCGGCGATGAGCGTGAGCTTCATCGCCGAGACGGCGTCGGCCTCGGTGATGGACGCCACATAGACGTCCCAGCCCTTTTTGAAGGCCTCGAAGAACACCGAGACCAGCGGCAGGAACAGGAACAGCGACAGGAAGATCAGTGCCACGCTGATCAGCGTCCAACGCACCCAGGCGGGCTCGCGGGTGGCCTGGGCCAGGCGGGGGGGGGCAATCGAACTCATGATGCGAGGCCTTTCACTTGCCCTGACGCGCACGCGCCCAGGCCTGCAGCCCGTTGATGGCGAGCAGCATCAGGAAGGACATCACCAGCATGACGACCGCGATCGCGGTGGCCCCGGCGTAGTCGTACTGCTCGAGCTTGGTGATGATGAGCAGCGGCGTGATCTCGGACACCATGGGCATGTTGCCGGCGATGAAGATGATGGAGCCGTACTCGCCCAGCGCGCGGGCAAAGGCCAGCGCAAAGCCGGTCAGCAGCGCGGGCATGAGCGTCGGGAAGATGACCTGGGCGAAGGTCTGCCAGCGGCTGGCGCCCAGCGTGGCGGCGGCTTCTTCGAGTTCGCTGGCCAGGTCTTCCAGGATGGGCTGCACCGTGCGCACCACAAAGGGCAGGCCGATGAAGGTCATGGCCACGAAGACACCGATGGGCGTGAACGCCACCTTCACGCCCAGTGGTTCAAGGTGCTTGCCGATCCAGCCGTTGGCGGCGTACAGGCCCGTCAGCGTGATGCCAGCCACGGCGGTAGGCAGCGCAAACGGCAGGTCGACCAGGGCATCGACGATGCGGCGTCCGAAGAAGTCATAGCGCACCAGCACCCAGGCCACGAGCAGCCCGAACACGCCATTGACGATGGCCGCCAGCAGCGACGCACCGAACGTGAGCTTGTAGGACGCCACCACGCGGGGCGAGGCCACCGCATCGACGAACTGGGGCCAGGTCAGGTCCATCGTGCGCAGGAACGCCGCCGACAGCGGGATCAGCACGATCAGGCACAGGTAGAACAGCGTCAGGCCCAGCGACAGGTCGAAGCCGGGCAAGACACTGCGCCTGCGCAGCAGGGTCTTGGAAAAGATCATGGGATGAGCCAGGTACTGCGGGGGGCCGGATCAGCGACCGGCGCGGCCGGCGGCGATGATCTGGTCGTAGGTGGCACCGTCGTTGAAGTGCTCGGCCTGCGCCCTCTTCCAGCCGCCGAACACCTCGTCGACGGTGAAGGTCGGGATCTGCAGGAAGGCGGCCTTGTACTGCGCCAGCACCTTGTCCGAGCGTGGACGCATGTTGTGCTTGGCGGCAATCGCCTGGCCTTCATCCGACCACAGGTACTTCAGATAGGCCTCGGCCTGCTTGCGCGTGCCCTTCTTGTCGACCACCTTGTCAACCACGCTGACCGGGTTCTCGGCCAGGATGGTGTGCTTGGGGTAGACCACCTGGTAGTCGCCACCGAACTCGCTGCGGATCAGCGGCACTTCGCTTTCGAAGGTCACCAGGGCATCGCCGATCTGGCGCTGCGCAAAGGTGGTGGTGGCGGCACGGCCACCGCCGTCGAACACCGGCACGTTGGCGAACAGACGCTGCACCAGGTCACGCGCCTGCTTCGGGTTGCCGCCCGACTTGATCACCGAGCCCCAGGCAGCCAGGTAGGTGTAGCGGCCGTTGCCCGAGGTCTTGGGATTGGGGATGACGACCGAGACGCCCGGCTTGACCAGGTCGGCCCAGTCCTTGATCTGCTTGGGGTTGCCCTTGCGCACCAGGATCACGGTGACCGAGGTGGTCGGTGCGCTGTTGTTGGGCAGGCGCTTGGCCCAGTCGGCCGGCACCAGGCCACCGCGCTCGGCCAGGATGTCGATGTCGTTGGCCTGGTTCATGGTGATCACATCGGCGGCCAGACCGGCCACGACCGAGCCGGCCTGCTTGCTGGAGCCGCCATGCGACTGGTTGAGCGTCAGCGTTTCACCGGTGGTCTGCTTCCAATGGCGGGCAAAGGCGGCGTTGTAGTCCTTGTAGAACTCGCGGGTGACGTCGTAGCTCACGTTGAGCAGGGTGACGTCGGCGTGGGCCGTGCTCAGGGCGGTGACGCCCACGGCAAGGCCGAGGAGCACACGAGCGAGAAAAGGCTTCTGAGAAAAACGCATGACGGAGTCCCTTCTGGATGCAAGTGGCGAATGTTAGGGACCGCATGATCGGCAGAGAAGGACAGTTTTGGCAACTTCATATGCAGAAACCGCATAACAAGCAAGGACGGTGAACACCCGGCCAGTTGTGCCGGTTTTCCTCGTCTCATATACTGGTGGGGGTATTAAACGAATCCAGGATCGCCTCATGTCCTCCTCCCTTTTTCCTTTGCTCGGCGGCCTGCTGATCGGCGGCGCCTCGGTGTTGCTGCTGGTGGGGTTGGGTCGCATCGCCGGCATCAGTGGCATCACTTTCGGCCTGCTGGAGCGCGCCAACTGGCAGGCCGGCCCCGGATGGCGTCTGGCGTTTGTGGCCGGGCTGGTCGGCGCGGGATGGCTGTGGCAGCAGGGCACGGGAGCGCCACTGGCACCCGCGCGCGAGATGCACCTTCCCCTGCTGGTGATCAGCGGGCTGCTGGTGGGCTGGGGCACGTCACTGGGCAGCGGCTGCACCAGCGGGCACGGGGTGTGCGGCCTGGGGCGGCTGTCGCTGCGCTCGCTGGCGGCCGTGCTGACCTTCATGGGCACGGGGGCCGTGACGGTGTTCGTGATGCGCCACGTGGTTGGCGCCGGCTATTGAAGGGAGATCACCTCATGTCTGCACACACTGCATCCGATCGCAACGCCGTCTGCATGATGGACCGTTGCCGCACCCGCGCGGGCATCGGCATCGCCCTCCTGGCCGGCCTCGTGTTCGGAGCGGGCCTGATCCTGTCGGGCATGACCGATCCGACCGTGGTGCTCGGCTTCCTCGATGTGGCGGGCGTGTGGAACCCCAGCCTGGCCTTCGTGATGGGCGGGGCTGTGGGCGTGACGCTGGTGGGCTTCCGCCTCGTGGCGCGGCGGCCCGCGCCCTTGTGTGACGTGCAGTTTCACCTGCCGCAGAAGCGGACGCTGGACGCCCGACTGCTGATCGGCGCAGCCCTGTTCGGCGTGGGCTGGGGGCTGTCGGGCTACTGCCCGGGGCCGGCGCTGACCGGCCTGCTGGCAGGCAACGCCGAGGCCGGCATCGTGGTGGCCGCGATGCTGGCCGGGGCCTGGCTGCAGCGCCGGACGAATCGGGGCTGAGCCAGGCTTCGGGGCCGATCAGGCCTGCGCGAGCGCCTGATCCAGGTCGGCAAGCAGGTCGGCAATGTGCTCGATGCCCACGCACAGGCGCACGGTGTCTTCCGTCACACCGGCCCTGGCCAGTTCTTCGGGCGACAGCTGACGGTGGGTGGTCGACGCCGGGTGCGTGGCCAGCGAGCGCACGTCCCCGATGTTCACCAGACGGGTGAAGAGCTTGAGGCCGTCCAGGAACCGGGCGCCCCCCTCACGGCCACCCGGCACACCGAAAGTCAGCAGGCCGGAGGCGCTGCCGCTCAGGTACTTCTTGGCCAGCGCATGCTCGGGGTGGTCTTCCAAGCCTGCGTAGTTGACCCATGCCACGCGCGGATGGTCCTTCAGGAACTGGGCCACCTTCTTGGTGTTCTCGTTGATGCGGTCCATGCGCAGGCTCAGCGTCTCGATGCCCTGCAGGATCAGGAAGGCGTTGAAGGGCGAGATCGCTGCACCGGTGTTGCGCAGCGGCACCACGCGGGCGCGGCCGATGTAGGCCGCCGGGCCCAGGGCTTCGGTGTAGACCACGCCGTGGTAGCTGGGGTCCGGCTCGTTGAGGCGCTTGAAGCGGGCCTTGTGCTGGGCCCACGGGAACTTGCCGGAGTCGACGATGGCGCCGCCCAGGCTGGTGCCATGGCCACCGAGGTACTTGGTGAGCGAGTGCACCACGATGTCGGCGCCGTGCTCGATCGGGCGGCACAGGTAGGGCGACGGCACGGTGTTGTCGACGATCAGCGGCACGCCGTTGCGGTGGGCGATCTCGGCGATCTTTTCCAGGTCGGTCACGTTGCCGGCCGGGTTGCCCAGCGATTCGACAAAGATGGCCTTGGTGCGCTCATCGATCAACGCTTCGAAGCTGGCCGGGTCCCGGTGGTCGGCAAAGCGGGTGGTGATGCCGTACTGCGGCAGGGTGTGGGCCAGCAGGTTGAAGGTGCCGCCATACAGGGCGGTCGATGACACGATGTTGTCACCGGCCTCGGTGATGGTCTGGATGGCGTACGTGATGGCCGCCTGCCCCGAGGCCAGGGCCAGGGCGCCGATGCCGCCTTCCAGCGCCGCGACGCGCTGCTCCAGCACATCGGTGGTGGGGTTCATGATGCGGGTGTAGATGTTGCCCGGCACCTTCAGGTCGAACAGGTCGGCACCGTGCTGCGCGCTGTCGAAGGCGTACGCGACCGTCTGGTAGATGGGCACGGCCACGGCCTTGGTGGTCGGGTCGGGCGAGTAGCCGGCGTGCACTGACAGGGTTTCGAATTTCCAGTTCGGGTTCGACATCGTGTTCCTCTTGTTGGTCTGGGGTCTGCTGAACGCAGACGCACACACTAAGCCGTCAGCTCGACAAAGCCAAGTGGGGGAACTGATGCGCGTCATGCGGGTTGCGCATAAGCCGCAGCGGCTCGCACGACGGCGGGCGCCTTGCTCAGCGCAGGTGCCGCTCGAAGAACGCCAGCGTGCGCTGCCAGGCCACCCGGGCGGCCGCCTCGTCATAGCGCGGCGTGGTGTCGTTGTGGAAGCCGTGCTGTGTGCCGGGGTAGATGTGGGCCTCGTGGCGCACCCCGGAGCGCTTCAGCGCCGCCTCGTAGGCAGGCCAGCCGGCATTGATGCGCTCGTCCTGCTCGGCGTAGTGGATGAGCAGCGGCGCCTGGATGCGCGCCACCTCTTCTGCAGCGGGCTGCCCCCCATAGAACGGCACGGCGGCATCCAGCTCGGGCAGTTGCACTGCCAGGTGGTTGGCGATGGCGCCGCCGTAGCAGAAGCCGACCGCCCCGGTCTTGCCGTTGCCATCCGGATGCGCCTTCAGCCAGCGCGCAGCCGCGACAAAATCCGCTCGGGCGCGCGCCGGATCGAGCTTCTGGAAGAGCTCTCGCGCCTTGTCTTCGTCACCGGGGTAGCCGCCCAGCGAAGACAACGCATCCGGTGCGAAGGCAATGAAATTTGCCAGCGCGAGCCGGCGTGCCACGTCCGCGATGTGCGGGTTGAGACCACGGTTCTCGTGCACGACGAGCACGGTGGGCAGCTTTCCCTGCACGCGTGCGGGCTTCACCAGGTAACCGCGCACGGTGCCATGGCCCTGCGGCGACGGGATCTCGACCAACGAGGCGACGATTCGCGCATCGTCCGGGGCCACCTGCTGCGCGTGCGCGAAGTTGGGTGCCAGTTGCGCCAGCAGCATCTCGGCCGAGACCGCTGCGGTGGTGTACTTGCCCGCGCCCTGCAGGAAGCCGCGGCGGTCGAGCTGGCCGTGGACATACTGGTCGAACAGGCGCAGCACTTCGGGGGCGAAGTCTCGGGCGGTCAGTCGGGACATGGTCTCTCCTGGGTGGGATAGGGGGATCGGCGGTGACAGTCTGGCAGGTTGAGAAGCGCCCTGACTGGCACAGGGATTCAGGTTCACGTCATCGTGCGGGCCGGGGCGCCACATCGCGTGCAGCGAGGTCACGCGCCCTGTCGATCTGCGCGCGGATGCGGTCCTGCACTTCGGCGTCGGCCGGCGCACGGGCCAGCAAGGCTTCCCAACGGGCGATCGCCCGGGCGTGGTCTCCCCGCTCGAGCGCGGCACTGCCCAACAGGGCCTGCGCCTGTACGTGGTCGGGATCGAGTTTCAGCGCCCGCTCCAGCACCTGCTCCGGTTCACCGCTGAGCCGTTGTCCGCGAGCCATGCCCAGCGTCACCGCGTACTCGGTGAGCTGGTCCGCACCGGGCGGCACCAGCTGGAACAGCCGCTGCCAGGCCGCCACGGCGTCGTCGAAGCGCTGCAGCGTCTCGTACGAGCGAATCAGCTTGCGCCAACCTTCCACATCGTCCGGCTGCTGCTTCAGGCGGGCCGCCAGGCGCTGCACCATGGCTTCGATCTGGGCCGGGCCCACCTGTCCCGCATCGGACGGTGCGGCGGCGGCCCGCTCATGCGGCACGCGCACGGACCACATGCCCGGCTGCCCCAGCGCCAGATACCCCACAACCGCGCCCGACAGCAGGGCGCCCGACACGGCCACGCCCGCGCCGCGCGCAACATGCCACCACGGGCGCAACACGGCGATCACCGGCACCGAGGCCAGGGCCAGTGCGCCGGACAGGAAGACGGCATCCGACGGGTTCATGCCGGTCTCCCGCGACGGGGGTGCAACGAGCCCGCCTCATGCTCGAGGTGCGTGGGCGCCGCGGCGGTCGCCTCGGCGAGGTCCTCATCGCGCAGCCTTCGGGCGCGCACCGCCAGCGCCAGCCCAGCCAGCGCCAGCAACAGCATCACCACCGGCCCGCCCCACAGGGCCAGGGTGGCCGCTTGCAAGGGCGGGCGGTACAGCACAAAGGCACCATAACGCTGGACCATGAAGTCACGCACCTGCTGGTCGCTCGCGCCGGCCGCCACCTGGCTGCGCACGACCTCGCGCAACTGCACCGCCAGCGGCGCGTGCGAGTCCGCCACGCTCTGGTTCTGGCAGACCAGGCAACGCAACTCCGCCGCCAGCGCGTGCACCCGGTCTTCGAGCACCGTATCGGAGCCGGCCGCGTGCGGTGCGGCCCCATCCGGCACCTCGGCCGCGCGGGCACCGGGGATCCCGTTCAGGATCAGGGCCAACAGGCCGGTACAGACAAGGCGGTCACGCACGTTGCAACTCCCGGATCAGCGGCAACAGGGTCTGCTGCCAGTCGGCCTCGCTCAACGGCCCGGTGAACTTGTGGCGAATCCGCCCACGCTTGTCGATGACAAAGGTTTCCGGCACGGCGACCACGCCGAACTCGATCCCCACGCGCCCCTCGTTGTCGGACACCGTGACCACATAGGGGTTGCCATGCTCGACCAGCCAGGCACGGGCGCGGCCCGGGTCGTCCTGATAGTTCAGGCCAACCAGCGCGATCCCGCTGGCCTGAGCGCGGGCGACCAGAACGGGGTGTTCGTGCAGGCAGCTGGTGCACCAGGAGGCCCACACATTGAGCAGCCACACCTGGCCCTTAAGGTCCGCGGGCTGGAACGACGCGTTTTCGGTGCGTACCGACGTCAGCACGGGGGCGGTAAAGGCGGGCACATCGTGCCCGACCAGCGCAGAGGGCAACACCGCCGGGTCGGCGCCCTCGGCCTGATGACGCAGACCCAGCGCCAGGGTGGCAACGATCGCGGCGAACAAGGCCAGCGGCAGAACAAAGCGGCTCATGCGCGCCCTCCCTTCAGATTTCTCACCAGGGGCGATGGCACCCCGACACGGGCATCCGGCACCGGCTGTGTCAGGCTTTCAGGCTCACTGGATGAGCGAGTTCGATGCCGTCGGTACCGGGCATCGCACGCCGACAAGACGCCCCCGAAAGCGATGATCAGCACCCCGGACCAGACCCAGCTCATGAAGGGCTTGACCTGCACGCGCACCCCCCAGGCGCCGTCGGGGCCGGTATCGGCCAGCGACACATACAAGTCGCGCGTCCAGCCGCGGTCGATGGCGGCCTCCGTCATGGGCATGCGCTGTACCACGTACAGGCGCTTTTCGGGGTACAGGGTCGTCAGCCGCTGCCCGCCCCGTGACACCTCGAAGGTGGCCCGTGCAGCGACATAGTTCGGCCCTTGCGCGCGTTGAAGGTCCTGGAAGGCAAAGCGGTAGTCGCCGACCTGCACGGCCTGCCCCACCTGCAGGCTGGCGTCCTGAACGTGATCCAGCCCGCGTGCCAGCGTCACGCCGGCCACGAACACACCGACACCCAGGTGTGCCACCACCATGCCCCACCAGGCGGCCGGGATGTGCGCCACGGCACGGGGCCAGCTCTCTGCTGCCACGCCCTGCACGCGGCGCGCCACCAGGTGCACGGTGCCCACACCAATCCACACGGCCAGCAAGAGTCCGGCGGCCACCCCGGCTGACAGCCGTGCCCAGAAACCGGCGGCCAGCAGGGTCACTGCCGCGGCCGTCAGCAACACCGGCCAGGCCCCGCGCAGGCGAATCCACAGTGCGCCCCCTGTGTCGCGCCTCCAGTTCACGAACGGCCCCAGCGCCAGCAGCCCCAGCAGCGGCAGCATCAAGGGCACGAACACGGCCTCGAAATACGGCGGCCCGACAGAGATGCGCACGCCCGTGATGGCATCCAGAGCCAGTGGATACAGGGTGCCCAAGAGGATGGTGGCAGCGCTGACCAGCAGAAAGACGTTGTTGAGCAGCAGCGCTGTCTCGCGCGAGAGCAAATCGAATCGCCCACCCAACCCGATGCGAGGCGCACGCCACGCATACAGCGCCAGGGAGCCGCCGATGACGATGACCAGGAAGGCGAGGATGTAGAGGCCGCGTCGGGGATCGCTCGCAAAGGCATGCACCGAGGTCAGCACGCCCGAGCGGACCAGAAAGGTGCCCAGCAGCGACAGCGAGAACGCGAGGATGGCCAGCAGCACCGTCCAGCTCTTGAAGCTGCCGCGCTGCTCGCTCACCGCGAGCGAGTGCAGCAGGGCAGTGGCCACCAGCCAGGGCATGAAGGAGGCGTTCTCGACCGCATCCCAGAACCACCAGCCGCCCCACCCCAGCTCGTAATAGGCCCAGAAGCTGCCCAGCTGGATGCCCAGCGTCAGAAAGCTCCAGGCAGCGAGCGTCCATGGGCGCGACCAGCGGGCCCATTCGGCGTCCAGCCGGCCGCTGATCAGTGCCGCGATGGCGAACGCAAACGCCACCGAGAGCCCGACGTAGCCCATGTAGAGCAGCGGCGGGTGAAAGATCATGCCCGGGTCCTGCAGCAGCGGGTTCAGATCCTGTCCCTCCAGCGGCGCTGGCAGCGCGCGGTCGAACGGGTTGGATGTGAACAGCGTGAAGCTGAGGAAGCCGATGCTGACGAGGCCGAGCACGGCGAGCACGCGGGCCAGCGTGTCGGGAGACAGACGCCGGCTGAAGATGGCCACCGCCAGCGTCCAGCCGGACAGCATGAGTTGCCACAACAACAACGAGCCCTCGTGGCCACCCCAGGTCGCGGCCACCCGCAAGGGCCAGGGCAGCAGGCCGTTGGCGTGCTGGCTGACATAGGCCACCGACCAGTCCATCTGCACGAACGCGGCCACCAGCAGCCCGAACGCCGCGCCCACCAGCACGAACTGCGCCGCGGCCAGAGGCCGGGCGAGCGCCATCCAGTGTGCGCGCCCGGTCTGCGCCCCCCATAGGGGCACGCTGCCCAGCAACAAGGCCACGCCCAGCGCCAGCATGAGCGCCCACTGTCCCCACTCGGCCGTCATCGGCTCACCTTTCCTTCGCGCCCAGCGGAGCCCGGGCCTGCTCGAGTGCCCTGGCCGCTTCGGGCGGCATGTAGTTCTCGTCGTGCTTGGCCAGCACCTCGTCGGCCGCAAACCGGCCGTCGGCCTGCAAGCGGCCCTGCGCGACCACGCCCTTGCCCTCCTTGAAGAGATCGGGCAGCAGCCCGGCGTATTGCACTTCCACCCGTTGCACCGCGTCGGTCACCACAAAGCGGTGGCCCAGGCCATTGGCTTCCCGGCGGTGGCTGCCTGCCTCGACCATGCCGCCAATGCGGAAGCTGCGGCCCACGGGCGCCTCGCCCCGGCTGATCTGCGAGGGCGTGAAGAAGAACACCAGGTTCTGCTGAAACGCCTGCAGCACAAAGAAGACCGCCAGCCCGAGCACGGCGACACCGCCGAGCGCCAGGGCCAGACGCTGCTGTCGCGGCTTCATGGCGCAGACTCCACGTGAGCCGGGCCTTCGGCGGCCTCGTCCTGCCAGCTCGCCCGCACGGCATTGCGCAGGCGGCGATCGGCGTGGCGCAACAGCACCGCCTCGATGCCCAGTGCCAGCGCCACCGCGCCAAACGATCCCCACACATACCGCCCGTAGCCACCCATGTCGATGAAGGCATTCCAGCTCGTCCAGTTCATCGCGCCACTCCGGTCTGGTGAGGCGCGAGCAGCGCCCGAACCCAGGCGGCGTCGGCCTCGCGCTGCAGGATGAGCGTGCGAAGACGCTGCAACACCACCGCAACGGCCCAGGCCCACAGCGCCACGGTGCACAGCAGCATGCCCGCGAGCATGGGGGCGGCCATCGTGGGCGCCGATCTGAAACTCACCGACGCGCCCTGGTGCAAGGTGTTCCACCACTGCACGGAGAAATAGATGACCGGGACATTGACCACGCCGACCAGGGTCAGCAAGGCACCTGCCCGGTCGCCACGAAGTGGATCGTCGATGGCCGACTGCAGCGCCATCACGCCGAGGTAGAGGAACAGGAGAATGAGTTCGGAGGTCAGGCGGGCATCCCAGACCCACCAGGTGCCCCAGGTGGGCTGGCCCCACAAGGCGCCGGTCCACAGGGCCAGGAAGGTGAACAGCGCGCCGGTGGGCGCGATGGCGCGCGCCAGCAGCGACGACACCCGGGTGTTGAAGACCCAGCCCACCGCTGACCAGAAGGCCATGGCCACGTACAGCACCATCGACAGCCAGGCCGCCGGCACGTGCACGAAGATGATGCGATACGCCTCGCCCTGCTGGTGGTCGGTGGGCGCGACCAGCAGGCCCACATACAGGCCGATGACCGCCGTGACAGCGGCCAGCGCGATGGCCCAAGGGCGAAGTTGCCCGGCCAGGCGAAAGGCAGCCGGGGGCGAGGCAAAGCGCCAGAGGCCCCGGGTGGCCGCGGCCCCGTCGGGTTGCCGATGTCGCAACCAGGTGGTCGTGCTCATTGCAGATCCTTGTCGATCACGGTGTCCGCCTCATCCCACCGACACCTTCAGGCTGTGCGCCGCAGCCCAGGGGGCGACAACCAGCGTGAAGGCCAGCAAGGCGGCCAGAAGATAGAAATGGGCAGCCAGGCCCTGGCCACTGCCATGGGCCACCACGGAGCCAGCGCCGAAGATCAGCACCGGCACCAGCAGCGGCAACACCAGCAGGTTGACCAGCACACCGCCGCCCTGCAGGCCCAGCGTGAGGGCCGCTCCGATGGCGCCCACCAGGCTCAGCACCGGGGTGCCGAGCGCGAGGCTGCCCGTCAGCACCGCGATGGCCGGCGTCGGCAGGTCGTACTGCAGCGCCAGCAGCGGCGACAACAGCACCAGCGGCAGGCCGCTGACGAGCCAGTGCGCCACGACCTTGGACAGCACGATGAGGCTCAGCGGCTCGGGTGAGAGCAGCAACTGCTCGAGCGTGCCGTCGGCATGGTCCAGCGCAAACAGGCGACCCAGCGACAGCGTGGACGACAGGAGCGCGGCCACCCACAGGATGCCGGGGGCCATGCCGCGCAGCGTGTCGCGCTCGGGGCTGACCGCCAGCGGGAAGAGGCTGGCCGCCACGAGAAAGAAGCTCAACGTGGTCCACACATCGGATCGGCGGCGAAAGGCGAGCTGCAGGTCCCGGTGGAGCACGGTCAGAAAGACCCGCCCCATCAGGCTGCCTCCCGCATCGTCGGCACCCCGAGCCGGATCGTGTGATGGCGGCGGGCCACGATCCTGCGCGGCTGGTGCGTGGTGTAAGCCAGCACCGCCCCCTGATCCAGACGTTCGGTCAGCACCTCGGCCAGCACCTCGCCTGAAGCCTCATCCAGCGCATTGAAGGGCTCGTCGAGCAACAGCACGCCGGGGGCCGAGGTGAGTGCCAGCCGCGCCAGCACCGCACGCCGGCGTTGGCCCTGCGAGAGGGCCCGCGCAGGCAGATGGGTGCGGGTGGCCAGCCCGAAGCGCGTCAGCGCACGGCGCACACCGTCGTCGGACACGCGCAGGCCCGCCACGTGGGCCGCCACTTTCAGATTTTCTGCCGCACTCAGATCGTCCTTCAGCGCGGGCGCGTGGCCGATGTAGCTCACGGCATGAGCGGGTCGAGCCACCTGGCCCTGCGCCGGCTCGGCCAGCCCGGCCAGGATGCGCAGCAGCGTCGTTTTGCCGGCGCCGTTGGGCCCGGCGATGAAGAGCGCCTCTCCCGCAGCCAGATGCAGGTTCAAACCGGCAAAGAGCAGGCGGCCGGCGGGGCCGGCCCCCAGGTTTGTGGCGCTGAGCCAGGCTGCATCGTGGGCAGTGGAATCCGGGGTCGACAACATGGAAAGCACTCTATCGACGCCACCGCCGCCAACCAACGAAGGAAAAAGCGCTTGCTTATGACGGGAAAGGCTTCAGCCCTTGCGAGCGGACTTCGGCCCGTCCTTGGGCGCTTCCTTGGGTGCCTCGCTGGCGCGCACACGCTCGCCGGCCTGGACGGTATCGGGCGGGTTCAGCACCACCGCCTCGTCTGCCGACAGACCCTCGATGACCTCGACAGAGCGCCCCAGGTCGCGCCCCAACTTCACGGGTCTCAGGCTCAATGACTGATCCTCGTTCAGCACCGCCACCCGGGGTCCGTCCTGACGGAATTGCACCGCGGTGGGCGGCACAAACAGCGTCGGGCCAGCCCCGGCCAGCTCGAGGCCGACCTCGACGTACCCGCCCGGCTTGAGCTGGCCGCCCGCATTCGGGACTTCCACTTCCACCTGGGCGGAGCGCGTGGCCGCGTCGATCCCCCCTGCCACCCGGCGCACCATGCCTGCCAGCTTCAGCGGAGGCCGCTCGAGCAGGCGGAGCGATACGGACTGCCCCACCTTCACGCCATCAAGGTGACTTTGAGGCACCGCCACGGTCAGCCGCAGCACGTCATCCTGTGCCAGGTAGTAGAGCTCGCGGTTCGCGGTCGCACTGCCTGCCGCCACCAACGCTCCGACCTCGACATGGCGGCGCACCACCACGGCATCGAACGGCGCGACGATGCGACCGAATTGCTGCAGGGCTTCCAGCCGCTGGACACTGGCACGGGCCGCAGCCAGATCGGCCTGTGCAGCCTGAAAGGCGGACCGGCGCTCGTCGAGTTCCTGCTGCGAGACGGCGTTGCTGCCCCGCAGGCTCTCCCATCGCGCCAGCGACGTCCGGGTCAGCTCCAGGCGCGCCTGAATCTGCTGCAGGGTGGCCCGGGTCTGGGCCAGGTCCTGATCGACCTCCGGCGTGTCGATCAGGGCCAGCACCTCGCCCTGCTTCACGCGGTCGCCGATGTCCTTCTTCCACGCCTTCACATACCCGTTGGTGCGCGCGTGGATCGCGGCCTCCTGCCGCCCTCTCAGCGTCGCGGGCAGGGTCAGCGTGCGTTCGCCGCGCGCCACCTCGGGCCGGATGAACAGCACGGAGCGCACGGCTGCGGCCTCGGTGCCCGCGCGAACCGCCCTCGCCTGCTCGGCATTCACCCAGGTGCGTGCGCCACCGGCCAGGAGCAACACAGCCAGCATCCCCCAGCCCCACGGCGCCACGCGGGCTCGGGGCACCTGGCGTGTTTCGTCGGCTGGGACAGGCTCGGGCTCCTCGACCGGAAAGCCTTCTGGATTCAGTTGTGCGTTCATGACAGCGGGAAGGGTTGGGCAACAGCCAGGCCATTGCGGCGGTGCGCACGGGCCCGTCGCCGTGCATGGACGCCGGCGAACACCAGCGGAACAAAGGCGAGGGTGGACAGGGTGGCCGCCGCAAGCCCGCCGATCACGGCCCGCCCGAGCGGGGCGTTCTGCTCGCCGCCCTCCCCCTGGCCCAGGGCCATCGGCACCATGCCGATCACCATGGCAAGCGCGGTCATCAGCACCGGACGCAGGCGCGTGGCACCGGCCTCGCGGGCCGCGGTGATGGCATCCGCACCTTCGGCCAGGCGCTCACGTGCAAAGGACACCACCAGGATGCTGTTCGCCGTGGCGACGCCCACGGTCATGATCGCCCCGGTCAGCGCGGGCACCGACAGAGGCGTTCCCGTCAGGTAAAGCATCCAGGCGATGCCCGCCAGGGCAGCCGGCAGGCCACTGAGGATGACAGCGGGATCCAGCCAGGACTGGAAGTGCACCACCAGCAGCAGGTAAACCAGCAGCACGGCCACCAGCAGACCCGCAGCCAGCGCGTTGTAGGCGGTCTTCAGGGTCTCGACCTGACCCCGCACCGTGATCTCCGAGCCGCGCGGCAACTGGCCGCGCACGCCATCGATCAACGCGGCAATCTCGGCATAGGTGCTGCCCAGATCACGGCCATCGACGCTGACATGGATGTCGAGCACGTTGGCAATGTTGTAGTGCGAGACGTTGCCTTGCAGGCTGGTCGGCCTCACCTGCACCACGCTGCCCAACAATTGCGGCTCGCGCGCGTCCCCTCCACCCGACCCGTTGATCGGCAGACTGAGCATGGCCCCCAGACTGTCCACCTGCTGTTGCGGCACCTGCACAGCCACGTTGTACACGGTGCCATTGACTGGGTTGAGCCAGTAAGTGGGCGCGGTTTGAAAGCTCGAACTCATGGACACCATGACGTTCTGCGCCACATCTCTCGCCACCAGGCCCGTCTGGGCCAGCGCAGCGCGGTCCATCTCGAGCGCCAGCGCGCGCCGGTTGAAGCGCTGATGCAAGGTGACATCGACAGCGCCCGGCACCTTGCGGATCCGGTTGATCAACGTCGTCGCCACAGCAAGGTTCTCTTCGGTCTTGTTGCCCTGGATCTGGATGTCGATGGGCGCACTCAGCCCGAAGTTGAGCGTCTGGCTGACCATGTCGGCCGGCTGGAAGTAGAACTCGTTGCCGGGAAACCGCTGGGGCAGCGTGCGCCTCAGCTCGCGGATGTAGCCGGCGGTCTTGCGCAGCCCCGGCTGCAGGCTCACGAGGATCTCGGCGTCGCTGCTGTCGAACGTGCCGTTGTTGCTGTAGAGCGTGTTGAACGGCGAATAGGGCCCGCCCACGATGTCGACCAGACCCAGCAGTTCCTCGCGGGGGATCACCTGCCGGATGTGGGCCTCGACCTGGTCGATGAAGGCCGGCATTTCTTCGATGCGTGTGCCGAGCGGCGCCCGCACGTGCAACCGGATCTGAGACGCATCGACGACCGGAAAGAAGTCGCGGCCGAGCACGGCAAACAGGCCGCACGAGGCCAGGGCCAGGGTGAGGAAGGCCGCACCGTACCGAAGGCGGTGGTGCAGCAGTCCCGCCAGTTGAGCCGCATAGGCGCGCCGCGCCCGCTCGAACGCGGCTTCAAAGCCATGGTGGACCGACAGCAAGACCGTGCCAAGACGGCCAGGCGGCAGGGCACGCTCCCGGTGGCGCATCAGGTACATCACCAGGGTGGGCACCAGCGTGCGCGACAGCACATAGGAAGCCAACATGGCGAACACCACCGCCAGCGCCAACGGTTTGAACAGTTGCCCTGCCACGCCGGGCAGGAACAGCATCGGCACGAAGACGATGCAGATGCACAGTGTCGCCACCAGGGCCGGCCCGGCAATCTCGGCCGCGCCGTCGAGGATGGCCGCCTGCGGGGCCTTGCCCATGTGCAGGTGCCGCTCGACGTTCTCGATCTCCACGGTGGCGTCGTCCACCAGGATGCCGACCGCCAGCGCGAGCCCGCCGAGCGTCATGATGTTGATGGTCTCGCCGATCAGGTGCAGCACGATCAGCGACACGAGGATGGACAGCGGGATGGACACCGCAATGATGGCGGTGCTGCGCCAGTTGCCCAGAAAGAGCAGCAGCAGGGCGGCCGTGAGGCAGCCGGCGATGAGCGCTTCGTGCAGCACCGACTGGATGGCCGCGTCCACGAACACCGACTGGTCAGCGAGCGGTGTCACCGTGATGTCCTCGGGCAGGCTCTGCAGATAACGTGGCAACTCCTCCCGAATCTGGCGAATGATGTCCAGCGTCGAGGCCGAACCGTTCTTCAGCACCGTCATCAGCAGGCCGCGTTCGCCATCGCGGCGCACCACGTTGGTCTGCGGCTGGAAACCATCCTTGACCTGGGCCACGTCGCGCACGAACACGGTGTTGCCATTGACGGTGGTGATCGGGATGTCGCCCAGCGCCTGCATGCTCGATGGCGAGCCATTGAGCTGGACGGCCACCTCCTGGCTGCCGATCCGCGCCGAGCCGGAAGGCAGGGTCAGGTTCTGCACGCTCAGTGCGTTGACCACGTCCACCGCCGTGAGCCCGCGCGCCACCAGAGCCGGCCCATTGAGGTCGATCGACACCTGGCGGAAGCGCCCGCCGTACGGCGCCGTCACGGCCACGCCGGGCACGGTGATGAGCCTGGTTCGCAGGACGTTGAAGGCCTGCTCGTTGAGCTCCTGTTCGCTGCGAACGGGGCTGCTGATGCCGAGCTGCAGGATCGGCAGGTCGGTCGCGCTGTACTTGATGATCGTCGGCGGCGTGGCCCCTGCCGGCAGCGAGCGCAAGGCAGCCTGCGTGCTGGACACCACCTGCGCAATGGCCGTGGCCTGGTCGACCTGCGGCTGGAAGAACACCTTGATGACACCGAGACCGGCCATGGTCTGGGACTCGGTGTGCGCCATGTCGCCGACCGAGTTGGCCAGGTTGCGCTCGATCGGCGTGATGATGCGGTCGGTCATCTCCTTCGCGTTGAGCCCGTTGTAGCTCATCAGAATGGCCACGACGGGCACGTCGATCTTGGGAAAGACATCGACGGGCGCCTTGCGCAGCAGCAGCGGCGCGGCCAGCACAATGAGCAGCGCACCGACGAGGAAGGTATAGGGGCGGCGCAGCGCGAGTCGGACGATCCACATGGGGCGGGCGGCGGGAAGGCAGAAAGAGAATGCGTGAGCCGAGGCGGCGGGTGTCCGCAGACACCCGCCCGCTGTGCTTACCTAGCGGCAAAGCAGTAGAAGTAGCCGGCCCCGCCGGTGCTCACCAGCTTCGCCTGACTGCAACCGCGGCTCGCATGGGCCGAGTTCCACGACAGCGCCGTGTGCACGCCCCCGGTGCGATCGAAGTGCCCGACCTGGACGGCCCCGTCCTCCGCACTGCTCGTGTAGTTCTTGCAGGTGCGGTCCGAGGTGTCGTTGACGAAGGCCCGCCCGTCCGGATGAGAACCGGTCAGGATGTCGTGCTCGTTCGGCGTGTCGCCAGCCCGCTTCACCGGCTGGCCCTGCTCGGTCAGTGCCGTCGACCAGTTGATGGCGTTGCCGATGCGCGCGTCCTCCAGGTTGTCACCGTGCAGGTGTGCCACGTCGCGGGCGATCAGTGCGCCCTTCACGTTGAACCACGGACCGGTGCCGATGCGGTCACGCGCATGGACGGCCGGCTTGCCGTCCCACGACTGCGTGCTCAGGTAGGCCCGCCAGGTGCGGTTACCGGCACCGACCGCGGCCGCAAGCTTCTGGCAGTGCGCATCCGCGCCAGCCAGGCCGCCCAGATCCGCACCCTTGCCGGAGCCGACGCTGGTGACAAAGAAGCTGAAGGGCCCGACCTCCCGGTTGGCCGGCTGCGGGGCAGCGGCCGGCGCTGCGGCAGTCTGGGATTGCACGGCGGCGCTCGTCAGCATGAGCAGGCCCACGAACGACGCTGCGGCGATGGACTGAATGGTGTGCTTCATGGTGTTCAGTCCTTCTTGCGGTAGTCGTCGTGGCAGGCCTTGCAGGTGCCTTGCAGCTTCGCCAGCTGGGCCTTCACTTGCCCCACATCGCCTGCGGCCGCCACACGGGACAGCTCATTGGCTTCCTTGTTGAACGATGCGGCCACCTCGCCGGCCTTCTTGTCGGTGAACAGCTCGGGTTTGACGGCCGTCTCCCGCCACCCCTTGCCGGTTTCCGTGCCCGGCGCATAGAGCGCGCCCAGTCCGGAGTTGGCCAGGGCGGCAATCGCGTTGGCCGCCTTGATCACGTCGTCCTTGTTGTACGTGCCGTCCACGTTGGCCTTCACGCGGCCAGTGTTCCAGGCAATCACCTGGTAGGCCGACTGACGCCACTTGATCAGCTGCTCGGGTTTGGGGGCCTGCTGCGCGTGGGCGGCCTGGGCGGCCAGCAGGGCGGCCAGCACGGTGGACGCCGTGGCGCCCAGAACGGCGGCAAAGCGCTTGCGGTTCTTCATGGTCTTCCTTGTGATGGGTTGGAGATGGGATGAAAGGGATGCTCAGGACTTGCGCCCTTTGGTGGCAGCCAGTTGCTGGACGATTTCCAGTGCCTTGCGCACGTTCTGGTCTGGCGACACGCCACCGACCGTGGCGGCCACGCGGCCATCCGGCGTGACGACGAAGGTCGTGCGTTCGGTGCGCGCATGGTCGATCTCGATGCCGCGGGTGTCCTTGCGCCCGGCGGGCACTTCGGTGACCGGCAGATCGAACGCACGGGCGACCTTGCCGTCCGCATCCGACGCCACCGGGATCTTTCCAGCACAGAACTGGGGATCGGCCGAGAAATCGTTCAGGCGCGCGATGCTGTCGAGCGACACGCCGACGATCGACGCACCCGCCGCGGCGAACTTCTCGACGTTCTGGGCAAACAGGTGAGCCTGCACGTTGCAGCCATTGGTGAAGGCCGAAGGATAGAAATAGACGACGACCGGTCCTTTGCGCAACGCGTCCTTGAGCGCGTAGTGAAAGGGCTTTCCCGCTTGTGACGCCTGAAGGCGGAAGTCAGGGGCGATGTCCCCCTCCTTGAGCGCGGCGTGGGCGGGCCACGCGAGCCAGGCGGCAGAAAGGGCCAGCACGGCGCCGGCGACAGATTTGTTCATGGTGTGGTGTTTCCTCGTTGATCGGAATGGGCTGACAGCCCCGACAGGTGAGAGGCCAGGGCCTCGATCTCGGTGTCGGTCAGGGGGCGGATTGCATCGCTCATCACGCCGCCCGGACTGTTACGGCGATCGCCGCTACGCCAGTTGCGTAACTGCTGATCGAGATAGCGCCACTCCTGCCCGCCAAGGACGGGCGACAGCGGCTGAGCTCGCTGCCCCTCGCCTCTTGGGCCGTGGCACGCTGCGCAGGCAGGTACGCCCCGAACTGAATCGCCCTGTTCGTACAGCCGGCGTCCGAGCTCGCTGACGTCGCGGGCGTCCCCCCGCATGGACGGCAGCGACGCGAAGTACGCAGCAATGTCGGCCGCGTCCTCGTCGGTGATGCTGCGAGCCATGATGGCCATCTGGTCGTGCTTGCGCGCACCCGAACGGAAGTCCTGAATCTGCTTGACGATGTAGGCGGCCTGCTGCCCGGCCAGCCGCGCGAACTTGCCTTCGGGCCCGTTGCTGTGGCCCTGGCCCTGCCCGTCTGCGCCATGGCATTCGATGCAGCGCTCGGCGTCCGCCTTGCCTTGCCCTAGCGCTGCGTCACCGGGTCGCGGCATGGTGGGCGAAGCCTGGCTGGGTCCACCCTTGCGGCCCTGTGTACCGGCTGCCAGCGAGCCCAGCGGGATGGCAGCCAGCAGACACAGCAACACGCCGATGCAGGCGTTCTTTGAGGACTTCCGCTGGCCCATCAGGACTGCTTGTAGAACGTGTGGCAGGCGCGGCAGGTGCGCGACAGCTCTGTGGCAGAGCCCGAGGCGCCCCCAAAGTCCTGCGCGCCCACCTGCTGCTGGATCTTCTCGGTCAGCTGCAGGCTTTTGCGCGAGAGCGCCAGGCCGTCCGGTGCTTCCGGCTTGGCCAGGTAGTGCTTCTCCACCGTCTGGAACAGGGTGTGCAGTTCCTCGGCATCCTTCGCAGAGGCACCGGCATCGCGCAGCGCGATGTTCGATGCCAGGCTCTTGTTGGCGTCCTCCACGTTCTGCATCAGGTCCATGTCCAGCGCGGCATCGGCCGCGCGGGCCAGCCCGATTGCGAAGCACAGCACTCCCAGCGGGATCAGGGCAGACAGCTTGCGCATCAGGCCAGGATGTCCTTGATGACCTTGCCGTACACCACCGTGGGGCGCTCGGATCGGCCGTTGTGGATGAAGGTCGTCTTCAGGTGGTCGAGCCCCATCAGGTGCAGCACGGTGGCATGCAGGTCATAGGTGTCGACCGACTTCTCCTTGTCGGCCACCTGCAGCCCGACGTCATCGGTCTCGCCGTAGGTGAAGCCCGCCTTGAGGCCCCCTCCGGCCAGCCACTGTGTATAGCCCCAGGGGTTGTGATCGCGGCCGCTCCCGCTTTCGCCCCAAGAGGTCCGGCCGAACTCCGAGGTCCACACCACCAGCGTGGTGTCCAGCAGACCGCGCTCCTTCAGGTCGTGCAGCAGGCCGGCAATCGGCTTGTCGACCATGCGCGCCATCACGGCGTGGTTCTGATCCAGCTCGCTGTGTGCGTCCCAGCTCTGGCGGTCGATGTCCGCGCCTTCAGGGAAGCCGGAGACCACCTGCACGAAGCGCACGCCGTTCTCCACCAGGCGGCGGGCCCGCAACAGCACCTCGCCATAACTCTGGCTGGTCTTGTCATTCAAGCCATACAGCTCCTTGGTGGCGGCCGTTTCCTTGCTGATGTCCACGGCCTTCGGGGCGGCCGTCTGCATGCGGTCGGCCAGCTCGTATGACTGCAGGCGGGCCCGCAGCTCGGTGTCGCTCGGGTACCGATCGGCGCCGATGTTGTTCAGACGCTTGAGCAGGTCCAGCGAAGCGCGCTGCTGCGCGGGGCTGCGCAGGTCGGGTCGGTTCAGGTAGAGGATGGGGTTCTCGCCCGGTCGGAAGGCCGTGCCCTGGTACACCGCCGGCAGGAAGCCAGAGGCCCAGTTCACCGAGCCGGCCGACGGCTCGCGGTCGCCGTTGTAGAGCACCACGTACGGCGGCAGATCCGGGTTGGCCGAGCCCAGTGCATACGTGATCCAGGCACCCAGCGACGGCCGCCCCGGGTTGAGGTCACCCGTGTTGAGCTTCAGGATCGAGATATCGTGCGTGGCGCCCACGGTCGTGCTCGACTTGATGAAGGTGAGCTTGTCGGCGTGCTGAGCCAGGTTGGGCAGCAGGTTCGAGAACCAGGCGCCGCTCTCCCCATACTGCTTCCAGGTGCGCTCCTTCGACACGAAGAGCTTGCCCACCCCGCCTTGCGTGCTGGTCTTGATGCCCTTGAGGAAGGAAGCCGGCACCGGCTCGCCAGCCAGGCGCTGCAACTCCGGCTTGTAGTCGTACAGATCGAGCGTCGAGGGCGCGCCGTTCTGATGCAGCCAGATCACCGACTTGATCTTGCCCGGAAAGTGCGGCGACTTCAGTGCCAGCGGGTCGGCCAGCTCGGCCGCGGTGGCTGCACCGATGTAGCCGATCCCGGGAAGAAAGCCGCCGAGGGCTGCACCACCGAGGCCCAGGCCGGCCTGGCGCAGGAAGGCGCGACGTTGTTCGTTGTTCATGCTCTGATTCCTTGTCTGGATGAGGGTTCGTCAGCCGGATGGGTCCGGTCAGAAGCGATAGGCAAAGTCGTTGGCGTTCGCGACGGTGTGCACAAGGTCCACGAAGGCCGCTGACTTGATGGGGTCGTAGCCCTTGGTGTTCTTCAGGCCCCACGGCACTGCCACCTCGAACTTGCCCTCGGCGACCTTCTGACGGATGGCAATCTGCTGATCGGCGAGGAACTGCTTGAGCGCAGCGCGCTCGGTCTTGTTGGGCTCCCGGGCAAACAGGATCTGGTAGACCCGATTGAGCTGTGCATCCTCGTTCGCCCCGGCCTCGTTGATCACGCGGCCCGCCAACGCCTGGCTCCAGTCAAAGACAATCTCGCTGTTGAACAGGGTCAGGGCCTGCAGCGGCGTGGTCGTCACATCCCGCTTGTGATGCGGGTTGTTGGGGTTGGCCGGATCGAAGTTCTGCGTGATCGGGTACGGGAAGCTGCGACGCGTGAACACATAGAGGCTGCGGCGGTGCCAGTCCTCCTGGTCATCGGACACGGTCCATGCACGGTTGCCCGCGAAATCCTGCGACTTGCCGACGTCGTTGCCACGCTTGAGCACCGGCGGGAACACGGACGGTCCTCCCACCTTGTCGACCAGCAGGCCCGACGCGTACAGCAACGAGTCGCGGATCTCTTCGGCTTCCAGGCGCTTGCGCGGATAGACAGCCAAGAGCTTGTTCTCGGGGTCGAGCTTCGCGACGTCCTTGCGCTCGTCAGACGACTGGCGATAGGTGGACGACAACAGGATCTCGCGGTGCAGCTTCTTGATGCTCCAGCCGTCGCCGACGAACTTCGAGGCCAGGTGGTCCAGCAGCTCAGGGTGGGTCGGCTTCTGGCCCGCACGACCGAAGTCGGCCACCGTGGGCACGATGCCCTTGTCGAAGTACTGGGCCCAGACCCGGTTCACGTAGACGCGTGCCGTGAGCGGGTTGTTGTCGGCGCTCAACCATTGAGCCAGCACCGCGCGGCGACCGGAAGAATGGGCCAGCGGCGTTATGGGCACTTCACCCTTGCCGCCCCACAGCGCCGGGATGCCAGGGTTCACGGCCTCCAGTGGCTTCTCGTGGATGCCTGTGAAGCGCACGTGGGTGGGCGGCACCTCCTTGCTGGTCAGCTCCAGCGCGGTCGTCAGGGTGCCACTGCCCTTGGACGGCTTGAGCTTGTCGAACTGCTTGAGCTGCTCCTGCAGGCCCTTGTACTCCTTCCACAGGGCAACGTGGTCCTCCTTGTAGTCCGCACGCGTCTTCTCTTCTGCGGTGTCACGCAGGTAGCTGACGATCTCGTTGTCGGACGCCACGGCCTGCTTGCGCCAGTTCACCCACTTGTCGAGTGGCGTCCACTCGGCTTCGGGCTTGAAGATGGCGGCACGGCTGTCATCGAGGTAGCGCTCGTTGTAGTACTTGCGACCAGCCTCGCGCACCTGATCGAGGATGGCCTTCTGACGCGCCCGGATGTCCTTCGTGGCCTCGTTGTAGACGGCCAGCTGCTTCTGATAGGCCCGGTCGAACTCGGTTTCCGTGCCCTTGGCCAGCGGTGCCTTCTCGTTGAAGGCCGTGTTGGCGAAGAAGGCCTGCAGCTGGAAGTACTCCTTCTGGCTGACGCGGTCCGACTTGTGGTTGTGGCACCGGGCGCAACCGATGGTCTGCGCCAGGAAGACCTCGCCGACCAGATCCGTCATGTCGGTCTCGATCTGGTACTTCCGCTGAATGAGGTCACGCGAGTTGTAGTTGTCGGGGTAGCCCGCCAGAAAGCCTGTTGCAATGCGGGCCTGCTGGTCCTCCGGCCACAGCTCGTCACCGGCCAGCTGCTCCTGGATGAAGCGGTTGTAGGGCTTGTCGCTGTTGAAGGCGTTGATGACGTAGTCGCGATAGCGCCAGTTGTTGGGCCGCGTGTTGTCGTTCTGAAAGCCGGTGCTGTCCGCGTAGCGGGCCAGGTCCAGCCAACGACGAGCCTGGCGTTCCCCGAAGTGATGGGATGCCAGCAGACGGTCCACCAGCTTCTCGTAAGCCTGAGGCGACTTGTCGTTGACGAAGGCCTTGACCTCCTCCGGCGTGGGCAGCAAGCCCCATGCATCGAGCGTGGCACGGCGGATGAAGGTGGCCCGATCGGCTTCGGGCGATGGCTTGAGCCCGGCGGTTTCCTGCTGGGCGAGCACAAAGGCATCGATGGGTGAACGCACCCACCGCGCGTTCTGCACGGTCGGCACGGAAGGCGTCTTGAGAGGCTGATACGGGCTCCAGCGACCGGTGGCCGCGGCCGGTTTCGCGGCGCTGGCCGACACCGGATTCGTGCCCGCCGAGGGCGTGGGCTCGGCCGCCTGCAAGGAAACAGCCGCGAGCCCGACTGCGGCGGAGACAAGCCATCTGTTATTCATTTCCAGAGCCTCCATTTGCGATACGCGGAAAATTCATTTGCTTGCTTTCCTTGGATATATGAAACCACAACGAAATACCTGAAAGGGCCTCGTTGCCGACGTTCCGGGAAAGGTGCCAGGGGACAGCGAGGGATGGCGGCATAGCGCAACTTGCGTGCCACCCGCAGCGTCAACCCGATCGACAAGCAAAAATCACCCAAATCATTGATATGAAAGGATATTTGTGATTTTTCTATGCTTATCCGAACCGCAACGAAAGGAGGGCCACCTCGCCCACCCGATTCCATGCGGTGATTCCTCAACACCCCGCTGCACGAAAACCAACAACGTGCTTCACAGAAATCAACACAAGGCGCCTCAGATACTGCCTCGACATCAAAAAAAGGCTGGCACAAACCCTGCGTAAAGCTCGGCTCCAGATATTCAGAATTCCTTGAAGCAGGAGCCATTTAGTGTCCTTTCAGAAAAAATCTCAGGTGGCCCTCGCAGCCTTGCTCGCGCTGTCCGGCGCCGCCGTCCACGCGCAGTCCAACGCCAGCGAGGTCCAGTCCCTGAAGAACACGGTCGAAGAACTGCGGCGCCAGGTGGAAGAGCTGCGCGGGCTGGTCCGGTCGCAGGCAGCCGCCCCCGCCACGGCGAGCCCGGTCGAAGGCGAATCACAGGAAAGCATCGACGCCCGGACCGCGGCATCCAAGGCCGACATCCAGGGCCTCCGCACCGACCTCGAGAACTACAAGTACGACCAGTCCCGCCTGCAGGAACGCAACATCCCCAGCGTCACGCGCAACACCCGCCTGGGCGGCACCGTCACGCTGGGCTATGAAACCCGCAACCCGGCTTATGCCGCGGGTGACTCGCAGACCACCGCCGCCAGCACGGCGAACCCCGCCGAGCCGCGTGACAACGGGTTCCGGGCGCCAACCGCCACGCTGAACCTGACCGGCAACCTCTACCGCGACTACGCCGAGGGCCGCAACCTCACCTACCGGTTGGCCCTCAACATCGGCACCACCGGCACCAACGCGACGAGCAATTCGCAGGTCAACCTGACGGACGCCTACATCCGCTACAGCTACGAGCCCGCGACCGGCAACCTCGAGGACCGCCTCGGCACCATCACGCTGGGTCAGCAGCCGGTGCCCTTCGGCCTCGACGCGCCCGCGCTCGACCCCGAAGTGCGCGCCGTGATCAACAGCGCACTGTTCGTCAATGGACTGGACCTGGGCACGCGCCAGATCGGTCTGCTCGTGCAGGGTGACTTCGACCCCTACGTCGACTTCACCAACAACTACCGCGCCCCCCTGCTGGGCTACGCGCTGGGCTACTTCAACGGCAACGGCCCCAACAAGAACGACAACAACGCCTCGCGCGACTGGTTGGCGCGCCTGGTCTTCACCTTGCCGGTCGACTACACGAGCTGGTTCCGTCAGCTGCAGATCGGCGCGAGCTACTACAAGCGTTCACCCACCGTGGCACGCACCAGCACGGCCACCACCGGCTTCACCGGCGAGAACGACATCACCGGCATCGACGTGAACTGGACGCACCTGCCCTTCTCGATCTCGTACGAATGGGCCCGCGGCAAGGGGCAGATCACGCCCACCGCCGTCGATCCGGATGGCAACAAGCGGGGTGTGGGCCAGTACATCAACCTGGGCTACACGTGGGGCGAGCAGTTCCTCAACAGCTCGAAGCAGCAAGGCAAGTTCGATGACTACTGGCCGCAGTCCTATCAGGCCTTCGTGCGCTACGACACCTTCGATCCGAACGACAACGCCCGCGTGGTCAATGACAAGCAGACCCGCACCACGCTGGGCCTGAACGTCTTCTTCGCCGAGACGACCCGCTTCCAGATCAACTACTTCAAGGATCGCAACGAAGCGGGCACCAGCGCCCAGCCCAAGCGCGCCACCGGCCTGCAGGCGCAGTTCGTCGCCGGCTTCTGATCCCCACTGACATCCACAGGAGTGTTCCCCTCATGAAACGTCGCACCTTCAGCGCCGCACTGGCCTCGGGCCTGGCCGCACCGGCCCTCATCGGCCTGACCACCGGCACCGCCCGGGCGCAATCCGGCGGCAAGCCCGCCACCATCCGCATCGGCTTCCCCGGCGCCGGCACGGCAGGCCGGCCCCTGCCCTCTTCCGGCTTCACGGCCAACGTCGTGTTCCGCGGCGAACTGGAGCAGGAGTTCGCAGCCGACGGCATCAAGATCGAATGGAAGTACTACGTCGGCGCCGGGCCGGCACTCAACGAGGCCTATGCCAACGGCCTGCTCGACTTCTGCTTCGGCCACGGCGACCTGCCGTTGATCGTGGGCCGCTCCACCGGGCTCAAGCACAAGATCCTGCTGTCGTCCGGTCGCGGCGGCGACACCTACTTCGTGGTGCCTGCGTCCTCCAGCGCGAAGAGCATCAAGGACCTGGAGGGCAAGATCCTGTCGTGCCAGAAGGGCACCGCCGGGCAACTGCGGCTCTACCGCTTCCTGGCCCACCACGGCTACAAGGAACCGGAGAAGCAGTTCCGCATCATCAGCCAGATCACCGACGACCGTCGCGCCTCGCTGGCCACCGGCAACATCGCCGGCGCACTCGACACGCCCTTTGGCCTGGAGGCCCGCGGCATCGCCCGCACGCTGGACCAGATCTTCGACGACCCCTTCCAGAACGTGCCGGGCTCGGTGTGGGTGGGCGAGGCCTTCGAGCAGCGCCATCCCGACCTGGTGCAGCGCATCGTCAACCGACTGGTCAAGACCGCGCACTGGAGTTCGCAGGAAGCCAACCGGGAAACGCAGTACCAGCTGTGGACCCGCGCAGGCGACAACACCTACATCGACAACAAGCGGGTGTGGGACCGCACAAAGGACCTGCGCAACCGGATCACCCCCCTGCTGGACGAGTACTACACCGCCTCCATCCAGCGCTCGGTGAACGAGATCAAGGGCCACCGCCTGTCGCGCCGCGACGTGAGCCTGGACGGCTGGATCGAGCCCAAGTACCTGAACCACGCGCTGCGCGAACAGAAGCTCGAGACGTACTGGCCCACCCAGGACGCCAACGGCAAGTTCATCCGCACCTGACCCCCGCGACCCGAGAAGGAACCCACCATGGCCGTGTCCACCGACGACCTTGCAATCTTTCCGCCGGAGGGAGCACTGCCCGCCACACCGGCATCGACGCGCCGGTCACCGTCGCGTGTCGCGGGGGGGTTGGCCTGGCTGGCCAGCACCCTCGGTACCGTGGCGCTCGGCCTCATCCTGCCGGCCGCGCTGTTCGCCCTGTGGTGGACGGCCGCCGACCGCCACTGGATCGCCGAGCAGATCCTGCCGTCGCCGGCGTTCGTGTGGGAATCGCTCGGCATCGTGTGGGACAGCGGCGAGCTGCTGGGCCACGTCGGCCACAGCGCCCGACGTGCCGCGCTGAGCCTGTTGATCGGTGGCGGGGCCGGGCTGGTGCTGGGCTTTGCCATGGGCCTGTCCGAGCGGATCAGGGCCTATGTGTGGCCCAGCTTCAATGCACTCGCGCAGCTGCCGGTGCTCGGCTGGATCCCGCTGCTCATCATCTTCATCGGCATCGAAGAAGGCCTGAAGCTGACGGCCATCTCGATCGCGGTGGTCGTGCCGGTCGCGCTCAGCACGCTCAATGGCATCGCCAACATTCCGGCGGCGCTGCTCGAGGTCGGGCGCGTCTACCGCTTCAGCGCATGGCAGACCCTGGGTCGCATCGTGCTGCCGGCCACCACGCCAGCCTTGTTCACGGGCTTGCGTCAGGGCGTGATGCAGGCATGGCTCACCACGATCTTCGTCGAGCTGTTGTCCTCCAGCGAGGGGCTGGGGTTCTTCATGTCCTACAGCCGCTCGCTCAGCCAGATCGACATGGTGATCGTCTCCATGCTGGCCATCGGCGTGCTGGGCCTCGCCATCGAACTCACCTTGCGGCTGGTCGAATCCCGGCTGCAAGGCTGGCGCCGCAACGCCTTCTGAACCCGACCTGACCGGAACGCTTCACCATGTCTCTGCCTTCCAAACGACCTGACTGGCGCGGCTGGGTGCTGCCTGCTACTTTCATCGCGCTGTGGTTCACCGCCACGCAGCTGCACTGGGTGAACACCCGGCTCATCGTGCCGCCCGCAGGCGTGGTGACCACCGCGTTCACCGAATTGCAGAAGCCCGATTTCCATGTCGGCGTGGCGCTCAGCCTGTGGCGAGATCTCTCCGGCTTTGCAATCGGCGCACTGGCCGGGGTGGCCGTCGGCACCCTGATCGGCGTGTCCCGCCTGGCCGACAAGCTCATTGGCCCGACCTTCCACACGGCCCGCCAGATCTCGCTGTTCGCATGGCTGCCCTTGCTCTCGGCCATCCTCGGCACCGGGGATGTGGCCAAGATCCTGTTCATCGGATTCTCGACTTTCTACCCCGTGGTGCTGGGCACGATCGAGGGCGTACGGGGCGTGACCCAGGCCCATGCCGAGGTGGCCCGTGTGTACGGGTTCACGCCCTGGCAGACGCTGCGCCGCCTGGTGTGGCCGGCTGCCGCGCCACAGATGCTGGGTGGCCTGCGCCTGGGGCTGATCTATGCCTGGCTGGCGACCATCGGCGCCGAGTTCCTGCTCGTCAACGACGGACACGGCATCGGCAACATCGTCTTCAAGGGGCGCAATGCCTTCAACGTCGAGCTGATCCTCTTCGGCCTGCTGGCCATCGGCCTGGTCGGCGTGGTGTTCAACCGCCTGGCCACGCTGGCCGAGCAGCGCCTGCTGCACTGGCGCGCGCCCGCGCGTCGCTGACCTGCCGCCACCGACCGACTTCCTTCGAACCCAGACTCAGGAGCCGCCATGCCCCACGCAGGCACCATCGACATCCAGCAACTTCACAAGCAGTACGACGTCAAGGGCCAGCCCTTGAAGGTCCTGCAGGACATCAACCTCTCGATCCGCCCGGGCGAGTTCATCAGCATCGTGGGGGCCAGCGGCTGCGGCAAATCAACGTTGCTGCGCCTGTTGATCGGCCTGGAATCCGGCTACAGCGGCAAGCTGCTGCTGGACGGCAAGCCCATCCAGGGCACGAGCCTGGATCGCGGCATCGTGTTCCAGGAGCACCGCCTCTTTCCCTGGCTGAGCGTCGAGCAGAACGTCGCGCTGGGCCTGCTGAACGCACCGGGCACCCAGGCCGAGAAGGACCGCAGCGTGCGCGAGCACATCGAACTCGTGGGGCTCAAGGGGTTCGAGAAAGCCTACCCCTATCAGCTCTCGGGCGGCATGTCACAGCGCGTGGCCATTGCCCGCGCGCTGGTCAACCGCCCGGAAGTACTGCTGCTCGATGAACCCTTCGGCGCGCTCGACGCCCTGACGCGCACCCGGCTGCAGCAGGAACTGCAGCGCATCTGGCAGGCCGAGGGCATCACTGCCATCCTCGTCACGCACGATGTGGAGGAAGCCGTCTACCTCGGCGACCGCATCGTCGTGATGGAGCCGCGCCCCGGCCGCATCAAGCGCATCGTCGACGTGCCGCTGGCGCGTCCGCGCGACCGGGTCAGCGCGGCCTTCACGGCCATCAAGGACGACGTGCTCGGCGAATTCAACCACGAGATCAACCACGCCACCGTGGCCGAGCGGCTCGAACGCGTGACCGACCCGCTCACGGCCTGAGCCAGTCCCTTTCCATTCTTTCACCTCACCGCTTCATGCAGTCCAAGAACATGACCACCCGTTCCGTTCTCTCGCTTCTCTCCATCGCCGCCGCTGTGACGCTGTCTGCTCCTGCGGCCCACGCTCAAGAAGCGGCCCCCGCTGGCGAGCCGGCCGCCTCGGCCCCGAAGCCTTACGTGGCCCCCCCCTGGACCTACAAGACGCGCCAGCTCAGCCGCAACGACGTCGACCGGCTGCTGAGCAACCCGAAGAAGCTGCTCGTGCTGGACGTGCGTCGTCCCGATGAACTGGTGAAGTACGGCAGCCTGGCCGTCTACCTGAGCGTGCAACTCAAGGACCTTCCTTACGCGCTGGACTACATCCCGCGCGATCGCCAGATCATCACGGTGTCCAACCGGGCGCACCGTGCGGGCGCGGCCGGCGACCTGCTGGCCAGCAAAGGCTACAAGGTGGCTGGTGCGCTGGGCTCGGAAGACTACCGCGAGGCCGGCGGCAGCCTCCAGAAGGTGTTGCCGCCTCCGCCCAAGCCGGCACAGTGAGGAGGACAGCATGACCACGCACGCGAACACCGACACCCTGCATGCAGGGCTGGCGCCGCCGGCGGAGACGGTGGAGAAGGCCCCTGCTGCGACCCTCACCGTGCCCATCTGGGACCTCGGACTGCGGGTCTTTCACTGGTCGCTGGTGGCCGCAGTGAGCGCCGCCATCGCCACCGGCCTGACCGGCGGCGACTGGATGGTGTGGCACGGACGCGCCGGCATCGCCATCGCGGGCCTGCTGGGCTTCCGCCTCAGCTGGGGCCTGCTCGGGTCCGAGACGGCCCGTTTCCGGGCCTTTGTGCCCACGCCAGCCCGCCTGCGGGCCCATCTGGCAGGGCGGTGGCACGGCGTCGGGCACAACCCGCTGGGGGCGCTGTCGGTGATCGCCCTGCTGGCCCTGCTCGCCGTGCAACTGGGCACCGGTCTGTTCAGCCATGACGACATCGCCTTCAGTGGCCCCCTCGTCTCGCTCGTGACCGATGAGCAGATCAGCGACCTGACGGCATGGCACCACCGCGTGGTCAACCTGCTGTACGGCCTGCTCGGCCTGCACATCGCGGCCATCGCCTTCTATGCGACGGTACGCCGCAAGAACCTGGTGCGCCCCATGGTGACCGGTCGGGCCGCGCTGCCCCCCGGCACCCGACCGCCCCGCGCGGGCAAGCCCGTGGCGCTCGTGCTCTCGGTGGCGATTGGCGCGGGGGTGGCCTGGGGCGCGAGCGGCCTGTGGGTCACACACGAGCCCGTCGCACCGGCCGCGTCGCAGCCCACCCCCGCGTGGTGACCTGCACACCACGCATAAGCAAGCTCAGTTTCATTCGTTCTGCTTCCATCGACCCACTTCTAGCATCCGATCACCTGTTCACCACATCACACCAACATGCTGTTCTCGAAATCTTCTCGTCGTGCCTTTCACGTCCTCGCCCTCGCATCGGCCCTGGCTGTCACGGGCCTCGCCCCGCTGGCCGCCCACGCCAAGGACATCACGCTGCTGAACGTGTCGTATGACCCGACGCGCGAGCTCTATCAGGAGTACAACGCGGCATTCGCCAAGCACTGGAAAGCCAAGACCGGTGACAACGTGGTCGTCAAGGCCTCGCACGGCGGCTCGGGCAAGCAGGCCCGCTCGGTGATCGACGGCCTGGAAGCCGACGTGGTGACCCTCGCACTCGCCTACGACATCGATGCCATCGCCGACAAGGGCCTGCTCAAGACCGACTGGCAGAAGGCCTTCAAGGGCAACAGCTCGCCCTACACGTCCACCATCGTCTTCCTGGTGCGCAAGGGCAACCCCAAGCAGATCCGGGACTGGGACGACCTCGTCAAGCCCGGCGTGGCCGTCATCACGCCCAACCCCAAGACCTCGGGCGGCGCCCGCTGGAACTACCTGGCGGCATGGGGCCAGGCGCTGAAGAAGACCGGCTCGGAAGCCCAGGCCAAGGCATTCGTGACCCGCCTGTTCGAGAACGTCCCCGTGCTGGACTCCGGCGCCCGCGGCTCGACCGTGACCTTTGCGGAGCGTGGCCAGGGTGACGTGCTGCTCGCCTGGGAGAACGAGGCCCACCTGTCGCTCAAGGAGTTCGGCGCAGACAAGTTCGACATCGTGTACCCGAAGATCAGCATCTACGCCGAGCCGCCCGTGGCCGTCGTGGACAAGGTGGTCGACAAGCGCGGCACCCGTGACGTGGCCAAGGCCTACCTGGAATACCTCTACAGCGCCGAAGGCCAGGACATCGCCGGCAAGAACTTCTACCGCCCGACCGACCCGAAGGCCGCCGCCAAGTACGCCAAGCAGTTCCCCAAGATCGAACTGCAGAAGATCGACGACGTGTTCGGGGGCTGGACCAAGGCACAGAAGACGCACTTTGCCGATGGCGGTGTCTTCGACCAGATCTACACGAAGAAGTAAGGCGGGGAGAAGTCGAAAGCAAGTGGGGGTGCCCGGAGGTCCGTGTCAGGCCTCCAAGGCACATTGAGAACGGCCCCGGCGTCATGCCGCCGGGGCCGCTTTTTTTTTTGAGGTCTGCCGCGACCGGAGAACAGAGGATCCGCGCACGGGCCACAGCCCGCGCTGCTCAGAGCGACAGCAGCGCTTCGCCGCCGTGCGGGCCGGAGGTCTCAGCCTCCGCCGCCGCATCCGCCAGGGCCT
Organism: Aquabacterium olei; assembly: GCF_003100395.1. Classification (NCBI taxonomy): domain Bacteria; kingdom Pseudomonadati; phylum Pseudomonadota; class Betaproteobacteria; order Burkholderiales; family Sphaerotilaceae; genus Aquabacterium; species Aquabacterium olei. The sequence goes on from NZ_CP029210.1 coordinate 3,291,962, forward strand.
CGGCCTCGTCGGGCCCGGCGAGCAGGCCGTGCCGCTTGAGCTGCGTGCGCAGCATGTTGCGGGTGATGCCCAGCACGCGGGCCGCCCGCACCTGGTTCTGCCCGGCGTGGGCATACGCCGCATGCACCAGGGCCGACTCGACCTTCTGGAACAGCGCCGCCTCGCCCTGTTGCAGCAGGTCGTTCAGTGCATCCTGCAGGCGCGTCAGCGCCGACGCACCGGCGTTCCCCGGCGCGTCGGCCCGCGCGGGCGCCGCAGCCGGCCCAGCAGCAGCCGGCATCGCGCCCACACCGCCGACAACCAGCCGCTCGGACGGAGTCGCGCCCGCGGCACCGGCCAGCGGAACCAGCCGGATGTCCTCTGCCCGGACCACCCCTTCGCGGCACACGATCAGGGCGTAGTGCATCGCGTTTTCCAGCTCACGGATGTTGCCAGGCCAGCTGTAGGTGCGCAGCAGGTGCCGGGCCTCGTCGCTGAGCTCCGCGCGGTCGATCTTCAGTCGTCCGCGATAGACCTCCATGAAGTGCCGGGCCAACGGCACGATGTCACCCGGGCGTTCCCGCAGTGGCGGCAGGCGCACACTGGCCACGCTCAGCCGGTAGAACAGATCTGCCCGGAAGTGCTGGGCCTCCACGGCTCGCGCCAGGTCGATGTTGGTGGCAGCCACCAGGCGCACATCGAGCGGGATGCCCTTGCGCGAACCCAGCCTCACCACCTGGCGCTCCTGCAGCACCCGCAGCAGCTTGACCTGCAGGGCCAGCGGGAGGTCGCCGATCTCGTCAAGGAAGAGGGTGCCGCCATTGGCCGCCTCGAACCAGCCTGCACGGGACTGTGACGCCCCCGTGAACGCACCGGACTCGTGGCCGAACAGCTCTGCGTCGATCAGGGACTCGCTGAAGGCACCGCAGTTGACGGGCACGAAGGGTCCGCGCCGGCCACTGACAGCGTGCAAATGCCGGGCGACGAGCTCCTTGCCGGTACCGGTTTCACCGGTGACGAGCACCGTGGCGTCACTGGAGGCGATGCGCTCGATGTGCTCGAGCAACTGCAGCGAGTTGGGGTCATGAAACACCAGGGCCTTGGCCCGGATGGAGAGGGCGGATGCCGGCGAATCCGGCAGGGTGAGCAATCGATCCATGGCGTAGGCATGCTGCAAAGCACACACGGTAGTTCCAAAGCACACACGGCGGAAGGTGTTTTTTCACCGGTCGATATGCAGGCGCGGCACATGAAGGCACATGCGCAGAGCGCAGATCGAAGCACGATGTTCTTCGTTCGCACGCCCCATGGTCGCTCATACGATGAGCCGACCGAATTGAAAAGGATGTGCCATGACCGTCTCTGCCATCAACGTGCGCAACCAGTTCCGCGGCAAGGTCCGCGACATCATCGAAGGCCAGGTGGTGTCCGAGGTCGAGGTGGAAACACCATCGGGCCTCATCGTCACCTCGGTGATCACCACACGCTCAGTGCATGAGCTTGGCCTCGTGCCAGGAAAGGAGGTCATTGCGCTCGTGAAGTCGACCGAGGTGTCCATCGCCGCCCTGTGAGGTTTCCGAAGGCCGGACCAGGCGACCACCTCGGCCGCCGACCTGGTCCCCCCTGTGCGCCGGCCCCTTCTTTCATCGCCCAGCCTGACGACCCGACACCATGACCCTGCCTTCCACCGCCCCGCTGCCCGCCGCGCAAGCCGTGCGCGTGCTGGTGATTCCCGGGCTGCACGACAGCGGCCCAGGCCACTGGCAGACCTGGCTGCAGCGTCAGTACGCCGGCGCCGTCCGCGTCATCCAGCATGACTGGACGGATCCGCATCTCGACGACTGGGCCGACCGCATCGAGCGGACGCTGGCCCGTCACCCGCCCCAGACCGAATGGATCGCCGTGGCGCACAGCTTCGGCTGCCTGGCCCTGGCTCACCACCTGGCCCGGCGGGCACGCGCCGGCACGCAGGGGCAGGAAGGCGGCATCCGCGCCGCCCTGCTCGCCGCCCCGGCCGACCCGTTGAAGTTCGGCGTGGCTAACCGGCTGCCCACCACCGGGTTGGGCCTGCCGGCGACGTTGATCGGCAGCGAAAACGACCCCTGGATGCCGCTGGATCGGGCCCGCGGCTGGGCGCATCAATGGGGCGCCCGCTTCGTCAACCTCGGCCAGGCCGGGCACATCAACACCGAGTCGGGACACGGCCCCTGGCCGCTCGCCCGCTTCCACGTCGACCACATGGTGCGCGACCGCCAGCGCCTCAAGCGCCTGACCCGCGCCCATCCGCTGGAGTTCGGCTACGCCGTCTGACTCCGCCCTCCCCCATCGATTCGTCAAACGAAAGGACCCACATGGCCAGCCTGCGCCTGGGCGACACCGCCCCCGACTTCGAACAAGCCTCTTCCCAAGGCCTGATCCGCTTCCATGAATGGCTCGGCGACAGCTGGGGCATCCTGTTCTCGCACCCGGCCGATTTCACCCCCGTGTGCACCACCGAACTGGGCCTGACGGCCAAGCTCAAGGACGCGTTTTCCGAGCGCAATGTCAAGGTGATTGCGCTGTCGGTGGACACGGTCGAGCGGCACAGCCAGTGGATCCCCGACATCAACACGACGCAGGGCACCACGGTCGACTTCCCGATCCTTGCGGATGCCGACCGCAAGGTGTCCGAGCTCTACGACCTGATCCATCCGAACGCCAACAGCACGCTGACCGTGCGCTCGCTGTTCGTGATCGACCCGGCCAAGAAGATCCGGCTGATCATCACCTACCCCGCCAGCACGGGCCGCAACTTCGACGAGATCCTCCGGGTGGTCGATTCGCTGCAGCTGACGGACCACCACAGCGTGGCCACGCCGGGCAACTGGAAAGATGGCGACGACGTGGTGATCGTGCCCTCGCTGCAGGATCCGGAGGTGATCCGGCAGAAGTTCCCGAAGGGCTACCAGGCCGTGACGCCCTACCTGCGCCTCACCCCGCAGCCCAACCGCTGAACCGCGTGCTCAGCCGGCGGCGCCGCTGCTGAGCACCAGCGCCATCTCGCGCGCCGATTGCTGCATGCCGCCGATCGGCTCGATGGCCTGAGCCCGGTCGCTGATGAGCGGCCAGGCAGCGGCCACGCGCTCCGGGGCGTCGGCCGTGCTGCCCACCAGATGCGGCTCACCGAGCACCACGTGCGTGGTGGCGAACACGCCGGCGCCGGCATTCAGGATGGCGCGCGTGGGCGCCTGCTCGCTCACCAGGAACAGCAGCCCGGGCGACACGCTCTCCGGCGTCAGCAGCGCCAGGGCCTGCGGCGGCAGGATGCCTTCGGTCATGCTGGTGGCCGCCGTGGGTGCCAGGCAGTTCACCCGCACGTTGTACTTCTCGCCTTCCAGGGACAGTGTCTGCATCAGGCCCACCAGGGCCATCTTGGCCGCGCCATAGTTCGACTGCCCGAAGTTGCCGAACAGGCCCGACGACGAGGTCGTGAACACGATGCGGCCATGCTGCTGGCCCTTCATCACTTCCCAGACGGCCTTGGTGCACAGCATGGCGCCCATCAGGTGCACGTCGACCACGGTGCGGAAGTCATCGACCGTCATCTTCGAGAAGGACTTGTCCCGCAGGATGCCGGCGTTGTTGACCAGGATGTCGATGCGGCCCCAGGTCGCCATCGCCTGGTCGGCCATGGCCTGCACCGCGGCCTCGTCGGTGACCGAGCCGATGTGACCGATGGCCTCGCCGCCGGCCGTCCGGATCGCCTCGACCACGGGCTGCGGATCACGCAGGTCATTGACCACGACGCGCGCGCCGCGGGCGGCCAGCAGCAGCGCATGGGCGCGGCCCAGCCCCGCTCCGGCGCCGGTGACGATGGCCACGCGGCCGTCCAGGCGCAGGGTGTCGGTAGATTCAGAGGCGGACGATGCAGTCTGGTTCATGGAGATCATGTTGGTCAGGTTGCACACGCGCGGCACCGGGTACCGCGGATCACCCGACATCATGACGCCGTTCCTGACCCCTCGGGCCCGCCTCAAGGGATAACCCCCAAGTTGTAGACCCTGGTCAACAGGCGCCGACACAGAAGATGTCGCGCCTGATGCCTTGCTGTCGTGGCACGGACCACGCGTCAGAGTCGGCCTTCCTAGACTGAAGCCAACACCCTGCTTCACAAGGAGCCCCTCATGTCCACCTCTCACGACAGCCAGCCGGGCCACATCGTGCCCCGCGAAAAACTCGACTTCCAGCTGGACGAACAGACCCCCCGCTGGTGGTACGGCGGCGATGCTTTCAAGACCCGTGTCTTCGACGGCATGCAGGCGGCCTTCCCCGATGGCGAGCGCTACTTCATCACCAGCGTGCGCGCCTTCCGCCACCTCATCAACGACCCGAAGATGGCCGAGGACGTGAAGAACTTCATCCGCCAGGAAGGCCAGCACGGCATCGCGCACACGCACTACAACGACCTGCTGCGCAAGCAGGGCGTCGATGTCGATGGCATCCTCACCGAGGCCAAGGCCCTGTTCGACGACTACACGCGGCGCTTCTCGGCGAAGTACAACCTGGCGCTGACCGCGGCCTTCGAGCACTTCACGGCCCTGATGGCCGAGACCCTGTTTGCCGAGCACGACATGATGGCGCCCGCCGACGAGCACGTGCGCGCCATGTGGGCTTGGCACGCCATCGAAGAGATGGAGCACAAGGCCGTGGCCTTCGATGTGATGCAGAAGGTGGCCAGGGTGGGCTATGCGATGCGCTGCCTGGCCATGACGCACGCGCTCTACAAGGTCGTGGTCGACAGCATGCGTCTGACCAACCGTCTGCTCAAGGGCGATGGCTTCTCGCTGGGCCGCCGCGTGCTGATGAGCGTGAAGGGCGCATGGTGGCTCTACGGCCCGCGCGGCCTGTTCTCGCGCAGCACCGGCAAGCTGCTGGCCTACTACCGCCCGGGCTTCCACCCGTGGCAGCACGCGGTCATCCACAGCTACCCCATCTGGGTAAGGACCTTCGAGCAAACAGGGGATCCGATGCGGGCGGGTGCCGCACTGTTTGCGGCCGCGCGCTGAGCGCACACCATCGCCCCCTTGGGGACGACCCGCAGGAGTGGCGGGGTGGCGGGGCGTCTAAAATCGGACACCGCGATCCCGCTCTAGCCACCCGCCCCTCAGCCATGAGTGACGCAGTTCCCTTCCTGGCCCGGGTGCCAGGCATCCAGTACGGCGTGCTGGACACCCTCACCGGTTACGCCGTGCGACGCACCCAGCTGCGGATGTACGAAGATTTCGTGCAGGCGCTGGCCCCCTGGCACATCACCCCGCCCCGGTACTCGGCCCTGGTCATCATCTCGATGAACCCGGGGCTGAAACTGACCCAGCTCGCCCAGATCCTCGGCATTGCGCGCTCGGGGGCCGTGATCCTGGTCGACGCCCTGGCGGAGCTGGGATACGTCTCACGCGACCCGATGCCGGAAGACCGGCGTGCCTTCAGCCTGCAGCTGACGGAACGCGGCCGCACCGACCTCGAAGCGATCACCGCCACCGTGCAGGCGCACGACGAGCGCGTCACGGCCTCACTCGACGCGCAGGAACGGGCCACGCTGCACGGGCTGCTCCACAAGCTCAGCGGCATCGCCGACAGCCCGGGCGACCCGGTGCCCGAAGCCGTTGAACCAGCGAATCAATAAGCGATCAGGACGCGGTGGCCGCGGAAGCGGAAGACCGCCGACTTCAACCGGATCTCTTCCAGCACGAGCTCGGGCTGCGGCTGGTCGCCCTCGCGAAACACCTGGCTGTTGATGATCAGCATGCGCTGGGCCGGTGTCTCCGAGTACATCGCGCCGCTGACGGCAATCGCGGGCAGATCGCGACGCACGGCTTCCGGCAGGGTCTGCGGGGTGTACAGCGCCGGAACGTCCGACGGGCGGGAGGCGGTGGCAGCGGGCTTGGCCACAGGCCGGGCCTCGGTAATCGAAGCGCCCGAGGCAGCCGGTGGCGTCGGCGCGGCGTTCCGCGATGCGGTGATGCTCGGTGTCGGCTCGGCGGTGCGGAGCGCGGGCGCCTCGGTGGAGCGCGCGGCGTCCGCCCGGGGCTGGGGCGGCGGCGGCGGCGCAAAGGGCTCGATCACGGGGGCGGCAGGGGCCACCGGCTTCACGGGTGCAGGCTGCGGCTCGGCCCGCGGCGCCGGCGCAGCCGGCACGACAGCGCTGGCCTGCGCGGGCTCAGGTGCCTCGGCGGGCGCCCACAGCCGCCAGCCCAGCACGACGACCAAGGCGCCCAGCAGGCCCGCGATGACCCAGACCGCCACGCCGAGCGAGCGCGTCGCGGGCTCGGCCGGGTCATCGACCATGGGCGCGGGGCGCGCGTGCAGCCCCGGCGCTCGGCCCTGCCCGCGTTCCCGCTCGGCATCGGCCTTCTTCAGGGCATCCAGGATGTAGGACATGGTCAGCTTCCTCGCAGGTCGAGCGGCGGCTCGTTGATGCCGCTGGCCCGGTTCAGCAGCATCAGGGTGGTCGGGCCCACCACCCCGTCGGCCTTCAGCCCCTGGGTCTGCTGGAAGGCCTGAACGCGTGCTTGCAGGGCGGCATCGAGGCGCTGCCCCGGCTGCGCCGCCGCGCCGCCATCGACGGCAGCCAGCCGGTCGGCCAGCCAAACCACCGCCTCGCCCGCATGGCCCGGCGGCAGTTTGCCCGGATAGGCCGGCGGCGTGCGCCAGAGGGTCGAGAAGTCCCCTGGCCACAGGGGGGCCAGCACGCCCATGGGCACGCGACGCGCCCCCGCCGTCGTGTCGATCACGGCCTCGAGTCCGTGGGCATCCAGGCCCGAAAGCAGGACGAACGCTGCGCCGCCACCCGGCGTGCGCAGGCGCATCAGCCCGGGTCGACCGAGTCGGCGCGCCATCGTCACGCCGCCCGTGCCGCGAAAGCACTGCAGCCCGGCCCGCGCCGCCTGCGTGCACGGCGCGGCGCCGGCATCCGGCACCGTCCAGTTCCAGCGCGCGGCCAGCATGCGCCAGGCCTCGTCCTCGGCGGCCCAGGCCACCGCCAGCACGTCGGCCCCCGTGGCGAGCTGCGCCGGGGCCGCTTGCGCGGGCGCAGCGGCCACCCGGGCGGCGGGCGAGGCCGGCGGCAGCACCAGGGTGCGACTCATGGTCGAGGCCGCCGGCTGGCGGTGCGTGGCCCACCAGCCGATCACGGCCAGCCCGGCCAGCGACACCATGCCGGCCACCGCCAATCCTGCCCGGCCGGATCGCCAAAGCCGACGCCACCACACCGCACCCCGGTGCCCGGGGCGGTCGGCGGCGGCGGTGCCGAACACCTCATCGGCGGCGCGCAGCGCGGTCGCCCGGTCCACGCGCAGCCGACCGCCGGCATAGGCGCCCAGCAAGGCGCGGTCGCACAGCAGGTTGATGCGGCGCGGCACCCCGCGGGTCAGCCGGTGGATGGCCTTGAGCGCCGCGCGATCGAACAGGCCGCCCTGCGGGCGACCGGCCACCGTGAGCCGGTGGTGGATGTAGTGGGCCGTCTCGTCCTCGCAGAGCGCATCGAGGTGAAAGCGCGCGATCACGCGCTGCGCCAGCTGCTCCAGCTCCGGCCGCGCCAGCATGTCGCGCAACTCGGGCTGGCCGATCAGGATGATCTGCAGCAGCTTGCGTTCGTTGGTCTCGAGGTTGGTCAGCAGGCGCAGCTGTTCCAGCACGTCGCTCGACAGGTTCTGCGCCTCGTCGATGATGAGCAGGTTGTTCTGGCCCACCGCGTGTGTGCGCAGCAGGTACTCGTTGAGCGGGTCGATGAGATCCTTGATGGTGGGCTCGCCCCCGCCCGGGTGGGCCCACGGCACACCGAACTCCTCGCACACCGAGCGCAGCAACTCGGACACCGTCAGCTTCGGGTTGAAGATGTACGCCACGTTGCAGCGTCGCGGCACCTGCTCGAGGAAGGCACGGCACACCGTGGTCTTGCCCGCACCGATCTCACCCGTGAGCAGCACGAAGCCCCCCCCGCCGTTGACGCCGTAGAGCAGGTGCGCCAGTGCCTCCCGGTGGCGCTCGCTCATGAAGAGGTAGCGCGGGTCGGGGGCGATGGAGAAGGGCTCGCGCTTCAGGCCGAAGTGGGAGGCATACATGCTGGCAAGGATAACGGCAGGGCGCGGCCTCGCCGTGACATCCGGACTTCCCTGAAATGCGGGCCACGGTGCGCTCACCCTCGTAAACCCGGATTCAGCCCCCCGCCTGTCCGGGAACCATGGGGCATCAGAAGAAACACGGGAGCCACCATGAACCCTCTTCCCCCTCGCCGCAGCGCAGCGGCCTGCACATCCGCCCCGAAGCTCGTCCTGGCCGCCCTGCTGCTCGCGCTCGGCATCGACTCGGCTCACAGCGCCATCGTCACCCTGGACGCCGGCAATCCGGGCACGGGGAGCGCCCTGTGGCTGGACAGCGAGAGCGAGATCTCCTGGAACATGGGTCGGTCCACCAGCATTCTGTTTCGCGTCACCAACGCCACCGTGTCCAGCGATGACACGCCGATGGAGCTTGTGTACGCCGCCCCGCCCTCGCGGCCAGGCTTCGTCACAGAAAGGAAACTGGGGCCGCTCGACGTCGACCAGGTCACGTTTGACTCGGACACCTTCGCGGTGAAGTCCATCCGCTTCAATGTGTCGTTGCACATCGACGTGCCGGCTTTCAAGGATGGTGAGGAAAACCTCACCTCAACCGGCGGGGCGATCTCCCTCCATGCCTTGCAGATCGACCTGCTCAGCGGGCGGGTCTATGCAGACGGCTGGGGCGCCAATGGCGCCGGCTCGGTCACCGCCCTGCATTTGTTCGATGTCAACCAGTATGCCGCGTCGGCGTTGCCGCGGCTTGCCTATCTGCCGCCCAACCTGGCGTCACCGCCGTCGCCCAACGTGCGTCTGTCTGGCTCCTTCGCCACCAGCGAGATGGACGTGACCCAACCGGGCTTCGCGTGGCTGAGCCGCGCGTTGGGGCTGACTCCCACTGGCAATATGGTGTTGGACTATGCAACCTTCGGCACATTGAGCACGCCGGCCGTCCCGGAGCCCAGCACCTGGAGTTTGATGGCGGTCGGCCTGTTCGGCGTGTGCGCCGCTGCGCACAGGCATGCCGCCCCTCCCGCCAGGGCCAAGACCCGCCGCGCGCTCAGCGCCTGACGATGGCCGCGATCGTACGCAGGATCAGCCGCACGTCCAGCCACACCGAGGCCTGGTCCACGTAGGCTGCGGCCAGCGCCAGCTTGTGCGGGAGCACCTCGTGGATGTAGGCGTGCTCGGGGTCGGCCGCGCGGGCCAGCACGGTGCTTTCGTCGCGGTATTCGATGGAGGCGATGTCGGTGATGCCCGGCCGCACCGACAGGATCTTGTCGCGCAGGTCGGCCGGGTAATGGGCCACATAGCGTGGCACCTCGGGCCGCGGCCCCACCAGGCTCATCGTGCCTTGCCATACGTCGATCAGCTGGGCCAGCTCGTCGAGCTTGCTGGCGCGCAGGAAGTGCCCCACCCGCGTGATGCGGCGATCGGCCCCCACCGTGATCTGCAGCCCCTGCCCTGTCGGGGCGTGCTGCATGGTGCGGAACTTGTGGATGCGGAACGGCCGCCCGTGCCGGCCCACGCGCTCCTGCCGGAAGAACACCGGGCCGGGCGAGTCGAGCTTCACCGCCAGCGCGATGAGCAGCAGCAGCGGGCCCAGTGCCAGCAGCCCCAGTCCCGAGAAGAACAGATCGAACAGCCGCTTGCCCATCACCCGCTCAGTGTGTGATCCCTCGCCGGCCTGCCGTCAGCGCCCGAAGGCACGCCGCACCGAGGCCACCACGCGGTCCACGTCAGCGTCGGTCATGCGCGTGTACAGCGGCAGGCTCACCATGCGCTCGTAGGCCTTCTGGCTGTGCGGGAAGGACTCGGGCTGCAGCGCATAGCGCTCCTTCCAGTACGGGTGCAGGTGCAGCGGGATGTAGTGCACACTCACGCCGATGCCATCGGCAAACAGTGTCTCGATCAGCTGGTCGCGGGTGATGCCGGCATCGTCCTTCAGGCGCACGACGTACAGGTGCCAGGCGTGCAGGTCGCCCGCATGCACCGGCCGCGGCGGCAGGGTCAGCGGCAGGTCGGCCAGGGCGGCGTCGAAACGCTGGGCCAGCTGCTCGCGCTTCACCTGAAAGCCCTGCACGCGCTTGAGCTGGTGCAGGCCCATGGCCGCGGCAATGTCCGTCAGGTTGTACTTGAAGCCGGGGGCGACGATCTCGTAATACCAGCTGGGCACCTTGGCCGTGAAGCGGTCGAAGGCATCGCGGTTGATGCCGTGCAGGCGCATCACCTTGGCGCGCGCGGCCAGCTGCGCATCGCGCGTGACCAGCATGCCGCCCTCGCCCGTCGTCATCGTCTTGTTGGCGTAGAAGCTGAACACCACCGCGTCGCTGCGCAGCGTGCCCACCAGCTGCCCCTTCCACGTGGTCGGCAACGCGTGGGCTGCGTCTTCCACCACCTTCAGGCCATGGCGTGCGGCGATGTCGAGCACGGCGTCCATGTCGACGGCCAGGCCCGCGTAGTGCACCGGCATGATGGCTTTGGTGCGCGGGGTGATGGCCGCCTCGATGGCGGCCGGGTCGATGTTCAGCGTGGCCGGGTCGATGTCGACCAGTTTCACGTCGGCGCCCAGGTAGCGCACCACCTCGGCGGTGGCCGTGAAGGTGTGCGTGGTGGTGATCACCTCGTCGCCCGGGCCGATGCCCAGGGCCTCGAGCGCCAGGTGCAGGCCGGCCGTGGCCGAGTTCACGGCGATCGCATGCACCCCCTCTTCCCCCAGAAAGGCCGCGAAGTCCTGCTCGAACTGGCGCGTCTTCGGCCCGGTCGTCACCCAGCCCGATCGCAGGGCTTCCACGACTTCGGAGATCTCCTCCTCGCCGATTTCAGGCAGGGCGAAGGGCAGGAAGGGCAGCTGGGTGTCGGCTTGGCTCATGGGGTGATCCTGTGTGATCGGGGCAGACTGCAGAGCAGAGAAAAAGGGAGCATGAAGGCAGGCGTCGTGGGGGGGCTCACCGTGTGAGCCGGCCGAACGACGGATCGGGGCGCCCGCGCACCACCGCATCCCACCAGCCACGCAGCGAGCCCAGGCCGTAGCCCAGCTGGTAGGCGCCGATCACATCGGGCAGGTGGCGCCACAGCGCCCAGCCCTGCTGCCGCGCGATCGCGACGCTGACGGCCAGCACTGCCCCCCCGTACAGCAGGCTCAGCCCCATCAACATGACCGAGGCCAGCAGCGTGATCCAGCCCAGCACGTCGGACGCCCGCGTGCCGGCTTCGGGGGCCCAGGCGGCCAGCGCCAGCGCACCCGCCAGCATCACCAGCAGGCTCAGCAACAGCAGGCCCACGAACAGGCCCGGCACCAGGTGACGCAAGGCGGCTGGCTGGCCGTGTTTCTTCATCACGAACGGCTTCCAGTACCCGTACTGCCGGTACTGCCGGAAGACATCGGCCTTGCTGGCCCGCGGCACATAGGTGGATCGGATGGTGGCCGACTGCCAGATGCGCCCGCCCCCTTTGTGGATGCGCAGGTTGTGCTCGTCGTCCTGGTTGCGCACCAGGTTCTCGTCGAAGCCACCGAAACGCACGAAGGTGGCGCGGGGCCAGGCGCCCAGGTAGACCGTGTCGGCCTCGCCCTCGTAGGCCAGGTCACGCGAGAGGGCGCCGCCGGCCACCCAACGCGACTGGAAGGCCGCCGCCACTGCGCGCTGCACCACGCTCGCAGCGCCGGGCGCGCCCTCGGCCTTCCAGGGGCCACCCACGTTGTCGGCGCCGGTGCGCTGCCAGGTGGCCAGGCACTGGGCGATGTAATCGTGGGCGTACACCGTGTGCACGTCCAGCCGCACGATGAATTCACCACGCGCCTGCTCGATGCAGCGATTCAACCCGCATGACACGATGCGCCCCGGGTTGTCGATCAGCACGAAGCGCGGATCGCTCGCACACCAGGCCGACAGGCGCTCGCGGGTGCCGTCGTCGCTCAGGCCATCGGCCACCAGCACCTCCAGCGTCCAGCCATCCGGCAGCGTCTGTGCGGCCACACTGCGGCAGAAGGCCTCGATGTGGTCGCGCTCGTTGCGGCAGGGCACGATGACGGAAACGGTGGGCATGCGGGAACGACTCGGGTGGCGAAAAACGGGGTCAGCCGCGGGCCGGGGCCGGCGCACGCGGCCCCGAGCACGGGGGCTGCAGAAGCTTCAGGTACAGGCGCCACATCGCGTCCATCTGGCCGCGGCGCGAGGCCTCGCGCTCGATGCGGGCACGGTTGTGTACGCCCATGGCGGCGGCCAGCGCCGGGTGGTCGTGCAGGTGCACCAGCGCCGCGGTGATGGCCTCGGCATCGCCCACCGGCACGATGCAGCCCCCGCGCTCGTCGAGCCATTGCCGATTGGCGGGCAGGTCGGTGGCCACCACGGGCAACCCGCAGGCCATGGACTCGAGCACCGACACCGAGGTGGCGTCGCTGGTCGGCACAGACAGGCTGACGCGGCTGCGCTGGATCGCGTCGACCATGGCCTGGTCGCCCACCCGACCGTGGAACTGCACGCGCTCGTTCAAGCCGAGCGTGGCCACCTGCGCCCGCAGCGCGTCGGCCAGCGGCCCGCCGCCCAGCAGGTGCAGCCGCGCCGCGGCATCCGGCCGGGCCTGGGCAAATCGGGCAAAGGCGGCGATCAGCACGTCGATGTTGTAGTTGGGCTCCCAGCTGCGCAGGCTCACGATCTCGAAGCCCTCGGCCGGCGTGCCGGGCTCGAAGCGGTCGGTGTCCGCACCCCACAGGATCTGGTGACAGGCCCCCTGCGGGTGATAACGCCCGATGGCATGCAGCATGTCGAGCGAATCGGCCGTGATCAGGTCGGCCCGGCGCAGCGACCAGGCCACGATCAGGCGCATGAGCCGGCTTTCGCGCGGGGTGACGAGGATGTCGCTGCCCCAGGCGGTGAGGGCCAGCGGCAAGGGCAGGCCACACGCCGCCGCCCACATGCCGTAGGACGTCACGTAGTGGCCGTGCACCAGCGTCGGCTGAAAACGCCCAGCCAGTTCACGTGCGACCCGGCGCACCTCCGGCAGAGCCTGGAACCAGCCGAGCTTGTCGGTGCCCGGGCGGATGGCAATCACTTCGCGCGCACCCGGCACCTCTGCCGGCGACCGGGTCACCACCACCGCTTCGGCACCGCGTTCGACGGCAGCAGCCACCCAGCGGCGCGTGTGCACGCTGGCCGCATCGGCAAAGAACAGGATGCGCACGGGCGAGCTCATCGCATCTCCCGCGCCACCGCGCCGTCGGACGTCTCGCCATCCAGGGCGCGACGCAGGTTGTCCAGCCCGGCCCAGCGCGCGTACACATCGTGCAGCTCGGGGTGCCGCCGCAGCAGTTCGCCATCCAGCCGGCGGGTGTCGCCCAGCACGACGGCCGGCTTGCCGTGTGCTTGCGGGCCCACCACGGCAAAGTCGGGCACCACGCCCGACACGAAGCTGTAGCCCTGCACGATCACGCCCTTGCCGATCTGGGCGCCGGGCGCGATCACGCTGTGCGGCCCGATGAAGCTGTAGGCACCGATGCGCGTGGCGCGGCGCACATAGCCCACCGGGTTCGGGTCACGGATGTAGCGCCGCCCCATCACCCGCACGGCCTTGTGGCTGGAGTGGCTCAGGATGGCGACGTGGCTCGTGATCTGCACACCTTCTTCGATCTCCAGGCCGTTGGAGCCGTCAAGGCGGTTGAAATGACCGATGAAGACGTGGTCCCCCAGCGTCAGCCCCTCCACCCCTTCGATGCAGCTGTGCGTGCTGACGCGGGTGTGCGGGCACAGCCGCCCGTCCGGATGGCGCCAGCCATAGACGATGCGCGGGCCGGTGAAGACCGACAGCAGGCGGACCAGGAAGTGCTTGAGACGCAGGCTCAGGGCGGACATGGGCCGGTATTCTCCCCGATCACGCCGGGGTGTTGGCAACGGGCGCCGTCATGCCTCGCCCCCACGGGTGAGCGACGGAGTCCAGAGGGCCCGCACCGGCAGACCGGCATGCCGCAGGAACACCCCGTAGGCCACGGTGATCGCCACGATGTAGCTCAGGCTGGAAGCCAGCCCCGCGCCCAGCGCGCCCAGCCGCGGCACCAGCACCAGGCCCAGGCCGAAACTCACCGCCAGCGACAGGCCGGCAATGCCGCCTGAGAGCTGCGGTCGACCCAGGTGGTTGGTGTAGAAGGCCGACAGGCTCGACGCCGCTGCATAGGCCGCCACGCCGGGCAGCAGCGCCGCGAGCGGCATCAACGAAGCGGCATACGCCTCGCCCATCACGCGGGGCAATGCCCACCAGGCGCCTACCAGCAACACCGGCGCGGCCAACAGGGTGGCCAGCACGTTGATGCGCACGGCCTGCACCGTCATGGCCGAGGCCACCCGCACATCGGGGTGGCCGATGCGGGCATAGGCCGACACCGTGACCGACGACGACAGCAGCCACAGCAACTCGGCCACCGTGACGGACACGGAGTAGGTGCCCGCCGTGGCCAGGCCATGGAAGCGCTCGACCAGGAACAGCGAGGCGCGGTAGTTGAGCAGGCTGACGACGTTGGTCAGCCCGATGGTGGCAACAAAGCCCGCGTCGTTCCACCAACGGGGCTGTGGACGCCAGTAATCCACCAGGCGAGACGCGGACAACGCGTCGGCCACCTGGGCGTCACGGCGGTCGGCATCCCGCAGGGCCCGGAACGCCGTCACCACCGCCACCAGCGATTTGCCCGTGACCCACGCCGTCAGCACCAGCACCACCATGGGCGCGCTGCGCTGTGAATCCCCCTGGATCCACCAGGCCCCGGCCAGCCCCAGCAGCACGGCGGCGGGCGCGGCCACCTGCGCCACATTGATGGGCCACATGCGCCCCTCGCCCAGCCACAGCCCGGTGGCGGTGGGCACGAGCAGAAGAAAAGGCGCCGCCAGCGCCAACAACCACAGTTGCGAGTACGGCGTGGTGGTGGCCCACCACGACAGGCCGACCAGCACCAGCGACGCCACCCCGCCCAGCCCGACGGCTGCGCGCAGCACCCCACGCAGCATGGGCAAAGCCCGGGCCGGGGCGCCTGCCGGGAAGCCCACCGGGTGCGCAGCCTGGCGCGACATCTGACGGGCCAACCACAGGCCCAGTCCGGAAAACAGGGTCAACAAGGCCGATTCGACGGCCACGAACAGCGCGAAGGCGCCCTGCACGCGCGGCCCCTGGCGGGCCACCAGCACCGTGATGGCCAACCCGAGCGACACGATCAGCAGCTTGGCGATCAGGTTGCCGAGCGCCGCCCGTGGCACAGCCCGCCACGCCTGCTTCAGGGCCGCCAGCCGACCTGGCGGCGGTGAATCTTGAACCGACATGGCCCCATTGTCGCGCAGGGTTTCATACAATTAAGGGTTTGGCCTGAACCCTCGGGCCGCCCCTTCACCGCAGCGCACGCCCGAACCATGAGCACGCCCCACTCTCACGACACGCACGCCTCACCCGCCGACACCCTGGTGGACACCAACAAACTGGTGGCCGAGCGTCGCGAGAAACTGGCCGCCATCCGCGCCCAGGGCGTCGCTTTCCCGAACGACTTCAAGCCCGCTGACCGCGCCGGCGCCCTGCACGCCGCCCACGACGGCACCGAGGCCGAGGCCCTCGAAGCCCAGGCCGTGACGGCCAGCGTCGGCGGCCGCCTGATGCTCAAGCGCGTCATGGGCAAGGCCTGCTTCGGCACGCTGCAGGACGCCACCGGCCGCATCCAGGTCTACGTCACGCTGGACAACGTCGGTGCCGACGCCCTGAACGCCTTCAAGCACTGGGACCTGGGCGACATCCTGGGTGCCGAGGGCACGCTGTTCAAGACCAAGACCGGCGAGCTGTCGATCAAGGTCACGTCCATCCGCCTGCTGACCAAGGCCCTGCGCCCGCTGCCGGACAAGTTCCACGGCATGACCGACCAAGAGCAGAAGTACCGCCAGCGCTACGTCGACCTCATCGTCGACGAGGACTCGCGCGCCCGCTTCATCGCCCGCTCGAAGGGCATCGCCTCCATCCGCGCCTTCATGGTCGACAACGGCTTCCTGGAAGTCGAAACGCCCATGATGCACCCCATCCCCGGGGGCGCCAACGCCAAGCCCTTCATCACCCACCACAACGCGCTCGACCAGGAGATGTTCCTGCGGATTGCGCCCGAGCTGTATCTGAAGCGCCTGGTGGTGGGTGGCTTCGAGCGCGTGTTCGAGATCAACCGCAACTTCCGCAACGAAGGCGTGTCGGTCCGTCACAACCCCGAGTTCACGATGATGGAGTTCTACGCGGCCTGGTGGAACCACCGCGATCTGATGGACTTCACCGAATCCATCCTGCGCCATGCGGCCATCGCCGCCGTGGGCACCGCCAAGCTGACGTATGGCGGCAAGGAAGTCGACCTCGAATCGCCCTTCCAGCGCCTGACGGTGCGGGACTCGCTGGTGAAGTACGCCGGTCTGACTGAAGCCGAGGCCGACAACGCCCAGGTGCTGCACGACAAGCTCAAGGCCCTGGGTGAAGAGCCGCCCGCGCGCTGGACGCTGGCCGAGCTGCAGTTCGGCCTGTTCGAAGCCGCCGTCGAAGAGCAGCTCTGGCAGCCGACCTTCATCATCGACTACCCGGTGGAAGTGAGCCCGCTGGCCCGCGCCTCCGACGCCGACCCGAGCATCACCGAGCGCTTCGAGCTGTTCATCACCGGCCGCGAATATGGCAACGGCTTCAGCGAGCTGAACGACCCCGAAGAGCAGGCCGCCCGCTTTGCCGCCCAGGCCAACGCCAAGGACGCCGGCGACGAGGAAGCCATGTACTTCGACGCCGACTACATCCGCGCGCTGGAATACGGCCTGCCCCCGACGGGTGGCTGCGGCATCGGCATCGACCGCCTGATGATGCTGCTGACCGACGCGCCCAACATCCGCGACGTGATCCTCTTCCCGGCCCTGCGCCGCGAAGCGTGATCGCTGCGGCGGGCCCCCTCCCCGCCGTGATTCCGTGCCCCGCCTGACCCGCCCCTTCCTCGCCCTGTCGGCCCCGCTGCTCAACGGGCTGGGGATCGGCGCGGGGCTGCTGCTGTGCACCGGCGTGATCGCGCCACTGTGGGGCCTGTCCGCCGCCATCGCCGCGTCCTCCGGCTATGGCGCTGTCGGCGTCGCCGACACCGTGACCACGCCCGCTGGCAAGCCGGCAGCGATGCTGCCCGCCGTGGTCGGCGCGCTGCTGGTGGCCGCGCTCGTGGCCCTGACCCACGGGCACGCGGTGGCCGAGGCGGCCACCGTGCTGCTCGTCACCTTCTCGGCGTTGCTGTGGACGGCGTGGGGCAAGCGCGGCATGCCGCAGAGCTTCGTGATGATCCTGTCGCTCATCTTCCAGATGGCGGCGTTCCGCGAAGTGCCCATGGACCGCGCAGCGGCCCTGACCCACCTGGCCTGGGTGGGCGTGGGAGCCGTCGGCATGGGGCTGTGGGCCCAGCTGACCGCCCTGGTGCTGGCCGCCCGCTACCGCACCCTGGCACTGGCCGACAGCCTGCACAACCTGTCGGAGCTGATCCGCACCCAGGCGCGCTGGACGCACGACCGCGCAGAGCCCGACGCCAGCACCACCTCCCAGCAGGATCTGCTCAGCCTGATCCGGCAGCAGGCTGCACTGGCCGACGTGTTCCAGAGCGCGCGCGATCTGCTGTACGACCGGGCGACCGAGGCCCGCAACCCGCGCCGCCGCCGCGAGATCGACGCCCTCATCCACGTCGTCAACCTGCGGGATGTGGTGCTCGCCTGCCAGCTCGACATCGACCAGCTGCCCACCGCGCCGTCCACCCGCGCGGCGCTGCTGCGGCTCGCGCACTTTCTGACCTGGCATGCCGACCGCGTGGCCGCCATGGCGCGATCGGTGCGACTCGATGCCCCGATGCCCCTGATGGCGCCCGCGCCCCGCGTGCTGGCGCCGGAAGACAGCCGGGCGCTGCAGTCGCTGGCCCGCCGCGCCGCGCACCTGCATGACCACTGCAACGCCCTGTCGGCCGCGCTGCAGGGGCAGGCACCGGGCCCGCACCCCGAGGCCGCGCTGCTGGCTTCGCTGGTGTCGCCCGCGACCTGGTCGCTGGCCGTGCTGCGCCGGCAGCTTCACCTGCGCGCCCCCACCCTGCGCTACGCCCTGCGCGCCACACTGGCCATGGCCTGCGCCGTGTGGCTCAGCCGCCATCTGCCGTGGCACAGCCACCCGCACTGGCTGCTGCTGACGGTGGCCGTCGTCATGCGCGGCAGCCTCGAGCAGACGCTGGCACGGCGCGACGCCCGGGTGGTCGGCACGCTGGCAGGCTGCGCGCTCGCCTCGGCCCTGCTGTGGCTGCCCCTGGGCATGCCGGCGCGGTTCGTGCTGCTGGCGCTCAGCATGGCGCTGGCGCACGCCTACGTGGTGCGTGACTACCGCGTCACGACCACGGCCGCCGCCGTGATGGCGCTGCTGCAGGCCAAGATGTTCGCCACCGGCGCGCACCCGGTGTGGCTGGATGCGGCCGAGCGGCTGGCGGACACCCTGATCGGGGCGGCGCTGGCCTGGGGCTTCAGCTACGTGCTGCCCTCGTGGGAGCGCGGCCAGTTGCCGCTCCTGATCCAGCGCCTGCAGCAGGCACTGAACCGCTACGCCCACCACGTGCTGCACTGGCAGGAGGGCACGGCCCTCGCACCCGAACGCACCCACGCCCGCCGCGAGGTGTACGACGCCATCTGGCTGCTCGCGCAGGCACTGCAGCGCACGGTGCGGGAGCCCGCCTATGCCGGATCCCGCACGCCGCACCTCGAGGCGCTGCTGATCCGCAGCCACCGGCTCATCAGCCAGCTCGCGGTGGTGCGCATCGTGCTGATGCACCGCCAGCCCGACCTGCACGGGCCCACCG
This sequence comes from Aquabacterium olei, assembly GCF_003100395.1. Classification (NCBI taxonomy): domain Bacteria; kingdom Pseudomonadati; phylum Pseudomonadota; class Betaproteobacteria; order Burkholderiales; family Sphaerotilaceae; genus Aquabacterium; species Aquabacterium olei. Next base: position 3,310,865 of record NZ_CP029210.1, read on the forward strand.
CCACGCAGGCCATTGCGCACACCGACCGCGCCCTGCACGCCTGGCTGGCTGTCGCACCGGATGCCGCGCCACCGGCGCCACCCCGACCCGCCCCTGGCGCGCTCGACCCGCAAGACGACGCCGTGCTCGTGTCGCATGCCCTGCCCGAGCCCCAGGGCGACCCGACACCCTGGCTGCTGCGCCGGCTGGCCCAGATCGAGGCCGAGGCCGCTGCCTGGGCCGACGCCGCACGCGGCGTGGCCCGGGCCCGCTGAGCACACCGCCCCTGAGGCTTCCCCGGAGCGTCAGCTTCGCGCCGTGCTGGCATCATGGGCCGGTCCCCTTCGACCATCCCACCCCCTCATGTCCCAGCCCTCTGCCGCCCCGCGCGTCCACACCGGCGTCTGCAACCTGTGCGAGGCCATCTGCGGCCTGCGCTTCGACGTCACCGGCGAGGGCCCGGCCGCCCGCATCACGGCCGTCCGCGGCAACCCCGATGACCCGCTCTCGCGCGGCCACATCTGCCCGAAGGCCGTGGCCCTGAAGGACCTGCACGAGGACCCGGACCGCCTGCGCCAGCCCGTGCGCCGCGTCGTCGGCCCCGACGGCACCCCGCGCTTCGAGCCCATCTCGTGGGATCAGGCTTTCGACCTCGTCGTCGAGGGACTGGTGCGCGTGCGCGAGCAGCACGGGGCCAACGCCGTGGCCGTCTACCAGGGCAATCCCAATGTGCACAACTGGGGCAACATCACCCACGGCCACCTGTTCTTCAGCCAGTTGCGCACGCGGGCGCGGTTTTCGGCCACCTCGGCCGACCAGCTGCCCCACCACGTCGTGGCGCACTGGCTGTACGGGCACCAGCTCGCCATCCCCATCCCCGACATCGACCGCACGCAGTACATGCTGGTGCTCGGGGCCAACCCGCTGGCCAGCAACGGCAGCCTGATGACGGTGCCCGACGTGCGGGCGCGCTTCAAGGCCCTGCGCGAGCGGGGCGGCAAGCTCGTGGTGCTCGACCCCCGTCGCACCGAAACGGCCGCCATCGCCGACGAGCACCACGCGATCGACCCCGGCACCGATGCCGCCTGGCTGCTGGCGGTCCTGCACACGCTGTTCGACGAAGACCTGATTCGCCCTGGCCACCTCCAGGGCCTGCTGGACCAGGTCGATGCCGTGCGGGAAGCCGTGCACCCCTTCAGCCCCGAAGCCACGGCGGCACACACCGGCATCGATGCCGCCACCACCCGGCGCTTGGCGCGCGAACTGACCGCCGCAGACGGCGGCGTCGCCTACGGCCGCATGGGCGTGTCGACCCAGGCGCACGGCGTGGTCTGCCAGTGGGCCATCCAGGCGATCAACCTGCTGACCGGCAACGTCGACCGCGAAGGCGGTGCGCTGCTCACCAGCCCCGCGCTCAACCTGATCGACATGAAGCTCATGGGCCCCGGCCACCTGGGCGCGTGGCGCAGCCGGGTGCGGGGCGCACCCGAGTTCAGTGGCGAGCTGCCCGTGTCGGTGCTGGCCGAAGAGATCCGCACGCCGGGCCGCGGACAGGTCCGCGCCCTGGTCACCGCGGCGGGCAACCCGGTGCTGTCCACCCCCAACGGCGGCCAGTTGGACGGGGCGCTTGCCGGGCTCGATTTCATGGTCGCCATCGACTTCTATGTGAACGAGACCACGCGCCACGCCCACGTCATCCTGCCACCCACCTGCTTTGTCGAGCACGACCACTACGACCTCGTCTTCCTGCACCTGGCCGTGCGCAACGTGGCCCGCTACAGCGCCGCGGTGGTCGAGCCGGCGCCGGGCGCGTTGCACGACTGGCAGATCTACGCCGAACTGGCCCGGCGTTACGCCCAGCGCGCCTGGGCATTGGAACGAGGCGGCCTGCGCCAGCGGCTCACCGGCCTCCTCACGCGCGGCGTGGTCGGCCGCCTGTCGCCACGCCGGTTGCTCGCGATCGGCTTGCGGCGTGCGGGCGGCCAGGTGAAGCTGGCCCAACTCGAGGCGCAGCCGGACGGCATCGACCTGGGGCCGCTGAAGCCCTCGTTGGTGAGCCGCCTGCAGCGCCGGCAGCGGCGCATCCGCCTGCTGCCCGAGGCCATCCGCCGCGAACTGCCCACCCTGATCACCGAACTGACCACGCCCGCGGCCGCGTCGCTGCAGGGCCCGGACGGTCTGCCGGCGCTCAAACTCATCGGACGGCGCGACGTGCGTTCCAACAATTCGTGGATGCACAACAGCGCGCGGCTCGTGTCCGGCAAGCCGCGCTGCACGCTGTGGGTGCATCCGGACGACGCCGCCCGCCGCGGCCTGCACGACGGCCAGACCGTGACGGTGGGCTCCCGCACCGGCCGCGTGCAAGTGCCCGTGCACATCACCCCCGACATCCGCGCGGGCGTGGTCAGCCTGCCGCACGGCTGGGGACACGACCGCCCCGGGGTGGCGCTGCAGGTGGCCCGGGCGCATGCCGGCGCCAGCATCAACGACCTCACCGACGACCGCCTGACCGACCGCATCAGCGCCAACGCGGCTTTCAGCGCCGTGCCGGTGTGGATCGAGGCCGCCTGACACAATCGGCGTCATGAACGACGTCAGCACCGAGATCGCTCACACCGCCGCCCGCATCGTGGTCGAAGAGGGCCTGGAGTACGGACAGGCCAAACGCCGCGCCGTCAAACAGCTGGGCCTGGGCACACGCGCGCCGCTGCCCGACAACGCCCAGCTCGAAGAGGCCGTGTTCGAGTACCTGTCGGTCTTCTGCGCCAACACCCAGCCCGCCGAGTTGCGCGCCCTGCGCGAACTGGCCGCGGTGTGGATGACGCGGCTGGCCGAGTTCCGGCCGCACCTGACGGGCGCTGTCTGGCGCGGCACCGCCACCCGCCTCAACGACATCCACCTGCAGCTGTACTGCGACGACAGCAAGTCGGCAGAGATCCTGCTGCTCGACAAGGGCATGGACTACGACGTGGGCAGCGTGCCGGGCCCGCGCGGCGGCGAAGTCGATCGCCTCAGCCTCACGGTGCCGTGCGAGGCGCTCGGCGAGCCCATCGGCCTGCACCTCACCATTCTGGATACCGACGACCTGCGTGGCGCCCTCAAGCCCGATGCGCGCGGCCGCACCGAGCGTGGCGACCTGACGGCCCTGCGCCGCCTGCTGGACACCCCCGGCACGCTAGACTGATTGCCCGATTCACCCGCCGCCCCGCCCATGACCCAGCCCACCGACGCCTCCCGCCCTGTCACCGGCCGCCGCGCCCTTCTGGCCCTGGTCGGTCTCACGGCAGCAGCGGGTGGTGCGTGGTGGGCGTGGCGGCGCCAACCGGCCGAGGCCACGTCGCCTGCACAAACGCCCAGCCCGGGCCTCACCACCGCCACTGACAGCGACACGCTGCCCGCCGCCTTCTGGCAGCGCGAATTCGAACAGCCCGCCGGCGGCCCGCTGGACTGGGCCGCACTGAAGGGCCGCCCGCTCCTCATCAACTTCTGGGCGACCTGGTGCCCGCCCTGCGTCAAGGAAATGCCGGAACTCGACCGCTTCCACCGCGAGTTCGGCGCGCGCGGCTGGCAGGTCGTCGGGCTGGCCGTGGACGGCCCCACGCCCGTGAGAGAATTCCTGGCTCGCACCCCGGTCGGTTTCCCCATCGGGCTGGCGGGCCTGGACGGCACGGAACTGGCCACGGCGCTCGGCAACACCGCGGGCGGCCTGCCGTTTTCGGTGCTGATCGACGCACAAGGCCGCATCCGGCAGCGCAAGATGGGCGCCACCCACTTCGACGAACTGGCTGCCTGGGCCACGCAGATCGCCTGAAGACCGCGCCTTCCGGGGCAGAAACGACCGCGTTGAACGCGCCGCGCTTACCACAAGTCACGAACTTTGCAATGACTTGATTTGCGCTCATTTGCCCCTAAAATCCGCCTACTTTCATTTTCTTGGCCAGCCCTTCAAACGGTGGTTTGACCACCCCGTTCCGGACTGTCCAGTCAAGCATGCAGATTCTTGTTCTCCATGGCCCGAACCTCAACCTGCTGGGCACCCGTGAGCCGCAGGTCTATGGTGCCACCACCCTGGAGCAGATCAACGCCGGCCTGGCCGACCAAGCTGCCGCCCGCGGCGCCGCACTGACGGCCTTTCAGAGCAACCACGAAGGGGTGCTGATCGACCGCGTGCACGCTGCACGCACCGACGGCACGCAGTTCGTCATCATCAACCCCGGTGCCTTCACGCACACCAGCGTGGCCTTGCGTGACGCCTTTGCCGGCGTGGCGCTGCCCTTCATCGAAGTGCACCTGTCCAACGTCCACCGGCGCGAGCCCTTCCGCCACCACTCCTACTTCTCCGACCTCGCCGAAGGCGTGATCGTCGGACTGGGGGCGGCGGGCTACCGCCTGGCGCTGGACGCCGCCCTGGATCGCCTGGGCGCACCGGCGGCCCCACCGCGCGGCTGAGCCCCTCGAACCACCCATCAACATCCCACGTCCAGGAGCCGACCCGGTGACCCGGACGACGCACCACACCCGGGCGTACCCCGCCCGACGCCTTTGCTGGAGAGAGCCAACATGGACTTGCGCAAACTGAAAACCCTGATCGACCTGGTGTCGGAATCCAACGTGTCCGAACTGGAGATCACCGAGGCCGACGGCAAGGTCCGCATCGTCAAGGCCGGCGCCCAGCCGGTGGTGATGACCATGCCGGTGGCCCAGGCCGCTCCGGCCGCACCCGCTGCCGCCGCGGCACCCGCTGCACCGGCCGCCGAGGCCGCGCCTGCTGCCCCGGTCGAAACCGGCCACGTGGTCAAGTCGCCGATGGTCGGCACCTTCTACCGTGCCTCGTCGCCGGGCGCCAAGGCGTTCGCCGAAGTGGGTGACACCGTCAAGGCCGGCCAGGCTGTCTGCATCATCGAAGCCATGAAGATCATGAACGAGATCGAAGCCGACAAAGACGGCATCATCTCGAAGATCCTGGTCGAGAACGGCCAGCCGGTTGAATACGGCCAGCCCCTGCTCATCATCGAATAAGGGCAGGCCCCAGCCATGTTCAAGAAGATCCTGATCGCCAACCGCGGCGAGATCGCGTTGCGCGTGCAGCGCGCGTGCCGCGAAATGGGCATCCAGTCAGTCGTCGTCTACTCCGAAGCCGACCGCGATGCCAAGTACGTCAAGCTGGCCGACGAGGCCGTGTGCATCGGCCCGGCCCCTTCGGCACAGAGCTACCTGCACATGCCGGCCATCATCTCGGCCGCCGAAGTCACCGACGCCGAGGCCATCCACCCCGGCTACGGCTTCCTGTCGGAGAACGCCGACTTCGCCGAACGCGTCGAGCAGTCCGGTTTCACCTTCATCGGCCCCACGCCCGAATCGATCCGCCTGATGGGCGACAAGGTCTCGGCCAAGCAGGCCATGATCAAGTCGGGCGTGCCCTGCGTGCCCGGCTCGGACGGCGCCCTGCCCGACGACCCGAAGGAAATCATCCGCATCGCCCGCTCGGTGGGCTACCCGGTGATCATCAAGGCCGCCGGTGGCGGTGGCGGCCGCGGCATGCGCGTGGTGCACACCGAAGCTGCGCTGATTCACGCCGTGCAGACCACGAAGGCCGAAGCCGGTGCCGCGTTCGGCAACCCCGAGGTCTACATGGAGAAGTTCCTGGAGCATCCGCGCCACGTGGAAATCCAGATCCTCGCCGACCAGCACAAGAACGCCGTGTGGCTGGGTGAGCGCGACTGCTCGATGCAACGCCGCCACCAGAAGATCATCGAAGAAGCGCCGGCCCCCGGCATCCCCCGCCGCCTGATCGAGAAGGTGGGCGACCGCTGCGCCGCTGCCTGCAAGAAGATCGGCTACCGCGGCGCGGGCACCTTCGAGTTCCTGTACGAGAACGGCGAGTTCTACTTCATCGAGATGAACACCCGCGTGCAGGTGGAGCACCCCGTCACCGAGCTGACCAGCGGCGTCGACATCGTCCAGATGCAGATCCGCGTGGCGGCCGGCGAGAAGCTGCCCTTCACGCAACGCCAGGTCGAGTCGCGCGGTCACGCCATCGAGTGCCGCATCAACGCCGAAGACCCGGTCAAGTTCATCCCCTCGCCGGGCCGCATCACGATGTGGCACCCGCCCGGTGGCCCCGGGGTGCGCGTCGACTCGCACGCCTACACGAACTACTTCGTGCCGCCCAACTACGACTCGATGATCGGCAAGATCATCGTGCACGGTGACACCCGCGAGCAGGCCCTGGCCCGCATGCGCACCGCGCTGTCGGAAACGGTGATCGAAGGCATCCAGACCAACATCCCGCTGCACCGCGAGCTGATGGTCGATGCCAAGTTCATCGAAGGCGGCACCGACATCCACTACCTCGAAAACTGGATGGCCGCGCGCAAGCGCTGATGGGCCCTTCCTCGCCACACCGACATGCCCCTGTTTGAACTCACCCTCCTGGCCAAAGAGGCCGAAGTCGACACCCTGAGCGATGCGCTCATGGAGGTCGAGGCCCTGTCCGTCTCGGTCGAAGACGCCGATGCGGACACCGAGCACGAAGAGGCCCTGTGGGGTGAGCCCGGCATGCCGGTGCCGCGCGAGGCGTGGCAGCGCTCGACGATCAAGAGCCTGTTCCCGAGCGAGGCCGAGGCGCTGGAAGCCGTCACGCTGATCCTGGCTCAGGACTGGGCCACCGACATCCACGTCCAGGGCATTCAGCCCGTGGACGAACAGGACTGGGTGCGCCTGACCCAGTCGCAGTTCCAGCCCGTGCCCATCACCGACACGTTCTGGATCGTGCCGACCTGGCACGAGGTGCCGCCCGCCGCCACCGTGGCGATGCGGCTGGATCCCGGCCTGGCTTTCGGCACCGGCACCCACCCGACCACCCGCATGTGCCTGAAGTGGATCGCGCAGAACGCGTCGGCCTACCAGGGCCGGACGGTGCTTGATTACGGCTGCGGCTCGGGCATCCTGGCCATCGGGGCGCTGCTGCACGGCGCGAAGTGGGCGGATGCGGTCGACATCGACCCGGCTGCGGTCGAGGCCGCGCTGGCCAACGCTGAAGCCAATGTGGCCCACCTGAAGGACACGAACGGCGCCCTGCCCCTGCTGGTCGGCCTGCCTGACCTGGTGGGTGAGGCGAAAGGCGCCTACCCCGTGGTGCTGGCCAACATCCTGGCCACGCCGCTGAAGATGCTGGCGCCGCTGCTGGCCGGCCATGTGGCCGCCGGTGGCCATCTGGTGCTGGCCGGCATCCTGGCCCGCCAGGAGCAGGAACTCAAGGACGCCTACGCCGAAGTGGGCCTGCAGTTGCAGGTCGCCAACGCGGAAGAGGGCTGGATCCTGATGACCGCCAGCAAGGCGGCGTGATTCAGGCCAAAACGGTGGCATAAACGAAGGCGTCATGAGCCTCGCCACCCGTTGCACCCATTGCGGCACCATCTTCAAGGTCGTTCAGGACCAGCTCAAGGTCTCTGAGGGCTGGGTGCGCTGTGGGCGCTGCAACGAGGTCTTCCACGCGATCCCGACGCTGTTCGACCTCGACACCGAACCGCCGCCCCCGCGCAGCGGGCTCACCCCGCCGTCCAGCCCGGCGCCTGCGCCGACGGCTGTGTCGGGGCCCGCGGCCGAAGACCTCCCCGCCTTCCTGACCCGGCGCAGCGTCGATGCGCCGCCGCCCGAGCCGGAGGCGACGCCCGCCGTGGCACCGTCTTCGCCCCCCGCTTTCGCGCCAACCTTTCCTGCCACCTTTGCGCCGACCCAGCCACACGACCCCGCGGATCTGCCGGGCGAGCCCGCCCCCTTCGTGCCGCCGGCCACCGCGCCCGCCGCCACCCGGCTGCCCGATGCGGACGACCTGCTCGATCCGCCGCTGCCCGCCTGGGCGCGCCACAGCGCCTTGCGCGATGCGCTCTCGACCGACCCGCTGCCGGCCGCGCCGGCCACCGACTTCGAGCTGGACACCGAGGTGGGCCTGGAACCCGACGCGCGCGACGACGCCCACGCTCCCGACCCCGAGGACACGTCGGCGGCCCCGGCCCCGGCCATCGACCTCGACCTGCTGCCCGAGCCCGAGCCCCCGTGGGCCCGCGCCGACCAGGCCGATCCCCTCCAGGTCGACTTCGACCCGCCGCGCACCGACGAAGCCGACGCGCTGGACTCGCGCTACCTGATGCCCTCGTCGCGCAGCGAGCGCAAGCTGCCGCGCCGCCGCGCCACCGGGCCCGAGTTCGCCGACGCCGAGTTCCCGAATGATGCGATGCTCGATCTGGACGCCGACTGGGCGCATTCCGAGCCCGCGGCCGATCTGCAGGCCGAGCCTGCCGCCCCGGTGGCCGCCAGACTGCCCGAGACCGCAGCCAGCCCGCTCGCCACCGCGTCGGCGCTGGCGGACAGCGGAGCAACCCTGGCCGCCTCGTCTGCCGGCGACAGCGACTTCGTGCCCGAGCAGCCGGTGCCTCCGCCCAGCCAGCGCAGAACGCGCCCCAGCTTCCGCCGCCGGGACACGGCAGGCGTCACTCCGGAGTTCATGAAGCGCGCCGAGCGCCAGGCCATCTGGCGCCACCCGGCCACGCGGGCGGCCCTGGGCGTGGTGGCCACCGCGCTGGGGGCCACCCTGGCGCTGCAACTCACCCACCAGTTCCGCGACGTCATCGCCGCCCACCACCCCGCCACCCGGCCCTACCTGGAAGACTGGTGCGCCATGGCCGGATGCCGTCTGGCGCCCCCGTTGCGGCTGGATGACCTCCAGGTCGAAAGCGCCACGCTGGTGCGCGCCACGTCCGAAGGGGCGCAACGCTACCGGCTGGCTGTGGTCGTGCACAACCGCTCGCCGATCGGGCTGGCCTGGCCCCACGTCGACCTGACGCTGACCGACAGCAACGGCGCCGTCGTGGCCCGCCGCGCCTTCGCGCCCGACGAGGCCCGCTGGCTCGACACCGCCGAGCCGCGCACCGACAGCCCGAAACGCCCTCAGGGCCTCGGCGCGCTGCCGCCCGCCGCCCCGCCCGGCCGCAGCACCACACTGTGGTGGGACGTCAAAGTGACGGCGCTCAGCCCCGCCGGGTACACCGCCGAGCTCTTCTATCCCTGATACGCTGTCAGGTTTGCTCGACCGGCACCGCGCGTGCCGCCCCGTTTCCGATTCGGAGAAATGCGATGTCCGTCCTGATCTGCGGCTCCCTGGCCTTTGACACCATCACCACCTTCCCGGGCCGCTTCGCCCAGCAGATCCTGCCGGAACAGGTCCACATCCTGAACGTGTCCTTCCTGGTGCCCTCGCTGCGCCGCGAGTTCGGCGGCTGCGCCGGCAACATCGCCTACAGCCTGCACCAGCTCGGCGGCGCGCCGGTGGTCATGGCCACGCTGGGCAGCGACGGCCTGCCCTACCGCCAGCGCATGCAGCACTGGGGCGTGCGCATGGACCACGTCCGCACGGTCGATGACAGCTACACCGCCCAGGCCATCATCATCACCGACCAGGACAACAACCAGATCACGGCCTTCCACCCCGGCGCGATGCAGCAGGCGCACATTCAGCGCATCGAGGCCGATCCATCGATCAAGCTGGCCATCATTGCCCCCGATGGCCGCGACGCCATGATCCAGCACGCCGAGCAGCTCCAGGCCGCCGGCATCCCCTTCGTGTTCGACCCGGGCCAGGGGCTGCCGATGTTCGACGGCGACGAGCTCAAGCGCTTCGTGTCGCAGGCGACCTGGGTGGCCGTCAACGACTACGAGGGCAAGATGCTGGCGGAACGCACCGGCCAGAGCCTGGCCGAGCTGTCGAAGTCGCACCTGAAGGGCCTGATCGAGACGCTGGGCGCCGATGGCTGCAATGTGTGGATCCAGGGCGAGAAGACCCACGTGCCGGGCGTGAAGGCCGCCGCCGTGGTCGATCCGACCGGCTGCGGCGACGCCTTCCGCGGCGGCCTGCTCTACGGCCTGTCGCAAGGCTGGGACCTGGTGAAGTCGGTGGCCCTGGCCAACCGCATCGGCGCCATCAAGATCGCCGCCGCCGGCCCGCAGAACTACACGCTCGACCGCGCCGCGCTCGGCGTGTGATCCCCCGCGAGGGTGAACCGCGCCGACCGGGTTTCTGACCGATGATGGCGGCCCGTTTCACCCCCCGTGGAGACCGCTTCTTGACCTCGCTCTTCGCCTGCCGCCTGCGCGCTGCCGTGCGGCTGGCTGCCAGCACCGTGTTCGCACTCGCCGCCGCGCTGCCTGTGGCCCACGCCGGGCTGTTCGGCTCGAACCGCAACGGCAGCCCCGCCGGCGTCACGCTGGCCACCTGGAACATCGCGTGGCTGATGACGCCGTGGACGCACGAGGAGCTGGCCGCGCGCTGCGTGCGCCAGCAGCCCGGCAGCCGCGAACGCGCCCTGCCCTGCACGCCGGGCCGCACCCCGCCGCCGCGGCGCACCACGACCGATCTGGACGCGCTCGCGCGCCACGCCGACCTGCTGCGCACCCGCGAAGACGTCGACCTCGTTGCCCTGCAGGAAGTCGATGGCCCCGAGGCGGCCCGCCAGGTGTTCCGCCAGGGCTGGCGCGTCGACTGCTTCGTGCAGCGCGCGCACCCGCAGAAGGTGGGCTTTGCCGTCCGTGACGGCGTGCCGTACCGCTGCAATGGCGACCTCACGACCCTTGATGTGGACGGCACCAGCCGCGCCGGCGCCGACATCAGCCTGTGGCCCGGCACCCCGCGCGAGGTGCGCGTGCTGGCCGTGCACCTCAAGAGCGGCTGCTTCACCGGCAAGCTCGATCGCAGCTTCGGCCCGTGCCAGCGCCTGCAGCAGCAGGTGCCGGTGGTCGAAGCGTGGATCGACCAGCGAGTTCGCGAAGGCGTGGCGCTGGCCGTGCTGGGCGATTTCAACCGCCATCTTGCCAAGGACGCGCGCTTTCCGGCCGGCCCGGACGAGACCGCGCCGCTGAACGTGATTCAGGCCTGGAGCGACCAGCAGCCCCCCGGCGCCGAGCTGCTGCGCGCCACCGACGGCCAGCCCTACCTGCCATGCGATGCCGAAGACACGCACAACCAGTACATCGACGACATCCTCATCGACCGCCGACTGGCCGACCGAAACAGAAACAGGCGCTTTGCGCGCCTGCCGTATGAAGCCCGGGATCAGGGCCGGACGCTGTCCGACCACTGCCCGGTGATCTGGTCGCTCAGGCCCTGAGCCTGAAGCAACCGGCCGATCAGGCCTTGCCCTGCGAGGCCACGGCGGCCGCGGCCTTGGCGGCGGCTTCGGCGTCACCCAGGTAGTAGCTCTTGATGGGCTTGAGGTCAGCGTCGAGCTCGTACACCAGCGGAATGCCGTTGGGGATGTTCACGCCCACGATGTCGGCGTCACCGATGTTGTCGAGGTACTTCACCAGCGCACGGATCGAGTTGCCGTGGGCGGCAATGACGATGCGCTGGCCGGCCTTGATTGCCGGGGCCAGCGTGTCGTTCCAGCACGGCAGCACGCGGGCCACGGTGTCCTTCAGGCACTCGGTCAGCGGGATCTGCTCGGGGTTCAGCTTGGCGTAGCGCAGGTCCTGGCGCTGGCCGCGCGGGTCGTTGGCTTCCAGGGCCGGCGGCGGGGTGTCGTAGCTGCGGCGCCAGATCAGCACCTGCTCGTCCCCGTACTGCTTGGCCATGTCGGCCTTGTTCAGCCCCTGCAGGCCGCCGTAGTGGCGCTCGTTGAGGCGCCAGTCCTTGACGACCGGCAGCCAGGTGCGGTCCATCTCGTCCAGGCAGTAGTTCAGCGTGTGGATGGCGCGCTTGAGCACCGAGGTGTAGGCCACGTCGAACTCGTAGCCTTCGGCCTTGAGCAGCTTGCCCGCGGCCATGGCCTGCGAGATGCCGGTGGGAGTCAGCTCCACATCGGTCCAGCCGGTGAAGCGGTTTTCCAGGTTCCAGGTCGATTCGCCATGGCGAATCAGCACGAGCTTGTACATGTGGTCGTCCCGAGTGAAGGTCAGCCTGCGATTTTATAATCCGCCGTTGCCCGCGCCACCCTGGACCGCGGGGCCCGAACCGGCGCCACCGTGCGCCCGAAAGAACACACGCATGACTTCCTCGAGCTTCCTGGCAGACAACTGGTACTGGATCGTGGCGGCCGTCGGCTCCGGCGGCATGCTCGCGTGGCAGCAGATCCAGGGCGCGGCCGCGTCAGGCCTGTCGCCGTCGGCCGCAGTGCTGATGGTCAATAAGGAAAAGGCCCAGATCATCGACGTGTGCGAGCCCACCGAGTTCGCCGCCGGCCACGCCGTGGGCGCCAAGAACGTGCCGCTGGGCCAGATCGCCTCGGGCAAGGGCCTGCCTTCGAACAAGAAGACGCCGCTCGTGGTGATGTGCGCCACCGGCGTGCGCGCCAACAAGGCCGTGGCCGAACTCAAGAAGCTGGGCCACGAGAACGTGCAGCCGCTGGCCGGCGGCCTGCGTGCCTGGCGGGAAGCCAACCTGCCGGTCGAGAAGGCCTGACACGGCCGAGTCCCCACTGCGCAGGCGGTCTTGCGCTCGGCGGGACAATACGGACACCGTCCACTCCCAACGGGCCTGAGCCCCACGCTGCCATGCAAGCCGTCAAGATGTACACCACCCAGGTCTGCCCTTACTGCCAGCGGGCCAAGATGCTGCTCAAGCAGCGCGGGGTCGAGGCCATCGAGGAAATCCGCATCGACGTGGACCCGGCCCAGCGCGACCAGATGATGGCCATCACCGGCCGCCGCACCGTGCCACAGATCTTCATCGGCGACACCCATGTGGGCGGCTGCGACGACCTCATCGCGCTGGACCAGAAGGGCGGCCTGCTGCCGCTGCTCAACGGCTGACCCTGTCAGCGTGACGCAGAGCCGCACCTCGCTTGGGGGCCCTCGGCGCAAACCCGCAGCCCCGCTGCCACGGCGACGTCACGCGCCTGGTCCATAATCGTTGTCGAACTTCTGGCTTGGTATCGACGCACGCTTGCGTGGCATCCAGCCCGAGCAACCGCCCCTTTTATCTGGACCATCCATGAGCGACCAAGCCGCACAACCGTCTTTTGCCATCCAGCGCATCTACCTGAAGGACCTGTCCCTCGAGATGCCCAATGCACCGCAGGTGCTGCTGGAGCAGGGCCAGCCCCAGGTCGATGTGCAGCTGAACCTGCACGCCGAGCCGGTCACCGACGGCATCTACGAAGTGGCGGTGACCGCCACCGTGACCACCAAGGTCAACGACAAGACCCTGTTCCTGGTGGAAGCCAAGCAGGCTGGCCTGTTCGAGATCCGCAACATCCCGCAGGAACAGCTGCAGCCGATCATCGCGATTGCCTGCCCGCAGATCGTCTACCCCTACCTGCGCGCCACCGTGGCCGACGTCATCAACCGCACTGGCTTCCCGCCCGTGCACCTGACCGAAGTCAACTTCCAGGCCATGTACGAAGCCCAGCTGGCCCAGGCCGCTGGCGACCAGGCCGCCAACGCCTGACCGCGTGGCGATGAACCTCACGGTTCAAGACCTCGCCGCCCCGGACACGCCCTCGACACCCGGCCCGTCGCTGACGGTGCTGGGTGCCGGCGCGTGGGGCACTGCCCTGGCCATCAGCGCGGCGCGGCACAACACGGCCGTGCGCCTGTGGGCGCGCGATGCCGCCCAGGTGGCCGAGATGCAGGCTGCGCGGTGCAACACCCGTTACCTGCCTGAAGCCCCCTTCCCCGACGCCCTGCAACTTGAGGCCGATTTCGACGCGGCCATCGCGCCGTGCCGCGGGGGACGCGGGCTGGTCATCATCGGCACGCCGATGGCCGCGCTGGGCAGCATGCTGCAGCGCCTGCCCGACGACGTGTCGGCGCTGTGGCTGTGCAAGGGCTTCGAGAAGGGCACCGGGCTGCTCGGCCATGAGGTCGCGCAGTCGCTGCGCCCCGGCCTGCGCTGCGGCGTGCTCTCCGGCCCGAGCTTCGCGCGTGAAGTGGCCCTCGGGTTGCCCACCGCGCTGGTGGCCGCCGCGGCCGACGCCACGCTGGCCGAACAGGCCGTGTCGGCCTTCCACTCCGACAGCCTGCGCGTCTACACCTCGGCCGACCCGGTCGGCGTCGAGGTGGGCGGCGCGGTGAAGAACGTGCTCGCCATTGCCACCGGCATTGCTGACGGCATGGAACTGGGCCTCAACGCCCGTGCCGCGCTCATCACGCGGGGCCTGGCCGAGATGACCCGCCTGGGCCTGGCGCTGGGCGCGCGCGCCGACACCTTCATGGGCCTGTCGGGTCTGGGCGACCTGGTGCTGACCGCCACCGGCAGCCTGTCGCGCAACCGCACAGTCGGCCTGCAGCTGGCCACGGGCAAACCGCTGGCGCAGATCCTGAGCGAGCTGGGCCACGTGGCCGAAGGCGTCTACAGCGCCGCCACGGTGTGGCAGCGCGCGCAGGCGCTGGGTGTGGCCATGCCGATCACCGAAGCGGTGGTGGCCGTGCTGGAAGGCCGGCAGACCCCGCGCGAGGCCGTGGGCGCACTGATGCGGCGCGAAGCCAAGGCCGAAGGCGGCCACGCCTGACGCCCTTTCGGGCGGCGGCCGGTGCCAAGACCGGTCTCAGGCCCCGCCCGCGTAGCCGTTCTGCCGCCAGGCCTCGAACACCGCCACGGCCACCGCATTGCTCAGGTTCAGGCTGCGCTGCCCCTCGCGCATGGGCAGGCGCACGCGCTGGGCCGGGGCAAAGGTGTCGCGCAAGGCGGGCGGCAGGCCGCTGGTTTCGCAGCCGAACACCAGCCAGTCGCCCGGCTGCCAGGCCGGCTCGTGGAAGGGCCGGCTGCCGCGCGTGGTGAAGGCAAACATCCGCGCGGCGTCGGGCCGCATGGCCGCCAGGAAGGCGGCCCAGTCCGCGTGCCGCTTCACCTCGGCGTACTCGTGGTAGTCGAGCCCGGCGCGGCGCAGCAGCTTGTCGTCCATCGAAAAGCCCAGCGGCTCGATGAGGTGCAGCTCGCAGCCGGTGTTGGCCGCCAGCCGGATCACGTTGCCGGTGTTGGGCGGGATCTCGGGGTGAACGAGGACGATGCGGAACATGGGGCGCGATGATACGCGCGCCGCTCACATGCCCGTGGCCTGACGGAAGGCCATGATGGCCTGGTTGCGCAGGGTGCGCAGCAGCGACAGGGTCTGCTCGTCGAGCACCAGGCTGTTGGCCTCGGTCTTGTCGGCATAGATGAGACCGAGCACCGCATCGGGCTGGCCGGCCCGCTTGAGCACCAGCGGCATCAGCAGGAAGGTGGGTGCCTGCACGCGCTCGCGGAACCAGGTGGGCAGGCGTGGCGCCACCGCAGGGGCCGAGGCGTCCGCGATCAGCGTGTCGACGTTGCGCAGGCACACGGCGGCAAACAGGTCGGGGGTCTCGCCCCGGGCATGCACCAGCGGCACGCGGAAGGCGTTGCGCAGCACGTCGCCGCCCTCGCCCAGCGCCAGCCGGCCCTGCAAGGCCGCGGCGCGCGGGTCGCGCAGGCAGAAGAGCACGCGGCGGCAATCGAGCGCGCGCAGCATGGTCTCGAGGATGACCTGCAGCACTTCCTGCAGCTGGAACGGTCCGGTGAGCACGCTGGTCACGTCCTGGATGCCGCTGCCGAGGATGCTGACGGCATCGTGCGCCTCGGTGGGGCGGGCGGGCAGCGCACCGTCGTCCGGCGACTCGGTCAGGCCGAGCGCTTCGGGGGTGGGCCCGGGGCCGCCCACCTCGCCCTGCGGGGCATCGACGTACCAGACGTCGAGCAGGCGCTCGGCGGGCGAGCCGCCGGGCACGGTCATGTTGAGCGCGTCGGTGAGCTCGCTCATGCGGCGGCGGGCGCGGCCGGCCGCGGCTTGCAGTTCGCCGGACGCCATCTCGAGCGGCACCTGAAAGCGCGCCTCCAGGGCCTGCAGGCGCGGCGCCAGGTCGACCGGCTCGGTCTTGAGCATCACCTCCGCGGCCTCGTTGGCCAGGCTGGCGAGCCACCAGACGCGGTCGGGCCGCCCTGCGAGCGGCAGGTTGGGCACGGTGTCGCCAGGGTCCACGATGCAGGCCAGCAGCGCGTCCGGCAGGCTCCAGAGGCGCCCGACGCTCACCCCGAGCTGGTTCAGTCCGAGACCCAGCACGCGTCGCGCGGCCGCTTCTTCCGAGATGGGTGGCTGGCCGTCCGGCCCACCCTGTGTCAGCTGCCCGATCTGCTCGGCGTCATCCGGCAGGTAATAGGCCACCAGCAAGGGCCCGAGGTTGCGGAACAGCGCGCCCACGAAGGCGGCTTCGGCATCGTCGCGGCGGGTGCACAGTTCGCTGGCCAGCGTGCCCGCCATCACCACGCGCAGGAAGGCCTCTTTCAGCTGCTGGGCGTGGGCCTTGTCCGGCATGTGCTCCAGCAGCATCAGCGAGAGCGCGAGGTTGCGCACGCCAGCCAGCCCGATCAGGCTCACGGCCCGCGACACGGTGCTGATCGGGTCGCTGTCGGCCCGGCGGTAGCGCGCGGTGTTGACCAGGCGCAGCAGCTTGTGGGTCAGGGCCACATCCTGCAGGATGCCGTCGCACAGGGTCTGCAGGTTCTCGGTCTCGGAGTCGGACAGGGCCTGCACGCGGGTGACGGCACCCGAGAGCGCCGGAAAGTCGCTCTTGTGGCGCATGCGCCGCAACAGGTAGTCCAGCGTCAGGTGGGCTTCGCGCAGGGCGTTGGATTCGGTGGTGGAGTCGGCCATGCCGTGGCTCAAGCAATGAGCTTGTCGATGGCGCCCTGCAGGCTCTCCGGGCGGGTGACGGGCGCGAACCGGTCGACCACACGGCCTTGCCCGTCGAGCAGGAACTTGGTGAAGTTCCACTTCACGCCTTCACTGCCGAGCAGGCCGGGTGCCGCCTGTTTCAGCGCCTGGTAGAGCGGGTGGGCGCCGGCCCCGTTGACATCGACCTTGGCGAACATCGGGAAGGTCACGTCGTAGTTCAGGCTGCAGAAGGACTGGATTTCGGCCTCGTCACCCGGCTCCTGGTGACCGAACTGGTCGCAGGGGAAGCCGAGCACGACCAGCCCCTTGTCCTTGTTGGCGCGGTACAGCGCCTCCAGCCCCTTGTACTGCGGGGTGAAGCCGCATTTGCTGGCCACGTTCACCACGAGCGTGGCCTTGCCGAGGAAATCGCCCAGCGGACGGGTCTGACCGTCGATCGTGGTCACCTGGATCTCGGAGAGGGGGCGCATGCAGGCTCCTTGGGGGGGCGGGATCGGACAGTGAAGGATGGTAACGGAGTGTGGCCCCGTGCGCCCCTGCCGGCGTCCCGGGTGTTGGCCCCGCGCGGCAGCGTCGATCCTAAGATCGGCTGCACTGGAGGTGCCCCGATGGCCGCTGCGCGTTCGATTGCCTCGTTGACGCTGGGCTTCGGCCTCGTGTCCATCCCGATCCGGCTGTACTCGGCCACCGACTCGGGTGCGTCGGTGCGCTTCCACCTGCTCGCGCCCGATGGCTCGCGGCTGAAGCAGCAGTACGTGTCCGAGCAGACAGGCAAGGTCGTGCCGCGTGACCAGATGATGAAGGGCTACGAGGTCGAGAAGGACCAGTTCGTGCTGTTCCAGCCCGATGAACTGAAGCGCCTGGAAGAGACCGCCAGCCACGTGATCGACATCGTGGCCTTCATTCCGGAAGGTGCGGTCGACCCCCTTTACTACGACAAGGCCTACCTGCTGGCCCCGGACAAGCGCGGCGGCAAGCCCTATGCGCTGCTGGTGGCCGCCATGCGGGAGAGCGGCCAGTGCGCGCTGGCGCGCTGGGCCTGGCGGGCCCGCCAGCATGTGGTGCAGGTGCGGGCCACCGAGGACGGACTGGTGCTGCAGCAACTGCTGTATGCCGACGAGGTGCGGTCGCTGAAGGACCTGGCGATCGAGCCAGTGGAGGTCGCCCCGTCCGAGCTGAAACTCGCCTTGCAGCTGATCGACCAGATCTCGACCGACCGCTACGACCCGACGGCCTTCGAAGACGAGGAGCGCAAGCGGGTGCTGGCGGCCATCGACGAAAAGATTGCAGGACGACAGGTGGTGGCTTCGGCACGCGGCGAGGACGCCCCGCAGGGTGGTCAGGTGGTGGACCTGATGGCCGCGCTGCGGGCCAGCCTCGGCAAGCCGACCGCGGCCCCGAGGGAGGCCGCCCCGCCGGCACGCAAGGCCGCCGGCGCCGAGGCCGGCAACGTGACCCCGCTGGACGCCGGCGCCCGCAAGGCGCCGAAACGCGCAGCCCGGACGCCCGCCCCCGAGGCCGCGCCGGCACCGCGCAGCCGGGCTCGCAAGTAAGTGCCGGGCCGCGACACCACCTTCAGCCTCAGGCAGGCGCAGGACCTGGTCGGCGTGTCGCGCGCCGTGATCGACGCCCTGATCGATGCTGGCTTCGTGACGCCCGCTGCCATCCCGTCGCGGGGCCGGCGCCTGTCGTTCCAGGACCTGATGCTGCTGCGCACCGCCCACGCGCTGCGGCAGGCCCGTGTGCCGCCCCGGCGCATCGTGGGTGCCTTGCAGCGGCTGCGGGCTGCGCTGCCCGAGGCCCTGCCGGTGACGGGCCTGCGCATCTCGGCGGCCGGCGGCCAGGTGGTCGTGCGCGACGCGCAGGGCGACTGGGAGCCCGAGACCGGCCAGCAACTGCTGGCCTTCGAGGTGACGCCCACACCGTCCGGGCGCCTGGTGATCCTGCCCCGGCCGCAGCCGGACGACGACGTGGCCACCCTGTTCCAGCGGGCCGTGGCGCTGGAGACCGTGGACCCGCGCCGGGCGGAAGCAGCCTACCGGGCGGCTCTGGCGCGCGAGCGGGATCACCTGGACAGCCTGCTCAACCTGGGCGCCATGCTGTGCGAGCAGCGCCGCTGCGGTGATGCGGTGGCGCTGTACGACGCGGCGCTCGCGCGGCAGCCCGATGTGGCCTGGCTGCACTTCAACCGGGCGATTGCACTGGAAGACCAGGACGAGGTGGCACTGGCGGCGCAGGCTTATGCGCGCAGCCTGCAGCTGGACCCTGCCCTGGCCGACGCCCACTTCAACCTGGCACGGCTGCTGGAGCTGGCCAGCGACCACCAGGGCGCCATCCGGCACCTGAACGCCTACCGCCGGCTCACCACCCGCGAGGACGCACCGTGAAGCCCGCCGGCGACGCGCTGTCGCGCTACCGGGCCAAGCGCAACTTCGAGCGCACGGAGGAGCCGCCGGGCGATCCCGGGCGCTCCGGCAACCGCCTGGGCTTCGTCATCCAGAAGCACGCGGCCACCCGGCTGCACTACGACTTCCGGCTGGAGCTCGATGGCGTGCTGCTTTCCTGGGCCGTGCCCAAAGGGCCGAGCTATGACCCGACCGAGCGTCGCATGGCGATCGAAGTCGAAGCTCATCCACTGAGCTATGCCCGTTTTGAAGGGCGCATCCCACCGGGCCAGTACGGGGCGGGCACCGTCATCGTGTGGGACGAGGGCTGGTGGACGCCGGAGGGCGATCCGCAGCAGGCACTGAAGGCAGGGAAGCTCGTGTTCACCCTGCACGGCCAGAAGATGCAGGGCCGGTGGGAGCTGGTGCGCATCGCACGCGGCGGCGAGCGCCAGCCGCCCTGGCTGCTGTTCAAGAAGCGCGACGCGCATGCGCGACCCCATGCCGAGTTCGATGTGGTGTCTGCGTGGCCGGACAGCGTGCTCGCCCACCCCCTCTCCGAGGCCGATCGCCGCGCGGTGTTTCCCGCCGTGCACGCGCCTGCGCCTGCGCCTGCTTTGCCCGTGTCGCATGACGACGTGGAAAACCCCGGTGAGCCCCCCTCTCCAGGCAGCCTGCGGGGCGCGCGCAAGGCCGCCCTGCCCGCCACCCTGGCGCCCCAGTTGGCCACGCTCGCATCGGCGCTGCCGGCCGAAGGCGAATGGCGCTGCGAACTCAAACTCGACGGCTATCGCCTGCTCATCCGCATCGCCCGCGGGCGGGCCCGGCTGCTCACACGCAGCGGGCTCGACTGGTCTGATCGCATGCCGCATCTGGTGAAGGCCTTTGCCGCGCTGGGCCTGAACGCCGGATGGCTGGACGGCGAGATCGTCGTGCTCGGCCCGCAGGGCACGCCCGATTTCCATGCCCTGCAGAATGCGTTCGACGCCGGCCGGCGGACCGACGACATCGTTTGTTTTCTGTTCGATGTGCCCTACGCCGATGGCCACGACCTGCGGGCGGTGCCCCTGCAGGCAAGGCGGGCGTGGCTGCGGGGTCTGCTGGCCACCCACGCCACCCGGCACGACGACGGCCTGCTGCGTTTCAGTGCCGACTTCGACGCGCCTGTGCAGACGGTGCTGGGCACGGCCTGTGCGCTCGGCCTGGAAGGCGTGATGGCCAAACGCCAGGATGCACCCTATGTGTCGGCACGCACGGAGACGTGGCTGAAACTGAAGTGCCGACAGCGTCAGGAGTTCGTGGTGTGCGGCTACGCCCCGCGCAGTGACGATGCAGACCGCGTGGGCGCCCTGCTGCTGGGTGTGCACGACGCACAAGGGCGGCTGGTGCCGGCCGGCAACGTGGGCACGGGCTGGAGCGCCGAGCAGGCGCGCGCGCTGCGCCAGCGATTGGCCCCGCTGGAGATGCCCAGCCCGCCCTTCGACGGCCAGGCAGTGCCCGAAGCCGGCACGCAGATCGGCCGGCGCACCGGCCGCAAGCGCCCGCCCACCCGCAGCGAGACCGAGGCCCGGTGGCTGCGGCCTCAACAGGTGGCCGAAGTGGCGTTCAGCGCCTGGACGCCCGACCACCGCATCCGGCACGCCACTTTCATCGCCCTGCGCGACGACAAGCCGGCGCGGGCCATCGTGCGAGAGCAGCCGCGTCTCCCCGACACCCCACAGCCCATGTCGCGCCCGCTCAAGGTCACCCATGGCGAGCGGGTGCTCGACGCGACCTCGGGTGTCACCAAGCTCGATCTCGTTCGTTACTACGCCGCCGTGGCCAACCGCATGCTGCCGCACCTGCAAGGCCGTCCATGTGCGCTTTTACGCGCCCCGGAAGGCGTGGGCGGCGCGCTGTTCTTTCAACGACACGGCGGCCCCGGCCGCGCACCGGAGTTGACCGAGCTGGACCCGGCGTTGTGGCCCGGCCACGCGGCACTGCTGTCGGTGGACCACGCCGATGCCCTGGTGGCCGCCGCGCAGTGGAACGCCATCGAGTTCCACACCTGGAACGCGCCCGCCCGCCACATGGACCGCCCCGATCGCATGGTGTTCGACCTTGACCCCGGCGAAGGCACCATCTGGCCGCAGGTGCAGGAAGGCGCGTTGCTGGTGCGCACTCTGCTGGAGGAGCTGAGGCTGGCCTGCTGGCTCAAGACCAGTGGCGGCAAGGGCCTGCATGTGGTGGTGCCCATCGTGCCGCGCTGGCCGCACGAGGTGGTCAAGGCGCTGTCGAAGGCAATGGTGCAGCACCTGGCGCGCACGCTGCCGTCGCGCTTCGTGGCACGCAGCGGGCCGGCCAACCGTGTGGGCCGCATCTTTGTCGACTACCTGCGCAACGGCCATGCCGCGACCACCGTGGCGGCCTTCTCGGCGCGGGCGCGCCCCGGCCTCGGCGTGTCGATGCCCGTAGCATGGGACGACCTGGCGAGCCTGCGCAGCGGCGCACACTGGACGGTGCAGACCGCGCGTGAGCACCTGTCCTTCCAGTCGGTCGACCCGTGGGCCGATTACGCCCGCACGCCTCAGGCGCTCGATGACGCCATGGCTGCCATGGGGCTGCGCCCGGCGTCAGTGGCATCCTGAGCGTCCGCTGCCCCGACGATCAGCAGCGGCAGCAGGTGGTGCGGCTCGTTGAGCAGGTGCAAGCGCTGTGCGTCGTCCAGCGCCTGCGGGCCGTGTGCCTGTGCGGTCGCCACCCATTGCTGGCGTGCCGCACGGCGTGCACCTGCGGTGCGGGTGCGCACAGACTGGCTCATCAGCTGAGCCAGCAGCACGGGCTGGCGCAACAGATCCAGCCAGCGTGGTTGCGGCCACGGTGTGCGCGCCAGTGCCCACGCGCGCTTCAGCACCGCGGGGGTCCAGCGCTCTTCGGGCGTCAGCAGCCAGCCCCGTCGGCGCCAGCGCTCGCCCACGTCCGGCCGGCTTGTCCACACCGCCAGCGGCGCCGCCAGAATGAGCGGCACGGTCAGCGGCAGCACGATGGGCAGCGAAGCCGGCGCCCCGAACGCCAGCGCGAACACCACGCCACCGGCCGCCAGCGCACCGGGCCAGAACGCGCGCCACGCCAGCCGGTGCGGCACGGCCTGTGCATCGCGCGGCGGCGAGCGCCATTCGATGGACCAGCCAGTGAGTGCGGCCAGCACAAAGCCGGTGTGCGCCACCATGCGGATCGGGGCATAGAGCGCCGACAGCAGCATCTCCAGTGCCACACCCCGCGCCAGGCCCCAGGCCCCGCCCAGCCGCCGCGCCTCTTCGGAGCGCGCCACGGCCCAGGCCCCCATCATGCGCGGCAACACCAGCATCACCACCATCGTGATCCACAACAGGCGGGCGCACAGTGCGGCGCCGGGCTCGATGTCGGGCAGCGGAACGCCCAGGTTCAGCCACAGCCCGAGCAGCACGAAGCCCAGCCACAGCGGGGCCGACAGATAGGCCATGGCCCCGGTCAGCAGCATCGCGCGGTGCGCAGGATGCAGGCCGGGCTCGGCCACCAGCCGCAGGTTCTGCAGGTTGCCCTGACACCAGCGGCGATCCCGGCGGAGCTCCTCGACCAGATCGGGCGGCACCTGCTCGTAGCTGCCGCGCAGGTCGGACACCATCCACACATGGAAGCCGGCCCGGCGCATGAGGGCGGCCTCGACGAAGTCATGCGACAGGATGTCGCCGGAGAGCCCGCCGCGCCCCGGCAGCGGGGCGAGCGCACAGTGCTGCATGAAGGGCGCGACGCGGAGGATGGCGTTGTGGCCCCAGTAATGCGCGTCGCCCAGCTGCCAGTGCTGCATGCCGAGCGTGAAGAGCCGCCCTGTCACGCGGGATGCGAACTGATGTGCGCGCGCATGCAGTGTGTCCTGCCCGCAGGGCTGGGGCGCCGTCTGGATGATGCCGGCGTCGGGGTGGGCTTCCATCAGCCGCACCAGCGTGACCAGCGCCTCGCCGCTCATCACGCTGTCGGCATCCAGCACCACCATGTAGCGGTGGCGCCGGCCCCAGCGGCGGCAGAAGTCCGCCACGTTGCCCGCCTTGCGGCGCGTGCGGTGCTGACGCCAGCGATAGTGCAGCCGCGCCGCCAGCCCGGCATCGGTGCGCGCGACGGCGCTGCGCAATGCAGCAAACGCCGACAGTTCGGCCACCCGCACGTCGGGGTCACTGCTGTCGGACAGCACGTACACGTCGAACAGCGACGCCTCCGGCTGGGCCGCCAGCGACTCCACGATGGCTTGCAGCCCGCCGAACACGGCGCCGATCGCCTCGTGGCGGATGGGCATGACCAGGGCCGTGCGGGCATGGGGGTCGACCGCACGGGCCGGCAGACTGGCCACCCGCAAGGCATGCCGATCGCCATGCCGGAAGGCATGCAGGCCCATCACGGCGGTGGCAAAGCCGGCCATCACCCACGCAAACAGCAAGGCGAACATCAGCACGTACACCGTGCTGGCCAGCGGTGCGGCCTCGAAAGGCTGGGCCGGCAGGATCAGCATGGTGGCCAGGGCCGTGCCGAGCGCAACCGACTCCGCCAGCTTCCTGCGGCGTTCGCTGGCGGCCTGCTGCCACGGCAGCGCCGCCTGCCACGGGATGTCGGTGGAGGCGAACGGGGCGCGCCACGAGCCGACGACCGGCCAGCGCATGGCGCCATCGGCCCCGCCCGCACGCCAGGTCATCACCCCGCCGGTGCGGGCGTCCAGCCATTGCCGCAACTGGGGCCACACCCCGCGCCAGGGGTGAACGGGCATGCTGCTGCGCTGCAAGGGCGGCGCGGTGCCGCGCTGGGTGGGGGCGTCGTTCATGGCGTCGGAAGCTGCGTGGTCCATGTCTCGGTCAGGGCGTCGCCGCCCCGTCTCAGAAAAGCGCGCAGCTCGACCGGCTGCGTGGGATGGGTGCGGCGAACGCGCAGCGTCATGCGCCAGGCGCCGCCAGGTTCATTGCGGAACGCGTGTTGCTCGAGCAGCTCGCCGCCCGCCCCCACGCTGGCCACGGCCTCCACACGTGCCGAAGCCGGGAGGCCATCGAGCGCGGCGCCCGTGAAGTCCACCACGTACTGGGTCTCGCCCTCAGGCAGGGGCGCCCAGCCGCGGCCCAGGCGGGTCTGCCGCGCCCAACCGGCCGGCGGCAGGTGGGTCTTTTCCGCTTCCCAGTGCAGGCGATAGGCAAAGTCCACCGGCTGGCCCACCGCCGGCATCGCTTGCGGCACCCAGTAAGCGACGATGTTGTCGTGGGTTTCGTCCGGCGCAGGCAGCTGGACCAGCTCCACGCGCCCGGGGCCCCATTGACCCAGCGGCTCGACCCACACGCTGGGCCGGCGCTCGTAGCGGGCCTCGGGGTCTTCGTAGCTCGCAAACTGGCGATCCCGCTGCATCAGCCCGAAGCCATGCAGCCGCGTGGCCTGAAAGGCGTTGACCTGCACGCTGTTCGGACGGCGCAGGGGCCGCCACAGCCACTCGCCCGGTTGACCGTCCGGCGTGGCCAGCGCCACCTGCAGGCCGTCGGAATCGTGCACTTCGGGCCGGTAGTCCTCCGGGTGCGGCTGGTTCTCGCCCGACACGAACATGCTGGTGAGCGGCGCAATGCCGAGCGTGGCCACCGGTTGCCGCAGGAACAGACGCATGCGCACGTCCACCGTCGTCGTCACCCCGGGGCGGATGTCGAAGCGGTAGGCCCCGGTCACGCGCGGGGAATCGAGCAGGGCGTACGCCGTCAGCGCGGTGTCGCGCGGGCCAGGGCGCTGCACCCAGAAGCGCGTGAAGCGTGGGAACTCCTCCCCCCGTCCGCCGACGGTGTCCACCGCCAGCCCGCGCGCCGACAGGCCGTACTGCTGGCCCTTGCCCACCGCACGGAAGTAGCTTGCGCCCAGGAAGGCGATCACCTCGTCCTTGTAATCCGGGCGATTGACGGCGTAGTGCGCGCGCCAGCCGGCAAAGCCGATGTCGCCCCAGGCCTGCGGCTGCAGGCGGTTGCGCCCGAAGTCGAAAAGCTGTGATCGGTAAGGCACCGGCACGACCTGACGCGGCCCGATTTCTTCCACCGTGACCGGCGCCTGGTGGTAGCCGCCCAGGTGGAAGAACATCAGCTCGAACGGCAGGGCCTCGTTGCGCCAGCGTGCCTGGGCAGGCCGGAAACGGATGTCGCGGGTCTGGTCGTAGTTGAGGGCCTGCAACGTTGCAGGCAAGGCCTTGGCGGGTGACGCGGGCTCATGAGGCTTGCCGGCCAGCGCGCGAGCCAGGGCGGACACGTCGTCGAACCCGAACACGGGAGGGGTCGACTGCGCATGGGCGTTCGGGGCCAGCGCGGCGAACGACAACAACATGGCGCCCCATGGGGGCCTGAAGGACAGGGAGGTTTTGGGTTCTGACATCGCTTGTTGAAACAGGGCGGCGGACCGCACACGCGGTCGGCTTGGCAACGGGCGTGCCTGGCTCAAGGCCAGTCCGCCGGGTTTCTTTACGACGACAGAGACGAAAGGAAGATTCCGCGATGCTGCGAAGGGATGCAGCGCTTACATCTGCAGAGGGCCGTGAACCAGGTGGACACGGACAGAAAAAAAGCCCTTGGCGTTTCCGCAAAGGGCTTCATTCGATGGTTCCGGTTGGCGCGCCCGGCTGGGATCGAACCAGCAACCCCTGCCTTCGGAGGGCAGTACTCTATCCATTGAGCTACGGGCGCAGCGCAAATGCATTCTAGCAGCTGACTGTGCCCGGCTTCCGGTCGGGCATGCGCACAAACTATAATCACGCGTTACTGTCCGTCGTGCCCGGGGCCCTTCCGCCGGTGCGCGGCTCCTGCCCCACCAACCCTGCGCCATCGCTGCACCCCATGAGCCAGAACCAAGAAAACGGCCACGAAGGCCCGATCCAGTCGCCCCAGCAACTCATCGTCGCCGTGGCAGCGGCCTTCATCGTGCCGGTGGCGATCATCGCCCTGCTGGTGAACTATGTGGCGGCCGGCAACAAGGGAGCCGCAGGCAGCAACGCGCTGACCGCCCAGGCCACCTCCGAGCGCATCATGCCGGTGGGCACCGTCGAGATCAAACTGGCTTCGGCCAACGCCGGCCCGCGTTCCGGTGAAGAGGTTTACAAGGCGCAGTGCGCCAGCTGTCACGGTGCCGGCGCCCTGGGCGCACCCAAGTTCGCCGATGCCGGCGCCTGGGGCGGCCGCGTCGGCAAGGGTTACGACACCCTGCTGGGCCACGCGCTCAAGGGCTTCAACGCCATGCCGGCCCAAGGCGGCGGCGATTTCAGCGACTACGAAGTGGGTCGCGCCCTGGTCTACATGGTCAACGGCAGCGGCGGCAAGATGGCCGAACCCGCCGCCCCGGCTGGCGCCGCCGCATCGGCACCCTGATGGACGTCCGGGCGTGTCGCGCCCGGCCCACACACGAACCGGCCCACGTGGCCGGTTTTTTTGTGCCCGATCAAGAAACGCGCGTGGTGGCCTGTGGGTGCAGCCGGTAACCGTAACGGGCAGGCAGGGCCTCGAAGCGCACTTCTTCCACTTCAGGCCAGCGGCCCGCCTCCAGGGCGTCGGCCGCCACGCCCATGTCGGGTGAGCGCACGATGCCCAGGCCCAGATCGGTCGCCAGGTACAGATGCCCGTGCTCGTCGGTGAGCACGGCCTGCACGGCGCCCACCTCGGCGCCGGTGTGTGCGGTCACCACGAAGCGGCCATCCTCCACCCGCTGCACGCCCAGCACCCATGGCGCGGCTTCCAGCGTCACGTACACGCGTTGCGGGCCATTCTGAAAGAACCACGCCCCGTCCGCGTCGTGCTCGTAGTTGCGGTGGATGAACTCCTTGAGCTTGTCGTGCGTGATGCGGCTGCCCTTGACCTGCGGGAAGGGGCCTGCCGCCTGGATGCGGTCGTCGCGCATGTACCAGTCGCCGCGCGCATCCAGGGCCAGCCAGTCATAGCAATCGGGCACATTGGGCCACTTCTTCAACGCGGCCTTGACGATGTCGTCCATGGGGATCTCCTCAGAGGTGGGCCAGGAGCCAGCGGCCGACGGCCTGCGGCAGGTCGGCCACGTGGCCAGGAAAGCGCCCCGACGGAAAGCCGACGTGGCCGCCTTCATGCGGCTGCCACAGCGTCACGGCGGGGCCGACCTCTCCCTGGGTGGGCAAGCAGGATGCCGGCACGAACGGATCATTGCGGGCGTTGAGCACCAACGCGGGCACATCGCGCATGGCGCGCAGGCCAGGCTTGGCCGAGCAGCGCGCCCAGTAGTCTTCCGTGCTGGCAAAACCGTGCAGCGGTGCCGTGAAGATGTGGTCGAAATCGTAGATGTCGCGCGCCTGACGCATGGCCTCGGCATCGAACAGGCCCGGAAAGAGCTTGAGCCGCTCCATGGCCTTGGGACGCATGGTGTTGAGGAACATCCGCGTGTAGACGAGCCGGTTGAAGCCGCGGCCGATGGCATGCCCGCAGGCCGCCAGGTCCACCGGGGACGAGATGGCCACGACCGCACGCACCAGCCGCGCTGCATCGGGGCCATGCTCCTGGGCCCAGCGCAGCAGCACATTGCCGCCCAGCGACACGCCCACAGCCAGCACCGGCCCGGCATGGCCGGCGCACAGGCGCCGCAAGATCCAGTTCACCTCGTCGTGGTCACCCGAGTGGTACGCCCGCGGCCGCCGGTTGACCTCGCCGGAGCAGCCACGAAAGTGCGGCACGGCGTAATCCCAGCCCTGCGCATGGGCCCAGTGGGCAAAGGCGCGCGCATAGTGGCTTTGCGACGAGCCCTCCAGACCGTGGAACAGCACCAGCAGCGGCCGCTCGGTCTGGCCCGCACGCGGCTGGGCCGGGTGAAAGTCGACATCGACGAAGTCGCCATCCGGCGCATCCCAGCGTTCCCGGTGGTAGCGCACGGGCAGCCGGCTGCCTTCGTGGTGGGTGGCGCTGTAGAGGGCCGGCCAGATGGTCTGCACGTTGCCGGCCACCGGGCCGTGGCCGGCCAGCCAGCGGGGGGCGCGGTACTGCAGCATGGCGGGTGTCAGTGCAGCACGCCGCGCGGCTCGACGATGTCGGGCAGCGCCTGGGGCAGGCCCGGGCTGGCGTGGTGGGCCACCATGCGCCAGCCCAGTTCGGTGCGCACATACACGTTGGTGGCCATGACATAGGCCGTCTGCAGCCCTTCGGGGGTTTCGGCGCGCACGACCTCGGTCACATGGTGCACGGCCATGTGCGCCTGCTCGAGCCGGCGCACGTGGTGCACCGTGATGTCGATCGGCCCCTGCACCAGCACGGCCTCGAAGGCCGCACGCACGGCCACGGGCCCCACGACGCGCGGGCCGCCCGGGTGCACGCAGGCAATCTCGTCGTCGTCCGCCCAGACCGTCATCAGGCGTTCGAGGTCGCCCTGCTGCAGCGCCTCGTAAAAAGTCGCCTCGGTGTCGTCGGCCGTGGCCATCAGGGCGGCCTGGGTGGCCTTCTGCGCGCGGGGGTCGTTCATGCGTTCACTTGAAGACGACGGTCTTGTGGCCGTTCATCAGCACGCGGTGCTCGGTGTGCCACTTCACGGCACGCGCCAGCACCACACACTCGACGTCGCGGCCGACGGCGGTGAAATCCTCGGGGCTCAGGGTGTGGTCCACCCGTTCCACATCCTGCTCGATGATGGGGCCCTCGTCCAGATCGGCCGTCACGTAATGGGCCGTCGCGCCGATCAGCTTCACACCACGGTCGTGTGCCTGGTAGTAGGGCTTGGCGCCCTTGAAGCTCGGCAGGAAGCTGTGGTGGATGTTGATGGCACGGCCCTGCAGGAAGTGGCAGAACTCGGGGCTGAGGATTTGCATGTAGCGCGCGAGCACCACCAGGTCGATGCCCTCCTGCTCGACCAGCGCCTCCACCTGTCGCTCCTGGGCGCGCTTGACCTCGGCGGACGCACCCGTGGGCAGCGGCAGGTGGTGGAAGGGAATGCCGTAGCTGGCAGCCAGCTCTGCGTAGTCCGGGTGGTTGGAGACGATGGCCGGGATGTCGATGTTGAGCCAGCCCGAGCGCCAGCGGAACAGCAGGTCGTTGAGGCAATGACCGTGCTTGCTGACCATGACCAGCAGCCGCGGCCGGCGCCCCAGCGCGTGGATGCGGGCCGACATGCCGAACTGCTGACGCACATTGGCGAAGAAACGGTCGAGCGTGGCGGTGTCGGACAGGTGGTCCGGTGCAGCAAAGTGCACGCGCATGAAGAACAGCCCGGTGCTGTCCTCACTCTGCACGTCGCCGAACTGCTGCGAGTCGATGATGTTGCAACCGGCCTGGTACAGCAGCCCGGACACGGCGTGGACGATGCCCTTGGTGTCCTTGCAGGACAGGGTGAGAACGAATTCGTGCGGCGTCTTCATGGCGAAGGATTGTAGAAGCCCGTCGATGACACCGGTTTGTAACTCCTTCCTAGAATGCTCGGATCATCCCGCAGACCGAGGTGTCATGCCGTCTTCCGACCCGTCCGCCCGCCAGCAGAGGCTGGCCACCCTGCTGTCGCGCGTCGCGCTCGGGGACCGCGTGGCTTTCGACACGCTTTACCGCGAGACCAGCGCGCATCTGCTCGGCGCCATCCTGCGTATCCAGACTGACCGGGCCCAGGCGGAAGACGTGCTCCAGGAGGTGTATGTCAACGTGTGGCGCGCGGCGCAGAGCTTCAACCCGGCGCTGAGCCAGCCCACCACGTGGCTGGGCAGCATCGCGCGCAACCGCGCGATCGACAGCCTGCGCCGACGCCAGACCGAGCCGCAGACCGTGAGCCGCTACCAGCCCGGGCCGGACGAGGAAGACACCGACATGCTGAACCATCTGCCTTCGGACGAACCCGGGCCGCTCGACCTGCTGGCGCAGGCCAGCGAGGCCCGCGCGCTGAAGGACTGCCTGCAGACCCTGAGCGGCGACCAGCAACATGCGCTGGCCCTGGCCTATTACGAGGGGTTGACCCATGCCGAGGTGGCCGAGCAGCTGGCGCAGCCACTGGGCACCGTGAAGAGCTGGGTGCGCCGAGGCCTGCAGGGCCTGAAGAACTGCCTGGAGCGGGCCTCGCTGGCCCTGAGTTGAGATGGACTACAGCCGAGAACAACGGGCCGAGCGGCTGGCCGCCGAGTATGTGCTGGGCACGCTGCAGGGTGGCGCACGCCGCCGCTTCGAAGTCCTGCTTCCGGCGCACCCGCGCCTGCGCCAGGCCCGTCTGGACTGGGAGCGCCGCCTGATCCAGCTCGACGAGGCCATGCCGCCCGTCACGCCTTCGCCGCGGGTGTGGGCCGGCATCGAACAGCGGCTGTTCGGTGACGAGGCCAGGGTCGGCACGCCGGCCCGCGCGCTGGTGCGCTGGTGGCAGCGCCTGGTGCTGTGGCAAGGTGCTGCGGGCGTGGCCACGGCCGCCGCGCTGACCCTGGCCGTGCTGCTCAGCCTGCCTCAACCGGCGCAGCCGCCCATCGTCGTGGTGATGGCCGCCCAGCCGGCGGCCGCCGCGCCAGGCGTGCAGCCGGCCTCCTTCGTGGCCAGCGTGAGCGGCGACGGCCGCAGCCTGGTACTCAAGCCGCTGAGCGAGGGTCAGCAGGTGGCGCTGAACAAGGCGCTCGAGTTGTGGGCGGTTCCGGCACAAGGCACCCCGCGCTCACTGGGCCTGGTCTCATCGCGACAGGCCACCACGGTGCTGCGCGCGCACCTGCTGAAGGACACGGCGGCCTTTGCCGTGAGCGTGGAGCCACCGGGTGGCTCGCCGACGGGGGCGCCCACCGGGCCCATCGTGTCGGTGGGCCATTTGCAGCTCTAAGAAGGCCCACCCGGATCCCGTTGCATGCGCCCGCGCGAATCCGGGTGCATCCAGACGGTCGGGGCACGTGCTCAAGTCTGCGCCGCCGGCAACAAAAAAGCCCGAACCGTTGCCGGTTCGGGCTTTGCTTCGTGGTGGGCCGGTTCGTCAACCGCCCCACCCGATCGGGACCGCAGCTCAGTGGCCGTGGCCGATGTGCTCGCCGTCCTTGACCTTGTAGACCGTGCCGCAATAGGGGCAGCGGCCTTCGCCGGTCTTGGCCACGTCGATGAAGACGCGGGGATGGTTGCTCCACAGCGCCATCTTCGGGTTCGGGCAGAAGACCACGCCCGGGCCTTGCACGTCGGCCGCCGTCACTTCGACAACGGCGTTCGGGGTTTGCGGGTTCGCGCTCATGACGTCAGCTCCTGTCTCGGCCTCAGGCCACCTTGGTCAGCCATTCGGCGTACTTCGGATTGCGGCCGTTGACGATGTCGAAGAAGGCCGCCTGGATCTTCTCGGTGATCGGGCCGCGGTAGCCACGGCCGATCTCGATGCGGTCGAGTTCGCGGATCGGGGTCACTTCGGCGGCGGTGCCGGTGAAGAAGGCCTCGTCGGCGATGTAGACCTCGTCGCGGGTGATGCGCTTTTCCTTGATCTCCAGACCCAGGTCGCGCGCGATCGCGAAGATCGTGTTGCGGGTGATGCCGTTGAGCGCACCGGCCGACAGGTCGGGGGTGTAGATCACGCCGTTCTTGATGATGAACAGGTTCTCACCGGCGCCTTCGGACACGAAACCGGCGCTGTCGAGCAGCATGGCTTCGTCGTAGCCGTCGTCCGTGGCTTCCATGTTGGCCAGGATCGAGTTGGTGTAGTTGCTCACGGCCTTGGCCTGCGTCATCGTGATGTTGACGTGGTGACGCGTGTAGCTCGAAGTCTTGACGCGGATACCGCGCTTCAGCCCCTCTTCGCCCAGGTAGGCACCCCAGGTCCAGGCGGCGACCATCAGGTGCACCTTGGCACCCTTGGGGCTCACGCCCAGCTTCTCGGAGCCCAGCCACACCAGCGGACGGATGTAGCCGCTTTCCAGGTTGTTGGCCTTGACCACGTCGATCTGGGCCTGCATGACCTCTTCGATCGTGAAGGGCATGGGCATGCGCAGGATCTTGGCGCTGTTGAACAGGCGCTCCGTGTGCTCGCGCAGGCGGAAGATGGCCGGGCCGTTGACGGTGTTGTAGGCGCGTACGCCTTCGAAGGCGCCGCAACCATAGTGCAGCGTGTGGGTCAGGACGTGGACCTTGGCATCGCGCCATTCCACCATCTGACCATCCATCCAGATCTTGCCGTCGCGGTCGTCCATCGACATGAGAATGTCCTTTCGGGAATGTCCCGGCGATCCGCACCCGACGCGAACCAGACCGGACCACCAGGCGCCCCGGCCGGTGGAGCCTTCGATTGTAGCGTCGCGACCGCCTCAGGCGGCGTGCAGATCGGGCAGCGCCAGCCGCCGCGTGTGCCGCGCGATCATGCGTTCCTCGTCCGTGGGGACCACCCAGACGGTGACCGGGCTGCCCGGCACGCTGATGCGCGCCGACTGGCCATCGGGCATGCCACTGGCGCCCGCGTTCGCAGCCTCGTCGAGCCGCACACCCAACCACGCCAGCCCCTGGCACACGGCCTCGCGCACCGGCGCGGCGTGCTCGCCGATGCCGGCGGTGAACACGATGGCATCCAGCCCGCCCAGCGCCGCGGCCAGCGAGCCGATCTCGCGCTGGATGCGGTAGGTGTAGAGGGCCACCGCCTCGCGGGCCTCCGGGCGGTCGCTGGCCAGCAGCGTGCGCATGTCGGCCGAGATGCCCGACACACCCAGCAGCCCCGATTCGCTGTAGAGCAGGTGCTCGATCTGGCGCGGCCCCATGTCACGCTCGTCCATCAGCCAGAGCAGCACGCCGGCATCCAGGCTGCCGCTGCGGGTGCCCATCATCAGCCCCTCGAGCGCCGTGAAGCCCATGCTGGAGGCCACGCTCTGGCCGCCATGCAGCGCGCAGGCACTGGCGCCATTGCCCAGGTGCAGCACGATGGTGCGGCCCTGCGCCGCCCACGCATCGATGCCGGGCAGCTGGCTGGCGATGTACTCGTAGGACAGCCCGTGGAAGCCATAGCGCCGCACACCCGCGTCATGCAGCGCGCGCGGCAGGGCAAAGCGCTGGGCCACCGGCGGGTTGGTGGTGTGGAACGCGGTGTCGAAGCAGCCGACCTGCGGCAGCGTGGGCGCCACGCGGGACAGTGCCTCGACCGGTGCCAGGTTGTGTGGCTGGTGCAGCGGCGCCAGCGGCGTCAGCGCCGCCAGTTCGGTCAGCACGGCAGCATCAAGCCGAACCGGCGCCGTGAAGCGCGCGCCCCCATGCACGATGCGGTGTCCGGCCGCGCACAGGGCATGGCCTTGCAGGTGGACGGGCATCCGCTCCAGCAGCTGCGTCAGCGCCTGTTCGTGCTCGCGGTCGGCGTCGTGCGGCACGGCGGCGTCGCCCCAGCGCTGCTCCTCCAGCACCGCACCATCGGGCGCCTTCAGCACCAGGTGGGGCCGGCTGCCCAGGCCCTCGATCTGGCCGTGCAACAGGGGCCGCAGCGCGCGGGCCTCGAACACCGAGAACTTCAGACTGGACGAGCCGGCGTTGAAGACGGCGATGGCATCGGACATCGTTTGCGCTCCGGGGGGATCTGATGGGTGAGGGGAAATCAGGCGGCAGGCGCCTTGCCACTGACGCTGCGGGCGCGCGCCTGCGCCTGCGCCAGCAACTGCATCACCGCGGCCGAGGCCAGGCGCGTGCGCACGGAATCGGCCCGGCTGGTCAGCACGATCGGCACGCGCGCGCCCAGCACGATGCCGGCGCTGTCCGCGCCCGCCAGGTACTGCAGCTGCTTGGCCACCATGTTGCCAGCCTCGAGGTTGGGCACGACGAGGATGTCGGCCTGCCCCGCCACCGGCGAGACGATGCCCTTGGTGCGCGCCGCTTCCACACTCACGGCGTTGTCGAAGGCCAGCGGGCCGTCCACCAGCCCGCCGGTGATCTGACCGCGGTCGGCCATCTTGCACAGCATGGCGGCATCCACCGTGGCGGGCATGGCGGGGTTGACGGTCTCGACCGCCGCCAGGATCGCGACCTTGGGCGTCGGCACACCGAGGACCTGGGCCAGGTCGATCGCGCTCTGCACGATGTGGACCTTTTCCTGGATGGTGGGCGCGATGTTGATGGCCGCATCCGTCACCAGCAGCATGCGCGGGTAGGCGGGCACGTCGAGCACGAAGACGTGGCTGATGCGGCGCTCGGTGCGCAGGCCGGCCACCACGGCGCCCATGAGCTCGTCGGTGTGCAGACTGCCCTTCATCAGCGATTGCACCTCGCCGTCGCGGGCCAGCGTCACCGCCGTGTCCGCTGCGGCGTGGCTGTGGGCCACATCGATGAGGCGGTAGGGCGTGATGTCGAGGTTCTCGGCCTGGGCCACGGCCTCGATGCGCGCACGCGGGCCGACCAGCACGGGCTCGATCAGGCCCAGCCGGGCCGATTCGATCGCGCCGCCCAGCGAGCCGGCATCACAGGGGTGCACCACGGCGCAGCGGGCCGGCGGCAGACCCGCGCAGGCGTGGATCAGTCGGGCAAAGACGTCGTTGCGGCGCAGGATGACCGAGGGCGTGTCGCGCTGGTCGACCGTGATGGCCTCGGCCGGGGCGCGCACGGTCATATGCCCCTCGAGCACCGTGTCGTTGCCCCGGCGCACCGCGCAGGCGATCACCAGTTCGTCGGGCGGGCGTTTGTCCACCACGGAGAGTTGCGCCTCCAGTTCGTCGCCCACCTCGACGTGCCCGCTGAAGCGCAGATCATGCGAGACGATGACGGTGCCCGGCCCCGGCAGGCGGCGCTTGAGCAACGCGTGCACCAGGGCCTCGGCGCTGACGCCCTCGCACACAGGCGCAGTGGGATTGGCCTCGTCACGCTGGGGGCCGAAGGCGTTGACCTCGCCGGACACCAGCGCGAGCAGCGACACCTCGTCGCGCGTGACGGTGTGCCGCTGGGTCAGGCTGGCGCCCATGGCGATCTGATCGAAAGTCTGGCTGGTGAAGGCATTCATGCCGCAAGCATAGCCACCCCCGATGACGGGCGCACGTCAGTCGGCTTGCGCCGGGTCAGTGCCCCTGCGGGCAGGGGGGCCTCATCACGTGCAGGTGGAGGCACCCGGTGTCACTGCCATGCGAGCCGACAGCCAGTCGACAAACACCCGCACCCGCAGGGGCAGATGGCGCTGGGCCGGATACAGCACCGACAGCGGCAGGCTGGGCGGGCGGAACCGCGGCAGCAGCTCGACCAGCGTGCCGGCCTCGAGCTGCCGCTGCACGTGGTAGTACGGCACCTGGATCAGCCCGAACCCCGCTTCGCCGGCGGCCACATAGGCGTCACCGTTGCGCACCGCCACGGTCGAAGCCAGGGTGAGCGACGCCAGCCGCCCCTCGACCTGGAACTCGAGCGGCAGGGCCTTGCCTGAACTGGCCGACACATAGGCCACCATGCGGTGTGCCGCCAGCTCATCGGGTGAGCCAGGTCGACCATGCCGTGCGACATAGCCGGCGCTGGCACACGTCAGCTGCGGTAGGTCGGTCAGCCGCCGCCCCACCAGCGACGAGTCCTGCAGGGTGCCGATGCGCAGGGCGCAGTCCACGCCCTCCTTCACCAGGTCGACGCGGCGGTCCTGCACGCTCACATCGACCGTGATGCGGGGATGCCGCTCGCAGAACTCGGGCAGCATCGGGGCCAGCACGTGCCGCCACAAGGTGCCCGACAGGTCGATGCGCAGCTTTCCCTGAGGCTTGAGCGCCGACTCGGTGAAGGCGTGCTCCGCACGTTCGAGGTCGGCCAGGATGGCCGTGCAGCGCTGGTGATACGCCACGCCCTCTTCGGTGGCGGCCACATGCCGGGTCGTGCGGGCCAGCAGGCGCACGCCCAGGCGCGCTTCGAGTTGCTTGATGGTCTGCGTGGCCGTCGCGCGGGGGATGTCGAGCTCGGCGGCGGCCTTCGTGAAGCTGCCCAGGTTCACGATGCGCACGAACAGCTGCATTGCCTGAAATCGGTCCATGCCTTTTTTGGATTGTTTGCGTCAGGTAAACAGTGTGCTCACCACCGGCGGCTTGATCAAGCCGGCCCGACCCGGAGAATCGCGCGATCACCTGTGACGTGCACCCATGCTCCGCAAAGACTGGTCCTTCTCCGCCCTCGCTGCGGGCTTTCTCGCCGTGCTGGTGTCCTACGCCGGCCCGTTGCTCATCCTCTTTCAGGCGGCACAGGTCGGCATGGTGCCGCCCGACATCGTCGCCTCGTGGGTCTGGGCCATCTCGATCGGCGCCGCGGTCTCGGGCATCGCGTTGA
Source organism: Aquabacterium olei (assembly GCF_003100395.1). NCBI lineage: Bacteria > Pseudomonadati > Pseudomonadota > Betaproteobacteria > Burkholderiales > Sphaerotilaceae > Aquabacterium > Aquabacterium olei. Next base: position 3,347,096 of record NZ_CP029210.1, read on the forward strand.
GCTGGTGGTTCAAGGCGCCGGTCATCACGGCGTGGTCGGCGCCCGGCACGGCGTTGCTGGTCACGCTGTTTCCCGCCATGCCGCTCGACGAGGTGGTGGGCGCCTACCTGATTGCCGCCGTGCTGACCGGGCTGATCGGCATCACCGGCATGTTCGACCGCCTGATGCGCCTGATCCCCAAGGGGGTGGCCTACGGGATGATGGCCGGCATCCTCTTCCAGTTCGGGCTGCGCGCCTTCAAGTCCATGGAGGCGCTGCCCCTGCTGACGGCCGCCATGGTGATCGGCTACCTCGTGTTCAAGCGGCACTGGCCGCGCTATCACATGGTGCTGGTGCTGGCGCTGGGCCTGGCACTCACGGTGCTGCAGCCCCACGCGCCCTGGCCGACGCTCGATCTGCGGCCCACGCTGCCGGTGTTCACCACGCCCGCCTGGTCGTGGTCGGCCACTTTCAGTCTGGCGATTCCGCTCGTGCTGGTGAGTCTGTCCGGCCAGTTCATGCCCGGCATGGCCATCCTGCACGCGGCGGGTTACCGGCTCGATGCCCGGCCCATCATTGCAGCCACCAGCGCCGTGTCGGTCTTCACCGCGTTCTTCGGCGGCATCACCACCGTGCTGGCTGCCATCACGGCCGCGCTGTGCACCGGGCGCGATGCGCACGAAGATCCGCGGCGCCGCTACGTGGCCGGCCTGGCCAACGGCCTGTTCTACCTGATCGGCGGCACCTTCGGCGGCCTCATCGTCTGGCTGTTTGCGGTGCTGCCGGGGCCCTTCGTTGCGGTGCTGGCGGGGTTGGCCCTCACCGGCGCCATCACCAGCAACGTGCTGGGCGCCGTCACCGACGAACCCCACCGGGAAGCGGCCATCCTCACCTTTCTGGCCACCGCATCCGGTGTGAGCTTTCTGGGCCTGGGCTCGGCGTTCTGGGGCGTGGTGCTGGGTTCGCTCGCCTGCTGGGTGAACCACCGGCGCACCCAGCCCAAACCGGCCTGACGCCGCAGCAGCCCGACGCTCAGATCAAGGCAGCCGGGTCGCCCTCGATGCCGAGGCGTGCCTGGAGGGCCAGCTCTTCCGCACGGCGCCGCTCTTCGGCTTGCGCCCGGTAGATGTCATCGATCAGCCTGCGCAGCAGCAGGATGTCATCGGACTGGTCATGCAGGCGGGTGTTCATGATGATGGGCGAGACCATGCCCGGCTCGGAAAACGGCCGGTAGATCACCTCGTCCGGCCGGAGTCGCTGCACGCCGGTCGGCACCACGCACAGCCCCATGCCGGAGGCGACCAGGCCCAGCGCAGTCTGGATTTCCTGAACTTCGTGCACCGCCACCGGCTCGACACCTCGGTCGCGAAACATGGACAAAACGTGGTCCGCGAAGCTGGGGCGCGGCTTCCTAGGGTAAACGAGATTGGGAAAACGAGCTGCCTGTGCAAGACTGACAGGTTCGCCGATTTTGGCCAGCTCATGCCCGCAAGGTATCGCAAGCACGAGCTGTTCCTCACGCAGCACCTCGCGCTTGATGGCCGGATCCTCCAGCCGGATCCGCCCGTAGCCCACATCGATCCGCCCCGCCTTCAGGGCATCGATCTGGTCCACCGTCGACATTTCGACCAGCGACACCTCGGTACCCGGCCGCTCGGCCCGGAAGAGCCGCACCAGCCGCGGCAAGGCCCCGTAAATCGTCGACGAAACAAAGCCGATCACCAGGCGTTTGTCTGCGTGCGCCACGCGCCGCGTGGTCTGGATCGCCTCGCGCGCCTGCTCCAGCATCCGGGTCGCGTGCGTGTAGAAGAACCGGCCGGCCTCGGTGAGCTTCAGCGGCCTGGAGCCCCGCTCGAACAGCGGCAAGCCCAACTCGTCCTCCAGATCCTGAATCTGCCGGCTCAGCGGCGGCTGGGAGATGTGCAGTTTTTCGGCCGCGCGCGTGAAGTTCTGCTCATCCGCGACAGCGACAAAGTACCGAAGATGGCGCAATTCCATTCCATACCTTTCGGATATGGAACGAGTCTAAAACCATCTTGGACACCCGACAAGGTCTCTTCCTAAGATCGCGCCACTTGCAGTCGGTTTCACATCGGAAATCCGGACTGAATCCTCACCCCCCGCCGTCCTTCAGGAGACCATCATGGACAAGAAGACCATCGACGCCCTCATCGAACGCATCAGCACCACCGGCGTCACCGGCCCCGGCAACGCCCGCGTCAAGACCATCGTGACGCGCATGATCCGTGACCTGATGATCCAGATCGACGAACTGGACATCCAGCCCGAGGAGTTCTGGGCGGGCCTGAACTTCCTGAGCGAGGCCGGCCGCAACGGCGAACTGGGTCTGATCGCCCCGGGCATCGGCATCGAGCACTTCCTGGACCTGCGCATGGACGAGGCCGAAGCCAAGGCCGGTCTGGTCGGCGGCACCCCCCGCACCATCGAAGGCCCGCTGTACGTGGCCGGCGCCCCGGTGGCCCAGGGCTTTGCCCGCCTGGATGACGGCGCCACCCCTGGCGAGACCGTGATCATGCAGGGCGTGGTGCGCACCGCCGACGGCAAGCCCGTGGCCGGTGCCAAGGTCGAGGTCTGGCACGCCAACCACCTGGGCAACTACTCGTACTTCGACAAGACGCAGAGCGACTTCAACCTGCGCCGCACCATCATCACCGATGCCGAAGGCCGCTACACCTTCCGCAGCATCCTGCCGGTCGGCTACAGCTGCCCCCCCGGTGGCTCGACCGACCGCCTGCTGCAGGCCCTGGGCCGCCATGGCCATCGCCCGGCCCACATCCACTTCTTCGTGACCGCGCCGGGCTGCCGCAAGCTGACCACGCAGATCAACATCGAGAACGACCCGCACCTGTGGGACGACTTCGCCTTCGGCACGCGTGAAGGCCTGGTGCCTGCCGTCAAGAAGGTGGACGACGCCGCTGCGGCCGCCAAGTACGACCTGACCGGCCCCTTCCTGCAGATCGACTTCGACTTCACGGTGCACGCCGAAGCCGCCGCCGTGCCGGCCACCGACTTCGCCCGTCCCCGCGCTGCCGCCTGATCCCTTCGACCGGAGCCCACCATGAGCAACCCCACCCCGCTGGACGCGGTTCGCGAGCGCCTCGACGGCATGCTGGTCGAGGACAAGGACCAGCACGTCTACAAACTGCACCGCAGCGCGTTCACCGACCAGGAACTGTTCGACCTCGAGATGAAACACATCTTCGAGGGCAACTGGATCTACCTGGCCCACGAAAGCCAGATCCCGAACCCGAACGACTACCTCACGACCTACATCGGCCGCCAGCCGATCATGATCACGCGCAACAAGGCCGGTGAGCTCAACGCCATCATCAACGCCTGTTCGCACCGTGGCGCCACCCTGGCCCGCCTGAAGAAGGGCAACAAGGCCAACTTCACCTGCACCTTCCACGGCTGGACGTTCAACAACAGCGGCAAGCTGCTGAAGGTCAAGGACGGCACCGACGCCGGCTATCCGGAGTCCTTCAACAAGGACTGCAGCCACGATCTGAAGAAGGTGGCGCGTTTCGAGAGCTACCGCGGTTTCCTGTTCGGCAGCCTGAACCCGGACGTGGCCCCGCTGACCGAGTTCCTCGGCGAGTCGACCAAGATCATCGACATGATCGTGGACCAGTCGCCGGAAGGCCTGGAAGTGCTGCGCGGCTCGTCGACCTACACGTTCGATGCCAACTGGAAGATCCAGGCCGAGAACGGCGCCGACGGCTACCACGTCACCTCGGTGCACTGGAACTACGCGGCCACCACCAACCACCGCAAGCAGTCCGAAGCCGGCGACACCATCAAGGCGATGGACGCAGGCAGCTGGGCCAAGAACGGTGGCGGCTTCTACTCGTTCGAGAACGGCCACATGCTGCTGTGGACGAAGTGGGCCAACCCCGAAGACCGCCCCAACTTCAAGGTGCGTGACGAGCTGGTGCAGCGCTGCGGCGAAGCCCGTGCCGACTGGATGATCAACCACTCGCGCAACCTGTGTCTGTATCCCAACGTCTATCTGATGGACCAGTTCAGCTCGCAGATCCGCGTGCTGCGCCCCATCTCGGTCGACAAGACGGAAGTCACCATCTACTGCATCGCGCCCAAGGGTGAAGCCCCCGAGGCCCGCGCCCGCCGCATCCGCCAGTACGAAGACTTCTTCAACGCCACCGGCATGGCCACGCCGGACGACCTGGAAGAGTTCCGCGCGTGCCAGCAGGGCTACGCCGGCATCGCGCTGGAGTGGAACGACATGTGCCGCGGCGCCACGCACTGGGTTCACGGCCCCGATGCAGCAGCCCAGCAGATCGACCTCAAGCCGCTGCTCAGCGGCGTGAAGACCGAAGACGAAGGCCTCTACACCGAGCAGCACCGCTACTGGATGGAGACCATGCAGCGTGCCATCGCGGCGGAAGCCGAACAAGCCAAGAAAGCGTGAGGCCCACCATGAGCATGACCATCGAACAAGTCCAGGCCTTTCTGTACCGCGAAGCCCGTCTGCTGGACGACAAGCAGTGGGACGAGTGGCTCACCTGCTACCACCCCCAGGCCGAGTTCTGGATGCCCTCGTGGGACGACGACGGCGAGCTGACGCGTGACCCGCAGTCCGAGATCTCGCTGATCTACTACGCGAACCGCGGCGGCCTGGAAGACCGTGTCTTCCGCATCAAGACCGAGCGCTCGGCGGCCAGCACGCCCGAGCCCCGCACCGGCCACAACCTCCACAACGTGGAGATCGTGTCCCAGCAGGGCGAGCAACTCGAGGTGCGCTTCAACTGGCACACCCTGAGCTACCGCTACCACACCACGGACAGCTACTTCGGCACCTCGCACTACACGATCGACCTGACCAGCGGCCAGCCGCTGATCAAGCGCAAGGTGGTCGTGCTGAAGAACGACTACATCCGCCACGTCGTCGACGTCTACCACATCTGAGTCTGCTGCCCCTGCCGTGCACCGCGCGCCAGGGGCCTCACTCATCACGGAGGTCCCCCTCATGCCTCACCAGATTGCCCTCCAGTTCGAAGACGGTCTCACCCGTTTCATCGAAGCCAACGCCACCGAGACGGTCGCCGATGCGGCCTACCGCCAGGGCGTGAACATCCCCCTCGATTGCCGTGACGGCGCCTGCGGCACCTGCAAGTGCTTTGCCGAATCGGGCCAGTACACGATGGGCGAGTACATCGACGACGCCCTCAGCGACGACGAAGCCAAGCAAGGCTACGTGCTGACCTGCCAGATGCGCGCCCAGAGCGACTGCGTGGTGCGCGTGCCCGCCTCGTCGGCGGTGTGCCGCACGCAGCAGGCCGAGTTCAACGCCGCCATCAAGGAAGTGCGCCAGCTCTCGCCCAGCACCATCTCGCTGAGCCTGCAGGGTGACGCGCTCAACAAGCTGGCCTTCCTGCCCGGCCAGTACGTCAACCTGAAGGTGCCCGGCAGCGACCAGACCCGCGCCTACTCCTTCAGCTCGCTGCCGCGCAACGGCGAGGTCTCCTTCCTGATCCGCAACGTGCCGGGCGGGCTGATGAGCTCCTTCCTCACCAGCCTGGCCAGGCAGGGCGATGCCATGTCCCTGGCTGGCCCGCTGGGCAGCTTCTACCTGCGCGAGATCAAGCGCCCGCTGCTGCTGCTGGCCGGCGGCACCGGCCTGGCGCCCTTCACCGCCATGCTCGAGAAGATCGCCGACGAAGGCAGCGCCCACCCGCTGCACCTGATCTACGGCGTGACCCACGACGCCGACCTGGTCGAGATGGACAAGCTCGAAGCCTTTGCTGCCCGCATCCCCAATTTCACGTTCACCGCGTGCGTGGCGAATGCCGACAGCCCGTATCCCCACAAGGGCTACGTCACCCAGCACATCGAGCCCAAGCACCTCAACGAAGGCGAGGTCGACATCTACCTGTGCGGCCCGCCTCCGATGGTCGAAGCCGTGAGCCACTTCATCCGCGAACGCGGCATCCAGCCGGCCAACTTCTATTACGAGAAGTTCGCGGCCAGCGCCTGATCCGGGAGCCCCACCATGACACCCCGCTTCCAAGGCAAGGTGGCCGTCGTCACCGGCTCGGCACAGGGCATCGGCCGCGGCGTGGTCGAGCGCATGCTGGCTGAAGGCGGCCGCATCGTGGCCGTCGACCGTGCCGAGATCGTGCACGAGCTGCGCGAGCTGCCCGGCGCGGCCGACCGCATCCTCACCCTCACCGCCGACCTCGAACGCAACGCCGATTGCGAGCGCGTGATGGCCGAGGCCGTGCGCCACTTCGGTCGCATCGACATCCTCGTCAACAACGTCGGCGGCACGATCTGGGCCAAGCCCTTCGAGCACTACGCCGAACACGAGATCGAAGCCGAAGTGCGCCGTTCGCTGTTCCCGACGCTGTGGTGCTGCCACGCGGCGCTGCCGATCATGCTCGAGCAGGGCCGGGGCGCCATCGTCAACGTCTCGTCGATCGCCACGCGCGGCGTCAACCGCGTGCCCTATGGCGCAGCCAAGGGCGGCGTCAACGCACTCACGGCCTGCCTGGCTTTCGAAACCGCCGAGCGCGGTGTGCGTGTGAACGCCACCGCCCCCGGCGGCACCGAAGCCCCGCCGCGCCGCATCCCGCGCAACACGGCCGAACAGACCGAGCAGGAGAAGGTCTGGTATCAGCAAATCGTCGACCAGACCAAGTCGTCGAGCCTGATGAAGCGCTACGGCACGATCGACGAACAGGTCGGCGCCATTCTCTTCCTCGCCTCGGATGAGGCCTCGTACATCACCGGCGTCGTGCTGCCGATCGGTGGTGGCGACATGGGCTGAACCCAGCCCCACATCGCTCACAAGAACCACAGGCTCGGTCCACGAGCCACCCGCTCTTTCCCCTCTGCCAGGCGTGGTCCTCCCCGCGCCTGGCGCCCTCGAGCAACCCCCTACCCCTCATGGTGGAGACAAAATGAACAACATCGATGTATCCAAGGTCATCGACCAGGCGCGGTTCAACCGCTTTCACTGGACGGTGCTCTTCTGGTGCGCCCTCATCATCATCTTCGACGGCTACGACCTCGTCATCTATGGCGTGGCCCTGCCCATGCTGATGAAGGAGTGGAATCTCACCCCGCTGCAGGCCGGTGCGCTGGGCAGCTACGCGCTCTTCGGCATGATGGCCGGTGCGTTGATCTTCGGCCCCCTGTCCGACCGCATCGGCCGCAAGAAGGCCATCACGATCTGCGTGATCCTCTTCAGCGGCTTCACCATGCTGAACGGCTTCACCACCAACCCGACCGAATTCGGCATCTGTCGCTTCATTGCCGGTCTCGGCATCGGCGGCGTCATGCCCAACGTGGTCGCGCTGATGAGCGAGTACGCACCGCAGAAGATCCGCAGCACGCTGGTGGCCATCATGTTCAGTGGCTACTCGGTCGGCGGCATGCTGTCGGCCGGCCTCGGCATGGTGCTGCTGCCCAGCTATGGCTGGCAGTCGGTCTTCTACGTCGCCGGGCTGCCCCTGCTGCTGCTGCCGCTCATCATGAAGTTCCTGCCCGAGTCGGTCGGCTTCATGGTCAAGGAAGGCCGCACGGAAGAAGCCGCCGCCGTGCTGTCGCGCGTCGAGCCGACTTTCAGGATGAAGGCCGGCGACCAGCTCGCAGCCCCGGCCGGCAAGGCGAAGGGTGGAAACGTGCTGCAGCTCTTCGGTGACGGCCGTGCCCTGCAGACGCTGATGCTGTGGGTCGCCTTCTTCTGCTGCCTGCTGATGGTCTACGCGCTCGCCTCCTGGCTGCCCAAGCTGATGACCAAGGCCGGCTACGGTCTCGGCTCCTCGCTGAGCTTCCTGCTGGTCCTCAACCTCGGTGCCATCTTCGGCGCAATCGGCGGCGGCTGGCTGAGCGACAAGATGAACATGCCACGCGTGCTGGCCGTGTTCTTCGCCATCGCCGCCACCTCCATCAGCCTGCTGGGCTACAAGAGCTCGACCGAACTGCTCTACATCCTGATCGCCATTGCCGGCGCCACCACCATCGGCACGCAGATCCTGCTGTATGCACTGGGCGCGCAGTTCTACGAGATGAGCATCCGGTCCACCGGTCTCGGCTGGGCGTCGGGCATCGGCCGCAATGGCGCCATCGTCGGCCCGATCCTGGGCGGGGCCCTCATGGCCGCCGAGCTGCCGCTGCAGGCCAACTTCCTGGCCTTCGCCATCCCCGGCGCCGTCGCCACCGTCGCGATGATCGTGTTCGCGCTGCGCCAGCAGACGCGCCGCGCCAGCGAGCCCAAGCTCGTCACCTCGGCCGCCTGATCGGCCTGCGCCGTGCGGGGGCGATGACGCTCCCCCGGCGCCCGGGCAACCCCAAGAGGGTCGCCCCCCGTTCCCCTCACCACACCGATCCGGGTCACCCGCTGCACCCGGCAGGGCGCGCCTGCGCCCCACACCAGGAGACACCCCATGAACAAGCCCTTCTCTCGCACCGTCTTGACCGCGGCCCTGGCCCTGAGCGCCGCAGCCACCCAAGCGCAGACCAGCAACGTGACGCTGTACGGCACGCTGGACCAGTACCTCAACTACATGAAGAGCAGCTCGGGCAAGAGCCTGACTTCGCTGAACGACGGCGCCCTGATGCGCAGCCGCCTGGGCTTTCGCGGCACCGAAGACCTCGGTGGTGGCCTGGCCGTGAAGTTCAACCTCGAGCACGGTCTGTATGCCGACTCCGGCAAGCAGAACGACAGCACCCGCTTCTTCGACCGCCAGGCGTGGGTCGGGCTGGCCACGCCTTACGGCGAATTCCGCGCCGGTCGGCAGAACTCGGTTGCCTTCGTCCGCAGCGCCGACGTCGATTACAGCGGCCGCACGCTGGGCTCCCTGGCCAACTGGTACGCCCTCACCGCGCGTTACGACAACGACCTGACGTACATCTCGCCACGCGTGAGCGGCTTTGTGTTCGAGGCCCACTTCGCGCCCGGCGAACAAAGCACCGGCAGCCCCTCCAGCAAGGCTGTGTGGCAGTTCGCCGTCGACTACGCCAACGGCCCGGTGCGCGCAGGCTACACCGGCGTGCGTGCCCGACCGGCAGCCAACTCGGCTGTGGGCCGCACCATCGTGTTCGACAACCTGTATGCCAACTACGACTACGGGCAGGGCAAGGTGTACGCATCGGTGATCCGCAGCAACGCCACCACCGACTCGGCCAGCGGCCCGCTCCAGGGCAACAATGCCGGACTGCTGCTGGGCGCCACGGGCACGCTGGTATCCGGGGCCGCCGGCACCGCAACCGACGCAAACCGTTTCCACAACGTCGTGCAGCTCTCGGCCGACTACCGTGTCTCCAGCGCGCTGCGCGTGGGTGGCATGGTCGGCCGCATCTACGACACATCGAACGCCAAGGAAGGGGCCACCGGCGCGTCGCTCGGGGCGTTCTATGACCTGTCGAAGCGGACCACGCTGTACGCGATGGGCGAGGTGTTGAGCAACGACCGCAACGGCGGCTTCGTGCTGTCCGGTTCGGCCGCCGTGCTGCCCAACTTCGAGGCTGCCGACGTCAATGGCCAGCGCCTGAAGGCCATGCAGCTCGGCATCCTCCACCGCTTCTGATCCACACCGGCAGGCCCTCAAGCAAAACGGCTCCCCGCGGGGAGCCGTTTTGCCATTCAGGCGCAGAGCGTCTTACTTCTTGGCGGCCTTCTTGGCTGCCGGCTTGGCCGCAGCCTTCTTGGCGACGGCCTTCTTGGCGGCCGGCTTGGCTTCGGCCTTGGCGCCAGCCTTGCGGGCGGCGGCCTTCGGGTCCACGGCAGCCTTGAACGAGGCACCCGGGGTGAACTTCGGCAGCTTGGCGGCAGCGATCTTGATCTTCGCGCCGGTGCTGGGGTTCACGCCGTTGCGGGCGGGGCGGGCATGCTGCTTGAACGAACCGAAACCCGGGATCGTGACAGCTTCACCCTTCTTGACGGCACCGACCACGGTGTCGAGCAGGGTCTCCAGGATGCGGCCGGCTTCAGCCTTCGACAGCTCGTGCTGGTCGGCCAGACGTTGGATCAGATCGGTCTTGTTCATTGTGACGTTTGATGAATGGCACCCGCACAAACCGGGCGGTCTATTGTGCCGTATTCAGCAGGGTCTTTTGCCGAGGGAAAGGCCCCGTCAGGCCGTCCACGCCTGCATCAGCAGCGCGAACGAGCGGCAGCGCGCTTCGTGGTCGAAGATCTGCGCGGTCACCATGAACTCATCGGCCCCGGTGCGCTCAGCCAGCGCGCGCAGCTGGCTTGCGGCCTGATCCGGCGTCCCGACCACGCTGCACGCGAGCACGTCCTCCAGCGTGTGCCGCGCAGACGGCGGAAGGCTGTCGGTGAAGCCTGCCTGAGGCGGCGGCAGTGGCATGGGCTGCCCGGATCGCAAGGCCACAAAGGCCTGCTCCAGCGAGGTCATCAGCAGGCGCGCCTCCGCCTCCGTGTCCGCCACGAAGGCGTTCACGCCCAGCATGACCCGCGGCTTGGCCAGCACCGCCGAGGGCTGAAACAACCGCCGATACAGCGCGATGGCGTCGAGCATCTGCGCCGGGGCGAAGTGCGACGCAAACGCATAGGGCAGGCCGAACCGTGCGGCCATCTGTGCACCGTACAGGCTCGAGCCCAGAATCCAGAGCGGCACGTCGGCGCCCTCGCCCGGCACCGCCCGCACGCCAAACGGGCGTCGACCCGCAAAGTAGGCCTGCAGCTCCAGCACGTCGCGGTCGAAGGCTTCGGGGTCGGTTTGCAGATGCCGCCTCAGCGCCCGGGCCGTGGCCGGGTCGGAGCCGGGCGCACGCCCCAGTCCCAGGTCGATGCGCCCCGGATGCAACGCCGCCAGCGTCCCGAACTGCTCGGCCACCTGCAGCGGTGCGTGGTTGGGCAGCATGATGCCGCCGGCCCCCACCCGGATGTGGCGGGTGCCCCCTGCAATGTGCCCGATCAGCACGGCCGTGGCCGCACTGGCAATGCCCGGCATGCCGTGGTGCTCGGCCAGCCAGTAGCGCTGGTAACCCAGTTGCTCGGCGTGCCGGGCCAGGTCGAGCGAGCGCGCAAACGAGGTGGCCGCATCGCTGCCTTGCGTGATGGGCGAAAGATCCAGAACAGACAAAGAAGACATGCGCCCATCATGCCGCGGCGCGCCAGACGCACACCCAGCAGGGGTTAAGCACCACCCTCGCCTCGAAATTAACGAATCGTTAAACTTGGCGTTTTGTCTTGCGGGCCGGGCCCGCCTCGTCTGCCATGAACACCCGCCATACGGGCCCGCTTGCGGTGCTCACCTCGCTGTTCTTCATGTGGGGCCTCATCACCTCGCTGAACGACATCCTCATCCCCCACCTCAAGGCCCTGTTCTCGCTCAACTACGTGCAGGCGATGCTGGTGCAGTTCTGCTTCTTCGTGGCGTACTTCATCGTGTCGCTGCCCGCCGGCCGCCTGCTGCAGCGCATCGGCTATCAGCGCGGCCTCATCGTCGGTCTGTGCACGGTCGGCATCGGCTGCCTGTTGTTCTACCCGGCGGCCGAACTGCATGCCTACCCGCTCTTCCTGGGTGCGCTGTTTGTTCTCGCCAGCGGCATCACCTTGCTTCAGGTCGCCGCCAATCCCTACGTGACCTTGCTGGGCGCGCCACAGACAGCCTCCTCGCGACTGAACCTGACCCAGGCCTTCAACTCGCTGGGCGCCACACTCGGGCCGCTGGTCGGCGCCGCCACCATCCTGGCCTCGGCAGACCATGCCGCAGCGCAAAGCCGGGCCGAGACCGTGCAAGGGCCCTATCTGCTGCTGGCCACCGCCCTGTTCATCCTGGCCGGCATCGTGGCCTCATTCCGCCTGCCCGACGCACGCGTCATCGAGCGCAGCGGCCACCGCCGCGACACGCTGCCTCAGGCAGGCAGCCACCGCTTGTGGGCGCATCGGCACCTCGTACTCGGGACCGTCGGCATCTTTGCCTACGTGGGTGCCGAGGTCGGCATCGGCAGCCTGCTGGTCAGCCTCATGAGCGATCCGGAGATCGCCGGACTCAGCCACGAAGCCGCCGGCCAGTACCTTGCGCTCTACTGGGGCGCCGCCATGGTCGGCCGACTGGCCGGCAGTGCCCTGATGCAGCGGGTTCGCGCCAGCCGCGTGCTGATGACGGCAGGACTCGCCAACGTCATCCTGATCGGCTCTGCGATGGGGCTGGGCGGCCCGGCTGCGATGTGGCTGCTGCTCGCCGTCGGGGTGTTCAATTCCATCATGTTCCCAACGATCTTTTCGCTGGCCCTTGAAGGACTCGGTGAACTCACGAGTCGGGGTTCCGGGCTGCTGTGCATGGCCATCGTCGGCGGTGCCATCGTGCCCCTGCTCCAGGCGGTGCTGGCCGATGGCATCGGCCTCCTGATGTCGTTCTCCGTGCCGCTGGTGTGCTACCTGTACATCGGCTGGTATGGACTGCGTGGCTACCGCCCCATGCCCCCCGCTCTCCAACAGCCGCTCCGACACGCGCCGCTTTCCGACGCCTGATCCTGCGTGAGCAGTGCTGTTCGGCCCCGTCGAGCCTGGCGCACTCCGCGGGGCTCAACGGGATGGATGATCGCGGGCGCGCACGGAAACGCGGGCCCCCAACGCAAAAGGCCTTCACGAACGTGAAGGCCTTTTTTGATTTGGTTGCGGGGGCCGGATTTGAACCAACGACCTTTGGGTTATGAGCCCAACGAGCTACCAGACTGCTCCACCCCGCGACTGAAGAATGCAAGTGTAGCACGTTTACAGGGATGAACGGAAATTGTGCGCACTGAGGACCAGGGACATTCGGACAACCCCTATACCGCTTTGTCGCGCACCCGTCACAATCCGAGCGTACGTATTACGTACATATGTTCGATATGCAAACACCGCGAATGGCTCTGCCATTTCGCTCACCGGCGCTCCTCGACATGTCACTCTCGTCCTCGCTCCTCCTCGCCCCCGCCGCCCCGCCGGCGGCCTTCAATCCCCGCGACCTGGTCGGTGGCCTCGAGAAGGGCCTGGCGGTCATCTCCGCCTTCGACCTCGACAAACCCCGACTGACCATCACCGAAGTGGCGAACCGGGCCGGACTGAGCCGCGCGGCCGCCCGGCGCTATCTCCTGACCCTGACGCAGATCGGCTACGCCCACCACGACGGACGCTGCTTCTCGCTCACACCACGGGTGCTGCGCCTCGGCCAGAGCTACCTGCACTCCGCGCGCCTGCCCCGCATGATCCAACCCCGATTGAACCAGCTGGTGGCGCACACGGGCGATGCCAGTGCCGCTGGCGTCCTCGACGGCGACGACGTTCTGTCGATTGCGGCCTGTGGCGGCGGCCTGCCCCCCTCCGCGCGACTGCAGCCAGCCACGCGGGTTCCCGCGTACTGCAGCGCGAACGGCCGCGTGTTGATGGCCTTCCGGCCGGAATCCGAGTGGGGCCCGTGGATCGAGCGACAACGCCTGCTTCCACGAACCAGCCGGACCATCACGGACGCAGGTCAGCTCCTCCGTGAACTGGAGCGCACCCGCCAGCAAGGGTACGCGCTGGTGGACCAGGAACTCGACCTCGATCTCCGGACCCTCGCCGTGCCGCTGCACAACAACCGCAGCCAACTCGTCGCGGCCGTCAACCTGGGCGCCAGCGCCGCCCGACGTTCCCTGGACGACCTCGTCGCCCGTGGCCTGCCCCTGCTGCGCCAGGCCCAGAGCGAGCTGCGCGCGCTGCTCTGATCGCCAGGCCCCAAAACGAAGCGGCCAACAAAAAAGCCACCCAAGGGTGGCTTTTTGCGAGGGCCTGAGCCCTGAATGTGGTTGCGGGGGCTGGATTTGAACCAACGACCTTTGGGTTATGAGCCCAACGAGCTACCAGACTGCTCCACCCCGCGACTGAGAAAGAGATTATGACATGAAGACAGCGCGGGCAGCAAGCCCTCACCCGGTTTTTCATGTGCGGGCCAGAACGGCCCCATAAAAAAACCCGCGAGGAGCGAACCACGCGGGCTTCTTTGTATCGCCAGAGCCCCGAAGAGGCTCTGCGCTCAGGACTTACTCAGCGGCGGCTTCCGGGGCAGCCGTTTCTTCGGTGCGCTCAACCAGCTCCATGTAGGCCATCGGGGCGTTGTCGCCCACGCGGAAGCCCATCTTCAGGATGCGGGTGTAGCCGCCCGGGCGCTTGGCGAAGCGCGGGCCCAGCACGTTGAACAGCTTGACCACGTTGTCGCGGTTGCGCAGGCGGTCGAACGCCAGACGCTTGTTGGCCAGCGTGGGTTCCTTGGCCAGGGTGATCAGCGGCTCGACGACGCGACGCAGTTCCTTGGCCTTCGGCACGGTGGTCTTGATGGCTTCGTGCTCGATCAGCGAGTTGGCCATGTTGCGCAGCATCGCAGCGCGGTGCGACGAAGTGCGGTTCAGTTTACGGAGTCCATTTCCGTGACGCATGGTGCTTTCCTTTCCTTATCAAACCGACGGCCGTTTCAAGGTACCGCCGGGTGCACCGGGCGGCCCTTCAGAGCCGCCCACTTTCAAAAAATCAACGCTTGTCGAGACCTTGGGGCGGCCAGGCTTCCAGGCGCGAGCCCAGGGCCAGACCACGGGAAGCCAGCACTTCCTTGATCTCGTTGAGCGACTTGCGACCCAGGTTCGGGGTCTTGAGCAGCTCGGTCTCGGTACGCTGGATCAGGTCGCCGATGTAATAGATGTTCTCGGCCTTGAGGCAGTTGGCCGAACGCACGGTCAGCTCCAACTCGTCGACCGGACGCAGCAGGATCGGGTCGAACGTCGCGCCAGGCTTGCCCGGGGCTTCGAAGATGCCGGCGGCATCCGGGCCTTCCAGCTGGGCGAAGACCGCCAGCTGTTCCACCAGGATCTTGGCCGAGGCACGGATCGCGTCTTCCGGCGAGATGGCGCCGTTGGTCTCGATCTCCATGACCAGCTTGTCCAGGTCGGTGCGCTGTTCCACACGGGCGCTTTCGACCGTGTAGCTCACGCGGCGGACCGGCGAGAACGAAGCGTCCAGCACGATGCGGCCGATGGCCTTGCTCGACTCTTCGCCATAGCGGCGGATGTTGCCCGGCACGTAGCCGCGGCCCTTTTCCACCTTGATCTGCATGTCCAGCTTGCCGCCAGCCGACAGGTGGGCGATCACGTGACCCGGGTTGACGATTTCGACGTCGTGCGGGGTCTGGATGTCTGCCGCCGTCACGGGACCTTCGCCGTCCTTGCGCAGCACCAGGGTGACTTCGTCACGGTTGTGCAGACGGAACACCACGCCCTTGAGGTTCAGCATGATGTGGACCACGTCTTCCTGCACGCCATCGATGGCCGAGTACTCGTGGAGCACGCCAGCGATCGTGACTTCCGTGGGTGCGAAACCGACCATCGACGACAGCAGCACGCGACGCAGCGCGTTGCCGAGGGTGTGGCCATAGCCGCGCTCGAACGGTTCGAGCGTAACCTTGGCACGGTGACCGCCGAGCGGTTCCACCTGGATGGCTTTGGGTTTCAGCAAATTCGTTTGCATGAGGTCTTCCTGTCAATACCCTCGGCTCGTTACACCGATAAGGCTGCTGGACCAACCGGAGCACATGCCCCGGCCCTGAAATACAAATGCACAAGGCCACGCGACACGATCGGACGACCGTGCGGCGCAGCCCTGCGACGCATCAACGCGAATACAGTTCGACGATCAGCGATTCGTTGATGTCGGAGCCGAACTCGTCGCGATCCGGGGTCTTCTTGAACACGCCTTCCAGCTTGGCGCCGTCCACTTGAACCCAACCCGGCATGCCAATCGACTCGGCCAGCTTGAAGGCTTCCTGCACGCGGACCTGCTTCTTGGCCTTTTCGCGCACGGCGACCACGTCACCGGCCTTGACCATGTACGACGGAATGTTCACGACCTGGCCGTTCACGACCACGCCCTTGTGGCCCACCAGCTGACGGGCTTCAGCGCGCGTCGAGGCGAAGCCCATGCGGTAGACGACGTTGTCCAGGCGCGATTCCAGCAGCGACAGCAGGTTGCCGCCGGTGTTGCCCTTGCGGCGCTCGGCTTCAGCGAAGTAGCGACGGAACTGCTTTTCCAGCACGCCGTACATGCGCTTGACCTTCTGCTTTTCGCGGAGCTGCAGACCGAAGTCCGAGGTGCGCGAGCCGGAGGTGCGGCCATGCTGACCCGGCTTGGTGTCGAACTTGGCCTTGTCGCTGATGGGGCGGCGGGCGCTCTTGAGGAAAAGGTCGGTGCCTTCGCGGCGGGCCAGCTTGGCCTTGGGTCCGAGGTAACGTGCCACTTGTCGTGTCCTTGTGATGTATCTGACGCCAGCCTCGCCCCTGCTGCAGCGAGGGCGTTGACCGGCGCGAGTCTCCCGGCGATCATGGCCAGAAGACGGTGGGCTTCAGATCAGAGGGGGCCGACACACGGCCAGCCACCACTGCAGAGAACTTGCCATTATAGCAAGCAGCGTCACGCAGCACCGACGGAGTCGAGTGACTTTGTCAGCATCGCGCAACGCACAAACCTCGCGCAGCCTGCGAGCAAGCCGAGCGAGGTGGGCGAACTTGGCTCGGCGGAGAAGCCCGAGCCAGTCAGAACCGGATCAGATGCGGCGACGCTTCTGCGGACGGCAGCCGTTGTGCGGCACGGGCGTCACATCGGAGATCGAGTTGATGCGGATGCCCAGCGAAGCCAGGGCGCGCACCGACGACTCGCGACCCGGGCCGGGGCCCTTGATCTCGACGTCCAGGTTCTTGATGCCTTGTTCTTGAGCAGCGCGGCCAGCCACTTCAGCGGCCACCTGGGCAGCGAACGGCGTGGACTTGCGCGAGCCCTTGAAACCCTGACCACCCGACGAAGCCCAGGACAGCGCGTTGCCCTGGCGGTCGGTGATGGTGATGATGGTGTTGTTGAACGAAGCGTGCACGTGGGCGATGCCGTCCGCAATGTTCTTGCGGACCTTCTTGCTCACACGACGGGCAGCGCTGTTCGCAGGTGCTTTAGCCATAGATACTTTCTTTCGAAATCGAAGCCCGATTACTTCTTACCGGCGATCGCCTTGCGCGGACCCTTGCGGGTGCGGGCATTGGTGCGAGTGCGCTGGCCACGGCAGGGCAGGCCACGACGATGGCGGAAGCCACGGTAGCAACCCAGGTCCATCAGGCGCTTGATGTTCATCGAGAGCTCGCGGCGCAGGTCACCTTCGATGGTGAGCTTGCCCACTTCTTCACGAATCTTCTCGAGGTCGCCGTCGGTCAGTTCCTTGATCTTCTTGTCGAAGGGAATGCCTGCAGCCGAGCAGATTTTCTGCGCGGTGGTGCGACCAATGCCGTAGATCGAAGTCAGACCGATTTCGGTGTGCTTGTGCGGCGGAATGTTGATGCCAGCAATACGTGCCATAACTGTCCTCTGAACGCGTGTGTCGCCCGGTCAGGCGATCAGCCTTGACGCTGCTTGTGACGCGGGTCGGTGCAGATCACACGAACCACGCCCTTGCGGCGGATGATTTTGCAATTACGGCACATCTTCTTGACGGATGCCGAGACTTTCATGGTCTTCTCCTGAACCGCTGAATGCTCAGCGGAAATTCGCCCACGTTTCCGGGGTCACCAAACTCCAGCTCACTTCGCCCGGAACACGAGGCGAGCACGACGCTTGTACAGCCCCGCCAGACGGCCTGGTCGCACGGCTCATCACCGATCGATCAGGACGCCCGACACGACAACCTGGCCGCGGCGAATGCGAAACCTAGCATTGTGCCGCAAAACCAGCCCGTCTGTGAAGGGGCTCTTGGCAAGTCGAGGGGCCGAAGCCGTCTCAATTCGCCTTGAAGTTCGCCTTCTTCAGCAGCGAGTCATACTGCTGAGACATGACGTAAGACTGCACCTGCGCCCAGAAGTCCATCGTGACGACCACGATGATCAGCAGCGAGGTACCGCCGAAATAGAAAGGCACGTTGTACTTGAGCACGAGGAACTCGGGCAGCAGGCACACGGCCGTGATGTAGACCGCGCCGACCAGGGTCAGGCGGGCCAGGATCTTGTCGATGTAGCGTGCGGTCTGGTCACCGGGACGGATGCCGGGGATGAACGCGCCGCTCTTCTTGAGGTTGTCCGACGTCTCGCGGCTGTTGAACACCAGTGCGGTGTAGAAGAAGCAGAAGAAGACGATGGCAACGGAATACAGAATCACGTAGATCGGCTGGCCAGGCGAGAGCATCGAAGCGATGTCCTTCAGCCAGCGCATGCTGTCACCCGTGGCAAACCAGCCCACAGCGGTGGTCGGCAGCAGAATGATCGACGACGCGAAGATAGGCGGGATCACACCGGCCATGTTGATCTTCAGCGGCAGGTGCGAAGACTGACCACCGTACACACGGTTGCCGACCTGGCGCTTGGCGTAGTTCACCAGAATCTTGCGCTGACCGCGCTCGACGAACACCACCAGGTAGGTGACGGCAAACACCAGGGCCACGATGAAGATGGCGGCCGGAATGCTCATCGAACCCGTGCGGATCAGCTCGAACAGACCTGCGAGTGCACCAGGCAGACCCGCTGCGATGCCGCCGAAGATGAGGATCGAGATGCCGTTACCCAGGCCCCGCTCGGTGATCTGCTCACCCAGCCACATGAGGAACATGGTGCCGGCCGTCAGGCTGACCATCGTGGTCATGCGGAAGCCGAAACCAGGATTGACCACCAGCCCCGCCGTGCCTTCGAGGGCCACCGCGATGCCAAAGGACTGGAACAACGCCAGGCCCAGGGTTGCGTAACGGGTGTACTGCGTGATCTTGCGACGCCCTGCCTCGCCTTCCTTCTTCAAGGACTCGAGGGTGGGCACCACGTAGCCCATCATCTGCATGATGATGGACGCGGAAATGTAGGGCATGATGCCCAGCGCAAACACGGTGAAGCGCGACAGCGCCCCGCCCGAGAACATGTTGAACAGGCTCAGGATGCCGCCCTGCTGGCCCTTGAACAACTGTTGCAGCTGGTTCGGGTCGATACCGGGCACGGGAATGTGCGCGCCGATTCGGTAGACGACCAGCGCCAGCAGCAGAAAGACCAGACGACGCTGCAGGTCGCCGAACTTGCCGCTTTGTGCCAGTTGAGTGGGAGAGGTTGCCACGCTGAGTCCTGTTCAGGCTTTGACGTTCAATGCTTGCGCAATGCCGATCGGTGTCGACTTATTCAGCCAGCGAGCCGCCGGCAGCTTCGATCACGGCCTTGGCGCCAACGGTGGCGCCGATGCCCTTGAGCACGACCTTGCTGGTCAGTTCGCCCGACTTGATCACCTTGACCACCTTGGCCAGTTGGGGGATCAGGCCAGCTTGCTTCAGCACCAGGACGTCGACTTCGGCGGCGCCCAGAGCCTGCAGTTCACCCAGGGTGACTTCGGCGTTGTACTTCAGCAGGTGCGACTTGAAACCACGCTTCGGCAGGCGGCGCTGCAGCGGCATCTGACCGCCTTCGAAACCGACCTTGTGGTAGCCACCCGAACGCGACTTCTGACCCTTGTGACCGCGACCTGCGGTCTTGCCCAGGCCGGAGCCGATGCCGCGGCCGACACGGCGCTTGGCATGCTTGGCACCCGAGGCGGGCTTGATGCTATTGAGTTCCATGGTATTCCCCGAAAGGTCAGGCGCTTAGAGCACCACGACCATGTAGCGGACCTTGTTGATCATGCCGCGCACGGCGGGCGTGTCTTCCAGGACAGCGGTGCTGTTCATCCGACGCAGACCCAGGCCCTTCACGGTGGCGCGGTGGTCGGCCTTGGTGCCGATCACGCTGCGCACCAGCTTGACGGTGACGGTTTTCTTTTCGCTCATGTCAGCTCTCCAGCGATCAGTTGAACACTTGTTCAACGGTCAGACCGCGCTTGGCAGCGACTTCCGACGGCGTCGTGGCCTTGGCCAGAGCGTCGAACGTGGCGCGAACCATGTTGTAGGGGTTCGAAGAACCCAGGCTCTTGGCGACGATGTCGGTGATGCCCATCACTTCGAAGACAGCGCGCATCGGGCCGCCTGCGATGATGCCGGTACCGGCGGGAGCCGGAGCCAGCAGCACCTTGGCTGCGCCGTGTTCGCCGGTCACGTTGTGGTGAACGGTGCCGTTCTTCAGCGAGACCTTCAGCATGTTGCGACGGGCTTGGTCCATCGCCTTCTGCACGGCCAGCGGCACTTCACGCGCCTTGCCCTTGCCCATGCCGATGCGGCCATCGCCATCACCGACCACGGTCAGGGCTGCGAAACCCATGATCCGACCGCCCTTGACCACTTTGGTCACGCGGTTCACCTGGATCATCTTTTCGCGCAGACCGTCGTCGCGACCTTCGTCTGCCACCTTGGGTTGAAACTTAGCCATTTGAAATTCCTTCCGGTTGCCGACGCGGCTTAGAACTGCAGGCCGGCTTCACGCGCGGCTTCAGCCAGGGCCTTGATGCGACCGTGGTATTGGAAGCCAGCGCGGTCGAATGCGACCTTCTCGACGCCAGCGGCCTTCGCCTTCTCGGCGATGCGCTTGCCGATCAGGGCTGCAGCGGCAGTGTTGCCACCGTTCTTGACCTGTTCGCGCACTTCCTTCTCGGCGGTCGACGCGGTCGCGATGACCTTGGTGCCGTCGCCAGAAATCACGGACGCGTAGATGTGCAGGTTCGAACGGGTGACCGTCAGACGCACGGCGCCTTGGAGAGCGATACGGGCACGGGTTTGACGTGCACGACGCAGGCGCTGTTCCTTCTTGCTCATTGCCATGATGAATCAGCTCCTTACTTCTTCTTCGTCTCTTTCAGGACCACGCGCTCTTCCGCATAGCGGATGCCCTTGCCCTTGTAGGGCTCGGGCGGACGGAACGCACGCACTTCGGCTGCGATCTGGCCGACGACCTGGCGGTCGGCGCCCTTGATCACGATCTCGGTCTGAGACGGGGTCTCGACCTTGATGCCAGCCGGCATGTCCTTCACCACAGGGTGAGAGAACCCGATCTGCAGGTTCAGCTTCTGGCCTTGAGCCTGGGCACGGAAGCCCACGCCCACCAGGGTCAGCTTCTTCTCGAAGCCCTTGCTCACACCGTTGACGGTGTTGTTGAGCAGGGCGCGGAAGGTGCCGGACATGGCATTGGCTTCAGCAGAATCATTGGCCGGTGCGACCTTCAGCGTGGCGCCGTCTTGCGAGACAGCGACCAGGCTATTGGCCGGCAGGGTCAGGGTACCGAGGCCACCTTTGATGGTGACGCCTTCGGCAGTGATCTTCACGTCCACACCTTGAGGGACGGCGATCGGCATTTTTCCAACGCGGGACATTGCGATTGCTCCTCAAGTATCAGGCGACGTAGCAGAGCACTTCGCCGCCGATGCCGGCAGCGCGAGCCTTGCGGTCGGTCATCACACCTTGCGGGGTCGTCACGATGGCAACGCCCAGGCCGTTCATGACCTGAGGAATGCTGTGGCGGCCCTTGTAGATGCGGAGACCGGGGCGGGACACACGCTCGATGCGCTCGATGACCGGGCGACCTGCGTAGTACTTCAATGCAATTTCCAGCACAGGCTTTGCAGCCTCACCGGTGACGGCAAACCCGTCAATGTAGCCTTCGTCCTTCAGGACCTGGGCGATCGCGACTTTCAGCTTCGACGACGGCACCGAAACGCTGGTCTTGTCGACCATTTGTGCGTTACGGATACGGGTCAGCATGTCGGCGATGGGATCACTCATGCTCATGGGATAACTCCTGTTCGTGCCCTGCTGGGATTACCAGCTCGCCTTGGTGACACCGGGGATGTCGCCAGCGAATGCCAATTCACGGATCTTGGTGCGACCCAGACCGAACTGACGGAACGTGCCACGGGGGCGACCGGTCAGATTGCAGCGAGCGCGCAGACGGGTCGGGTTGGCGTTGCGGGGCAGCTTTTGCAGTTCAAGACGGGCGGCGTAGCGCTCTTCTTCCGACTTCTTGGCGTCATCGATGATGGCCTTCAGTTCGGCGTACTTCTGCGCGTACTTGGCAACCAGCTTTTCGCGCTTTTCTTCGCGTTGCTTCAGGGAAACTTTTGCCACGGTGAACCTCAGTTCTTGAACGGGAACTTGAAAGCCTGCAGCAGCGCCTTGGCTTCGTCGTCGGTCTTGGCCGTCGTCGTGATGCTGATGTTCAGACCACGGATGGCGTCGATCTTGTCGTACTCGATTTCCGGGAAGATGATCTGTTCCTTGACGCCGACGTTGTAGTTGCCGCGACCGTCGAACGAACGACCCGAGATACCACGGAAGTCACGCACGCGGGGCAGCGAGATGGTGACGAAGCGGTCCAGGAATTCGAACATCGTGGCGCCACGCAGCGTGACCATGCAACCGATGGGCATGTTCTCGCGGATCTTGAAACCGGCGATGGGCTTGCGCGACATCGTGACGACCGGCTTCTGGCCAGCGATCTTGGTCAGATCGCCGACGGCGTGTTCCATGACCTTCTTGTCCGACACGGCTTCCGAGACACCCATGTTCAGGGTGATCTTGGTCACGCGCGGCACTTCCATGATCGACTTGTAGCCGAACTTGGTCATCAGTTCGGGGACGATCTTTTCGCGATACAGCTTCTGCAGGCGAGCTTGTTGTTGAGCCATGTGGAACCTCGTCAAGCCTTGATTTCTTCGCCGCTGGACTTGTAGACGCGCACTTTCTTGCCGTCTTCCAGGAGCTTGATGCCGACGCGGTCAGCCTTGCCGGAGGCAGGGTTGAAGATCGCCACGTTGGACTGGTGGATGGGCATGGTCTTGTCGACGATGCCGCCGGTGGTGCCCTTCAGGGGGTTCGGCTTGACGTGCTTCTTGGCCACGTTCACGCCGTCGACCAGCAGGTGGTCGGCGTCGACGCGAGCGGCCACGGTGCCACGCTTGCCTTTGTCACGGCCGGTCAGAACGATGACCTGGTCGCCTTTGCGAATCTTGTTCATGTGAGCGGTCCTTTGCGTTGCACCGAGGGATTACAGAACCTCGGGAGCGAGCGACACGATCTTCATGAAGCGCTCGGTACGCAGTTCACGCGTGACCGGGCCGAAGATGCGGGTGCCGATCGGCTCCAGCTTGGCGTTGAGCAGCACAGCGGCGTTGCCATCGAACTTGACCAGGGAGCCGTCCTGACGACGGACGCCCTTGGCGGTGCGCACGACCACAGCGCTGTAAACCTCGCCCTTCTTGACGCGGCCACGCGGTGCAGCTTCCTTGATGCTCACCTTGATGATGTCGCCGATACCGGCGTAACGACGCTTAGAGCCACCGAGCACCTTGATGCACATGACGCTCTTAGCACCCGTGTTGTCAGCGACGTCCAGTCGCGATTGCATTTGGATCATGGTGTACCCCAACTTGGCCCGGCCGGCTGCGCAAACCACTTGCGCAACGACGGACGGTCAGTCTTGGGCCCGTAGAACGGGCGGATCTGAACAAGCAACAGACTTCGTAGATCACCTGCCGCAGCACGTGTGCTTCGAATTCGTTCCGGGAACTCGAAGCACCCGCGAGGGATGCCAGGCCAAAGCCATTGCCGCTTGTTCAGCGAAGCCTTGCATTATGCACGAGAACGCGAAACGCGGTCAAGCGCTGTTTGCAAGCGATTGGGTGTGCGACGGCGTCAGGCGGTGCCGCCCACCGTGAGGCCGTCGATGCGCAGGGTCGGCTGGCCGACGCCCACCGGCACGGACTGGCCTTCCTTGCCGCAGGTGCCCACGCCGGAATCCAGCGCCAGGTCGTTGCCGATCATGCTGACGCGCGTCATGGCGTCCGGGCCGTTGCCGATCAGGGTGGCGCCCTTGACGGGGTACTGGATCTGGCCCTTCTCGACCCAGTAGGCCTCCGAGGCCGAGAACACGAATTTGCCCGACGTGATGTCAACCTGCCCGCCGCCGAAGTTGACGGCGTACAGGCCGCGGTCGATGGAGGCGACGATCTCCTTGGGATCCTTGTCGCCGGCGAGCATGTAGGTGTTCGTCATGCGCGGCATGGGCAGGTGGGCGTAGCTTTCGCGGCGGCCGTTGCCCGTGGGCGCGGTCTTCATGAGGCGGGCGTTGGTGGCGTCCTGCATGTAGCCGCGCAGGATGCCGTCTTCGATGAGGACGGTGCGCTGGGTGGGCTGGCCTTCGTCGTCGATGTTGAGCGAGCCACGGCGGTCGGGCAGCGTACCGTCATCGAGCACGGTGACGCCTTTGGCGGCCACGCGCTGGCCGACGCGGCCGGAGAAGACGCTGGAACCCTTGCGGTTGAAATCGCCCTCGAGGCCATGGCCCACGGCTTCGTGCAGCAGGATGCCGGGCCAGCCGTTGCCGAGGACGACGGTCATCTCGCCGGCGGGCGCCGGGCGGGCTTCCAGGTTGACCAGCGCAGCGTGCACGGCCTGGTCGACGTAGGCCTGCGTGACGGCCGGAGTGAAGTAGGACAGGTCGTAGCGGCCGCCGCCCCCGGAGGAGCCGACCTCGCGGCGACCAGCCTGCTCGGCGATCACGGTGAGCGACAGGCGGATCAGCGGGCGCACGTCAGCGGCCAGGGTGCCGTCGGCGCGGGCAATCAGCACGACGTCGTACTCGCAGCCCAGGCCGGCCATGACCTGCACCACGCGCGGGTCCTTGGCGCGGGCGCGCTGTTCGACGTCTTCGAGCAGGGCGACCTTGGCGGCGCTGTCGAGCGAGGCGATGGGGTCGAAGCCGCCGTAGAGCGTGCGGCTCGGGGCGATGGTGTGGCCACCGACCTTGACGCGGCGGCTCTGGCCGGCCGAGGCGATGGTGCGCACGGTGCGGGCGGCGTCGAGCAGCGCGGCTTCGGAGATGTCGTCGGAGTAGGCGAAGGCGGTTTTCTCGCCGGCGATGGCGCGCACGCCGACGCCCTGGTCGATGCCGAAGCTGCCCGATTTGACAATGCCCTCTTCCAGGCTCCAGCCTTCGCTGCGGGTGTACTGGAAGTAGAGGTCGGCGTCGTCGACCCGGTGCTCGGTGATGACCTTGAGGGCCTTGAGCAGCGTGGATTCATCCAGACCGAATGGGGCGAGCAGGAGCTCGCGAGCGGTCTGGAGGCGGGCAATGGTGGCGTCGACAGCGATCATGGGGCCATTGTAGGCACGGCAGGATGGCGCCGCACGGGGATGGGCGTATGTCCGGATGCGCGTGTCAGAGCTTGAGCAGGGCCTGGACGCGCAGGTGCTCGTCGGGCTTGAAGTGCGCGCTGACGTAATCGGCCATGTCCTGCCGGCGCTGGGTGTCGGAAAGGTGGCTGGCGCCCTGCAGTCGCTGCCATTCCTGGCGAGCCGCGGCGAGGCGGCGCTGCCAGTCGGCCCACTCGTCGTCGGCCTTGGCCAGGCGCGTGGCGGCGGCCTCGCCGTAGCGGGCGACGCGCTCGGCGTGGACGGCGGCCGGGTCCTTGCCGGGCGCCATCTGGGGCACGGGCTCGCCGGGGTCGGGCGGCGGCGGCAGGCCGGATTCCAGCTGGGCGTAGTGGGCCTGGAACTTGGCTTCGTCGTCGGCGTAGAAGGCGTGAGCCCAGTCGGTGCCGAGGATCTGCCGGCGCACCATGCGCTGCTCTTCGAAGACGGGCAGCCACGTGCGGCGGTCGCTCTGGTCGAAACGGTTGCGCCAGGCGTGGCCACGCAGTTGCCAGTACTTGTCCCACACGGCGATGATCTGTTGCGCCAGGGCGTGGCCATGCGCGCGGTTGGCCTCGTCGAGCACGAGCACCCGCAGGTCGTCGACGGTGACTTCGCCAAGGCCCAGGATGTAGTACTCGAAGCGGTGCCGCAGGGCCGCACAGGCGCTGAGCTTGCCCTGGGCCACGCACCAGTCGCCCGAAGGCTCGGTGCCGGCGAAAGAGCCTTGCCTGAAGAGGCGCTGGCGCACCTGCTCGGGGGTCATCGCAGCGGCGCCCGGGGCGGGCCGCGCGCCCTCCTCGACCTGGCCGCCTGGCTTGATCATGGCCCAGCCGTCTGACGACGACGCGGGGCGCCCGTCAGGGTCCGCACCCGGCGCGGCGGGGCGCAGGGAGAAAGCGGCTGCAGCCAGCGCGGCCACAGCGACCACGCCAGCGGTGAGTTTGAGGCGCATGTCCATCCGCGCGCTCCTGTCCAGATGTTGAGTTCGGCATGCTGACCGGAAGACGCCACGCGGCGCCTCCGGTCAGACCCTCATCAGAGGCCCGCCCACTTCAGGCGGTTGGCGTGCTGCTTGTAGAAGGACACCGGGTCGGGCGAGTTCGCGCCGATGGTGCCGAGCACCTGGTTGATCTCGTCGAGGTGGTTCCAGGTGTAGTTGTCCTTCACGACGCGGCCCCAGTGGCTCGAGCACTTCGAGACCAGCCCGTCGTTGGGTTCGGTGCCGAAGTACTTGGCGGTTTCCGCCAGGATGGCGTCCGAAATGTCCCAGCCGTTGGTCTTGACCGAGGTGCCGGAGAACGAGTACCAGCGCATGCTGTTGCCATTGATGCTGGCCTTCTCGGGGCCGGTGCCGCACGTCGTGGTGGGGGCGCCAACCGGGAACTTGGCGTTGAAGGCGGCCGAGCCCGGGGCGCTGAGGGCCTTGAGCGCGGTCAGCAGGTCGGCATCGCTGGTCGTCTTGTTGCCGCTGAGCCAGGCAATGAGCTTCAGGCCGGCCGTGGCCGTCTGGTCGAAGCCGCCGCCCGGGGTGGTGCCGGCCAGGATGTCATCGGCCACCTTGCTGCCGAAGTGGGTGCCCGCCACCGTCGAGACGCTGGCCACCATCGTGGGCAGGGTGCCGGCGGCGTAACGCACGGTCGGGCCGCCATGGCTGTGGCCGATCAGGTTGAACTTGGTGACGCCGTCCTTGGCCGCCCACTGCTTCATCTGCTGGACCAGCTCTTCGCCACGGAATTCGGTGGTCTGCGAGGGGTTGACGGAGGCGATGTAGACGGTCGCGCCCTCGTCGCGCAGCTTGTTGGGGATGTCGTAGAAGTACTGGATGCCCAGAATGTTGTCGAACCCGATGAAGCCGTGCACGAGCACGATCGGGTGTTTGGTCTTGGCATAGGTGCCAGCATGGGCGGCGGGGGCGGCAGCCAGGGTGGAAACGGCCACGGCGGCGGCCAGGGAAACGGCGCGCCAGACGGTTGAACGGGTCATGTTTGCTCCTTTGGGATGACGTTGCTTGTTAACTGGATGTTGTTATGGTCGGGGGCGTGAGAAATCTCGGCCCACGACCGAGGCCGGGAACCGAGGGTGGCGCCGAACGGAGGCCGCCAGACAGCCCCTGTCGCCAGGGGCAGGGGATCAGAGGCCGGCCAGCTTCAGGCGGCTCGCCTGCGCCTTGTAGAAGGCAACCGGGTCCGGCGCCGTGCGCCCGACGATGCCCAGGACCTGGTTGACTTCATCGAGGTGGTTCCAGGCGTAATCGTCCTTGAGCACCTTGCCCCAGTGGCTGGAGCACTTCGAGACCAGGCCGTCGTTCGGCTCGTCGCCGAAGTACTTGGCAGTGGCGCCCAGGATGGCGTCGGAGATGTCCCAGCCGTTGGTCTTCACGGCGGTGCCGGACACGGAGTACCAGCGGATGGGGTGGCCCGCGACGCTCGCCACCTCGGGGCCGTTGCCGCACGGCGTGGTGGGCGCGCCGACCGGGAACTTGGCGTTGAAGGCGGCCGAGCCTTCCGAAGAAAGGGCGTTGAGGGCCGTGAGCAGGTCGGCCTGCTTGGCCGTGCTGTTGCCGCTCAGCCAGCCGATGAGTTGCAGGCCGGCGGTGGCCAGCTTGTCGAAGCCGCCATCGGGCGTGGTGTTGGCCAGGATGTCGTCGGCCACCTTGCTGCCGAAGTGCGTGGCCGCGACGGTGGTGACGCTGGCGACCATGGCGGGCACGGTGCCGGCGGCGTAACGCACGGTCGGGCCGCCATGGCTGTGGCCGATCAGGTTGAAGCGGGTGACCCCGTCCTTGGCCGCCCATTGCTTCATCTGCTGGATCAGCTCTTCACCCCGGAACTCGGTGGTCTGCGACGGATTGACGGACGCGATGTAGACGGTGGCGCCATCGGCGCGCAGCTGCTTGGGAATGTCGTAGAAGTACTGGATGCCCAGGATGTTGTCGAACCCGATGAAGCCATGCACCAGCACGATGGGGTGCTTCGTCTTCGAGGCGGTGGTGGTGGCGTGGGCCGCGGGGGCGGCAGCCATGACGGCCGCGGCCAGGGCGCAGGCTGTCAACAGGGGGCGACGGATGAGTGACTGGATCATGTGGGGCTCCTTGATGGCGCAGCGTCTGCTGCCGTTGGAGCCCATTGTTGGAGGGCAATAAAACGGTCGTTTGAGGGTAACTCCGCAGAACACGGGTTTGCCCGCCCCCGCAGACAAGCTATAAGCCGTCAAACGGGGCCTGTTCTAACCCGTGCGGGTGGCCGTGTCTGCCTCAGTCGGGCTGCGCGTCGGCTTCGTTGCGGCAACGCTGGGCCGCGTCGTACAGCGCCTTGCGCGGCAGGCCAGTCAGGTCGGCCACCAGGCCAGCGGCCTTCTTCACCGGCATGTGGCAGACCAGTTCGGCAAGCAGCGCCCGCGCCGCCGGGGACAGCTCGGCGTCGTCGGGCGCCGCGCCAGAGGCGTGGACGACGAGCACGAACTCACCACGCTGGCGGTGCGGGCCCGCATCCAGCCAGGCGGCCAGGCCCCCGACAGGCAGGGTGGCGATCTCTTCGAACTGCTTGCTCAGTTCGCGGCACAGCGTGATGGTGCCAGCCGGGCACACGGCACCCAGGTCGGCAGCCAGGTCGGCGATGCGGTGGGGTGCCTCGAACAGAACGAGGCTGGCTTGTGACGACAGCGCCTCGCGCAGGGCCGTCTGGCGGGCCGCGCCTTTGGCGGGCAGAAAGCCGAGAAAACGGAAGCCCTGGGCATGGACGTCGCCGGCGGCACTGAGCGCCGTGGTGACGGCACTGGGCCCGGCCAGGGGCACGACCGGCAGGCCGGCGGCCTGCACAGCGGCGACGAGGTGCGCGCCGGGATCGGAAACGGCCGGCGTGCCCGCGTCGCTGACGTAGGCCACGCGCTGGCCGTCCTGCAGCAGGGCCAGGACGCGCTGGGCCGCGCCGACCTCGTTGTGCTGGTGCACGGCCATCAGCGGTTTGTCAATGCCCAGGTGACGCAACAGCTGGCCGGAGACACGCGTGTCTTCGCAGGCGACGGCATCGACCAGATCGAGCACATGCACGGCGCGCAGGCTGATGTCGGCCAGGTTGCCGATGGGCGTGGGCACCAGGTAAAGCGCGCCTTTGGGATACTGCTGGCCGGCGGCCACGTGGCGGGCTGCCTGGAGCAGCATGTTGGCATCGAAGGTCACGACAAAATCCCGGGGAGACGAGGCGGAGGAGCGCGCGCTGCAGCATCTGCTGGCGCAGGGGCTGACGCTGGTGGAGCGCAATTATCGGGTGGCGCGCGGCCCGGGTGCGCCTGGCGCCGAGGTGGATCTGATTCTGCGGGACCGCGACGGCACGCTGGTGTTCGTCGAGGTGCGACAGCGCACCGGGCGCGACCACGGCGGCGCGGCCGCCTCGATCAGCCGGGGCAAGCAGCGGCGCTGCATCCGGGGAGCCCAGACCTACCTGATGGGCCTGCGGGACTGGCCACCCTGCCGCTTCGACGTGGTGGCGATCGACGGCGACGATCTGACGTGGATTCCGGCGGCCTTCGACGCATCCTGACGCCTTGACACAAGGGGGAATGCCCCTGACTTATGATCCGCGCCATGCCGGATTCCCATTTTCAGCCCGCCTATCTGCAGCAACCGCTGCTGGAGACCGCCGACTGGCTGTACCAGTCGTCCGAGCGACTGGCTCAACAACTGAACTACGCCGCGCAGGCGCTGATGCACACGCTGACCTCGGGCGGCACGGTGCTGTGCGCGGGTGAAGACGAAGGGGCCCACCTGGCGCGCCGTGCGGCCATGCTGCTGGTGCAGGGCCAGGGTCGCGAACGTCCGCCCCTGGCCGCGGTGGCGCTGACGCCTTCGGGCTCGCCGCAGCAACCGACGCTGGCGCAGCAGGTGCGTGCGCTGGGCCATCCGGGCGACGTGTGGCTCGCCTTCTCGCTGGAGCGCGAGGACCCCGATCTGCTGGCCGCCACGGACGCCGCGCGCGAGCTGGACATGACGCTCGTCGCCTTCACCGGCGAAGCGGCCCGCACGCTGGGCCCCATGCTGCGCGACACGGACGTGTGGGTGCCGCTGCCCGGCACGCGCGCCGACACCATGTTCGCGACCGCCTGGCTGGCCCTGAGCGGCCTGTGTGCCGCGGTCGACAACCACCTGCTTGGAGAGGAACACCCATGAACCGCACCCCGATCACCCGCTCGCTGCGCGGGACCGCGCTGGCCCTGCTGGCCGCCGCCTCGCTGAGTGCCTGCGCCCCGCTGCTGGTGGGCACGGCCGTGGGCGGCGCCTTTGTCGCGGCAGACCGCCGCACGTCGGGCGCGCTGCTTGAAGACCAGTCGATCGAGTTGAAGGCGGCCAACCGCATCCGCGACACGATCGGCAACCAGGCCCATGTGAACGTCACTTCGTACAACCGCCACGTGCTGTTGACCGGCGAGGTGCAGGACGACCACGCCCGCGAATCGGCGGCCCGCGCGGCCAGCCAGGTCGAGAACGTGGTGAACGTGATGAACGAGCTGGTGGTGGCCCCCAACAGCAGCCTGTCGGCGCGTTCGAATGACGTGCTGATACAAGGCAAGGTGAAGGCCACGCTGATCGACGCCCGCGACCTGATGGCCAATGCCTTCAAGGTGGTGGTCGAGCGTGGCGAGGTCTACCTGATGGGTGTGGTGACCGAGCGCGAGGCCAACCGCGCTGCCGAGCTGACGGCCACGATCAGCGGTGTGCGCAAGGTCGTGAAAGCCTTCCAGGTCATCAGTGAAGACGAACTGGCGCGCCGCCTGCCTTCGCCGGCCACCAACCCCAACACCGGCAGCAACGCCGGCTCGGCTCAGCCGCAGTGAAGCGGCGGGACGGCAGCGCGGTGCGTGCCGCCTGGCTCCTCAGCGCAGCCGACGGATGAGGCTGGAGGTGTCCAGGCGCCCACCGCCCTGCGCCTGCAGATCGGCGTAGAACTGGTCGACCAGGGCCGTGACGGGCAGGCGTGCACCCAACCGGCGGGCCTCGTCGAGCACCAGGCCGAAATCCTTGCGCATCCAGTCGACGGCAAAGCCGAAATCGAACTGATCCTGCGCCATGGTCGGCCCGCGGTTGGCGAGCTGCCAGCTGCCGGCCGCGCCCTGTGAGATCACGCCGATGACCTGGGCCATGTCGAGCCCGGCTTTCTGCCCGAAGGCCAGCGCCTCGGACAGCCCCTGCAGCAGACCGCCGATGCAGATCTGGTTGACCATCTTGGTGAGCTGGCCGGCACCGCTGTCGCCCATCAGGGTGACGGCACGGGCAAAGGCGCGGATGACGGGCTCGGCGCGGGCAAAGGCCTCGGGTGCCCCCCCGCACATCACCGTGAGCACGCCATTGATCGCGCCCAGGTTGCCGCCGGAGACGGGGGCGTCGATGAAGGCCAGCCCGCGCGCCTGCGCCGCCACGGCCAGCTCGCGCGCGACCTCGGCCGAGGTGGTGGTGTGGTCGACGAAAAGCGCGCCCGGCGCCATGCCGTGAAAGGCGCCATCGGGGCCCACGGTGACCTGACGAAGGTCACCGTCGTTGCCGACACAGCTGAAGACGATGTCGGCGCCCTCGGCCGCTTGTTGCGGCGTGGCGGCTGCGCGGCCGCCATGGTCCGCCACCCAGGCGTCGGCCTTGGCGGTGGTGCGGTTGTAGACCGTCACCGTGTGGCCGGCAGCAGCCAGGTGGGCGGCCATGGGCGCGCCCATCGTGCCCAGGCCCAGAAAGGCCACGCGGCGGCTCGGGGTGGGGTCGTAGGTCTTGGGGGCAGCGGCGCTCATGGGGTGACAGGGTTCAGACAATCTTCAGGTGTTCGGTGCCGGCGGCCAGGTCGCTGGTGCGCGCGCGGGTGCTGTTGAGCTTGATCTGCAGGCGCAGGTCGTTGACCGAGTCGGCGTTGCGCAGCGCATCTTCGTAGGTCACGTAGTTGCTCTCGTAGAGGTCGTACAGCGCCTGGTCGAAGGTCTGCATGCCCAGCTCGCGCGACTTCTTCATGATCTCCTTGATCTCGCCCACCTCGCCCTTGAAGATGAGGTCGCCGATCAGCGGCGTGTTGAGCAGGATCTCGACCGCGGCCACGCGGCCCTTGCCTTCCTGACGCGGCAGCAGGCGTTGCGAGACCAGTGCCTTCAGGTTGAGCGACAGGTCCATCAGCAGCTGCGGCCGGCGCTCTTCGGGGAAGAAGTTGATGATGCGGTCCAGCGCCTGATTGGCGCTGTTGGCGTGCAGCGTGGCCATGCACAGGTGGCCGGTTTCGGCAAACTGCACGGCGTGCTCCATGGTCTCGCGGTCGCGGATTTCGCCCATCAGGATCACATCGGGCGCCTGGCGCAGGGTGTTCTTCAGCGCCATCTCCCAGCCGTCGGTGTCGATGCCGATCTCACGCTGGGTGATGATGCAGTTCTTGTGCGGGTGCACGAACTCCACCGGGTCTTCCAGCGTGATGATGTGGCCGTGCGTGTTCTCGTTGCGATGGTCGACCATGGCCGCCAGCGTGGTCGACTTGCCAGAGCCCGTGCCACCCACCAGGATCACCAGTCCGCGCTTGGTCAGCACGACCTCCTTGAGGATCTGGGGCAGGCCCATGCCGTCGACGGTGGGCAGGTTCTGCGGGATGGTCCGCAGCACCAGGCCCACATTGCCCTGCTGGATGAAGGCATTGACGCGGAAGCGGCCGATGCCGCCGGGCGAGATCGCGAAGTTGCACTCCTTTGTGCGCTCGAACTCGGCCGCCTGCTTGTCGTTCATGATCGCGCGGGCCAGCGACACGGTGTGCTGCGACGTGAGGGCCTGCGGCGAGACCTTGGTGACCTTGCCGTCGACCTTGATGGCGGGCGGGAAGTCCGACGTGAGGAACAGGTCGGAGCCCCCCCGGGCGACCATGAGCTTCAGCAGGTCGTTGATGAATTTGGAGGCCTGATCGCGTTCCATGGTGCGGTCCTGTCGGGGTCTTCAAACGGGGTGGGGGCCGGCGCGGCTGGCGTCCAGCAGCGCGCCCAGCCGTGCGCCGAGCTGGCGCATGCGCAGCGACAAACGGCGCGCGGTGCAGGTCATCAGGGCCATGCCGAGGCGGGGTTCCTCGATGGCCAGCTCGTCCAGCGCCTCGCTGGTGAGCACCGCCAGCGCGCAGGCGCTGAGTGTGAGGCAGGAGGCAAAGCGGGCGCTGGCGTCGAGCAGCGACATCTCGCCGATCACCTCGCCTTCGCGGGCCTCGGCCAGGCGCACGCGGCCACCCGCGGGGGGCACGCGGTCCACGGCGACCACGCCGTCGAGCACGATGAGCGCGTAGTCGCCGCGCTCGCCCTGCACGATCAGCTCCCGGCCTGCGGGCACCTTCACGAACTGCAGATGCGGCAGGAGCTTGCGCTGCCCCTCCTCGCCGAGTGCGGCCATCAGGGCGTCCTGGCCCCAGGCGCGCATCAGCAGGGACAGGCCGGCTTCCGGGTCCAGCGGCTGCGCGCCCACGGCCAGCGCGCGCGCCGACCAGGCGGAACTGCCCCGCACGGACTCGGGCCGCTCCATGAACTGGGTGGCGAAGAAGCCCTCGTCGTCGGCCTCGGCCGCATCGGCCGAGGTGGTGCGTGCGCCCCCGGTTGCGCCACTGACAAAACGGTCCAGCAGGCGTTTCATGAACTGGCTCAGCCGGGGAAGTTCTCGGGAATCTTGGCCTTGGCGCGGGCCTCGGCGGGCGAGATGACGTTGCGTCGCACCAGTTCGGTCAGGTTCTGATCCAGCGTCTGCATGCCCATGCTGTTGCCGGTCTGGATCGACGAGTACATCTGCGCGATCTTGTTCTCGCGGATCAGGTTGCGGATCGCGGGGGTGCCGATCATGATTTCGTGCGCGGCCACCCGGCCCGAGCCGTCCTTCGTCTTGCACAGCGTCTGGGAGATCACCGCCTGCAGCGACTCGGACAGCATGGCGCGCACCATTTCCTTCTCGGCGGCGGGGAAGACATCGACCACGCGGTCGATGGTCTTGGCGGCCGACGAGGTGTGCAGCGTGCCGAACACCAGGTGGCCGGTTTCCGCGGCGGTCAGCGCGAGGCGGATGGTTTCCAGGTCGCGCATTTCACCCACCAGAATCGCATCCGGGTCCTCGCGCAGGGCCGAGCGCAGCGCGTTGGCAAAGCTCATGGTGTGCGGGCCGACTTCGCGCTGGTTGATCAGGCACTTCTTGGAGTCGTGCACGAACTCGATCGGGTCCTCGACCGTCAGGATGTGGCCGTACTCGGTCTCGTTGAGGTGGTTCACCATCGCCGCCAGCGTGGTCGACTTGCCCGAGCCGGTGGGCCCCGTGACGAGCACCAGCCCGCGCGGCCTCAAGGCCAGGTCGGCAAACACCTTGGGTGCGTTGAGCTGCTCGAGCGTCAGGATCTTGGACGGAATCGTCCGGAACACGGCGCCGGCACCGCGGTTCTGGTTGAAGGCGTTGACGCGGAAACGCGCCAGCCCCTGGATCTCGAACGAGAAGTCGCACTCCAGCGTTTCTTCATAGGTCTTGCGCTGGGCGTCGTTCATGATGTCGTACACCATGTCGTGGACCTGCTTGTGGTCCAGCGCGTCGACGTTGATGCGGCGCACATCGCCGTGGACCCGGATCATGGGGGGCAACCCTGCCGACAGGTGAAGGTCGGATGCCTTGTTCTTGACGGAGAACGCAAGGAGCTGGGTGATATCCATGGATGATGTGGGCCTGGCTTTTGGTTACAGACCCATTATGTCGACGATCGCAAACAACCTGCAAAGCGTGAGAAACCGGATACAACAAGCCTGTTCTCTCGCTGGGCGCCCACCCGAGAGTGTCACCTTGCTGGCCGTCAGCAAGACGTTTCCAGCTGTAACGGTGCGAGAAGCATTTGACGCAGGACAGCGTCGGTTTGGCGAAAACTACGTGCAGGAGGCCCTCGTCAAGATCGCGGAGCTGGCCGACCTGCGCAGCCAGATCGAATGGCACATGATCGGGCCGCTGCAGAGCAACAAGACGCGCGTGGTGGCCGAATCGTTCGACTGGGTGCACACGGTCGACCGGCTGAAGGTCGCGCAGCGCCTGTCGGAGCAACGCCCTGAAGGGCTGCCCCCCCTGCAGGTCTGCATCCAGGTCAATACCAGCGGCGAAGCCAGCAAGAGCGGCATTGCGCCCGAAGAGGCTGAAAGCCTGGCCCGCGCGGTGGCCGCCCTGCCCCGCCTCACGCTGCGCGGCGTGATGGCGCTGCCCGCGCCCAGCGAGGACCCCGCCGTGCAGCACGCGGAACTGGCCCGCGTGCGTAGCGTGTTCGAGCACCTGAAGGCTCAGGGTCTTCCCGTGGACACGCTTTCGATGGGAATGAGCGGCGACCTGGCGGCCGCAATCGGCGAGGGCTCCACCCTGGTCAGGGTGGGCACAGCCCTATTCGGCCGACGCTGACCGCCCGCTACCATGCGGGATCGCTTACGTAAACGGTATGGAAGTTCTGCGTCCGCCCCACTACCTGCTGGTCGATGACCACAGCCTGATCCGAGAAGGGATGATGCAGGCCATCCGCGCCCTCGAACCGAAAGCGCGCTTCTCGCAGGCCAACTCGCTGCAGGCCACGCTCGAGCGGCTGGCCCACGGGCCGGATGCCGACCCGATCGACGTCGTGTTGCTCGACCTCGGTCTGCCCGACAGCCGCGGCACCGCCACCTTGCAGGCCGTGCGCCAGGCGGCGCCCACCCAGCGCATCGGCATCATCACCGGGCAGAACGACGTGCAGGTGGCGCTGGAGTGCATCCACCACGGCGCGTCGTGCTTCATTCCCAAACTGGCCGAGATCGACGGCTTCACCATGGCCCTGCGGGCGCTGGTCGAGGGGCGGCTGCACTTCCCGTCGGAGCTGCTGTCGCCCGCCGACCAGCCCGAATCCGCCGATGAGGCGACGCCGGCGCAGAGCGTGCGCCTGACCCCGCGCCAGAAGGACGTGCTGACCTGGATCCTCAAGGGCTGCACCAACCAGGCCATTGCCGATGCACTCGGCATCAGCGCCGAGACCGTGAAGCTGCACGTGAGCGCCATCTTCCGCGCGTATGGGGTGCACAGCCGCACGCAACTCGTGTTGCTGTGCTCGCGGCAGGCCCCCGCGGCCTGGGCCCCACCTCCGCCGGAAGAAGCGAGCCAGGAAGGACGCCGGGAAAGCCTGGCGTGAACCGCGCAGACCGCGGCATGCGCGGCATCAGCCCCATGCAGACCCGCGTCGACCTGCAGATGCTGCAGGACGCGTGGCGCACCACCCCGCACACCATTCTTGGCCAGGCGCTGTCGCTGATGGCGCTGCTGTGGCTGATCCGCGGCTGGCCGCTGCCGGCGTGGCAATGGGTGCTTCCCACGCTCGGCCTGCTGGGCGTCTGGGGTGTCGTGATCGCGATGACCCGGCACTTCCGGCGCTTCGGCATCCCGGCCTCGGGCTACCAGCGCTGGCGCCGCAGCCTGCTGGGGTGGCACCTCTCGCAGGGCACGCTGTGGGGGCTGTTCGCAGTGGCGCTGCTGGGGGTGGCCGACAACGACTGGCAGCTCGCGCTGGTGGCGGCCTCGCTGGTGTACGCCTACACGGTGATGCTGGTGAGCGTGCACGACTGGGGCGTGGCGGTGGCCGGCAGCACGCCGCTCTTGACGCTGGCCGGCGTGCGCCTGCTGGTGGACGGTCAGCCCAGTTCGTCGTTCCTGGCGCTGGTGATGGGGGTCTCCATGGTGACCAGTCTGGCCGTGACGCGGCAGATCAGCCGACGGCTGCGTGAGGGCACCCTGCTGCGCAACGAAAACGCCGACCTGGTGTTGCAATTGCGCGAAGAGGTCAACAACGTGACGCGGGAGAAGGCCCGCGCCGAGATC
The DNA here is from genome assembly GCF_003100395.1 of Aquabacterium olei. NCBI lineage: Bacteria > Pseudomonadati > Pseudomonadota > Betaproteobacteria > Burkholderiales > Sphaerotilaceae > Aquabacterium > Aquabacterium olei. The sequence goes on from NZ_CP029210.1 coordinate 3,383,990, forward strand.
GCCGACCGGCAGAAGGGCGAGTTCTTTGCCTCGGCCAGCCACGACCTGCGCCAGCCCCTGCACGTGCTGATGCTGCTGAGCAGTGCGCTGCGCCCCCACGTTCCTGCGGCCGAAGGGCACGGCCTGCTCGACCGCATGCAGACGGCGCTGGGCTCGCTGAGCACGATGTTCGAGCGCATGTTCGACGTGGCCCGCATCGACGCGCAGCGCATCGACTACCGCGCCCAGGCCTGTGCCCTGTCCGCACTGTGGCGACGGCTGGACAGCGAGTTCGCGGTGGTGTGCGCCCATCAGGGGCTGCAGTGGCAACTCGACCCCACCGAGGCCTGGGTGCAGGCCGACCCGCATGTGCTGGAGCGCATCCTGCGCAACCTGTTGAACAACGCAGTGCGCTACACCGAGCGGGGCACCGTGCGCCTGCGTGCCCGGGCGCGCGGGCCGTGGATCGTCTGCCAGGTGTGGGACACGGGCACCGGCATCGCGCGGGAGCATCGCCACCGCATCTTCGAAGACTACTTCCAGGCACACAACGACGGCCGGCGCAGCAGCGAAGGCCTGGGGCTTGGGCTGGCCGTGGTGCGCCGCCTGAGCCTGCTCGGCCCCACACCGGTGAGCCTGCGCTCGCGCCCGGGCCAGGGTTCCTGCTTCAGCGTGCGCCTGCCTCGGCTGGTGCCCGCAGCCGTGCCCCCGCAACAGGCCGAGACCCGTGCAGCCCGCCGGCCCTCGACGCGCGCCGGCAAGCCTGCTGCCCCGGCTGCGTCACCCCTCGCCCCACCCGGCGTGATCCTGCTGATCGAGGACGACCCCGATGTGCGCGAGGGCACGGCCATGCTGCTGCACCAGCACGGCTGGCGCACGGCGGCCGGCTCGACACCGGATGGCGCCATCGCGGCGCTGGTGGCCTTGCAGGCCGAAGGCCGCATGCCCGAGGGCAGCATGCCGTCGGCGGTGGTGAGTGACCATCGGCTGGGGCTGTCGATCAACGGCCTGCAGGCGATTGCGCAGTTGCGCTACGAGTTCGGCGAGGCCCTGCCGGCCTTTCTGCTCACCGGGGAAGCCACGCCCGGGCTGGCCGGGGCGGCACGCGCCGCCCAGGTGCACCTGCTGCACAAACCCCTGCAGGCCGACCGCCTGCTGCGCCTGCTGGCCGAGGCCACCGGCGCGCCCGAGCGGCCGGATGCGGCATGATCTCCCCCATGAGCACCTCCACCATCGACATTGCCTTCATCGGCGGCGGCAACATGGCCACCGCCATCATCGGCGGCCTGCTGCGCCAGGGCCGCGCCGCCCAGCGCATCCTCGTGATCGATCCCGTGGCCGAGCAACGCCAGCGTCTGCACGACACCCTCGGCGTGCAGACGGCCGCTGCCGCGGACGCCACCGTGAGCCAGGCGGCCACCATCGTGTGGGCCGTCAAGCCGCAGCAGTTCAAGGACGCGGCCAGCACCAGCGCCCCGCTGACGCACGGCGCGCTGCACTACAGCGTGATGGCCGGGCTGCGCACCGACGACATGGCACGCCTGCTGGGCACCCCGCGCATCGTGCGGGCCATGCCCAACACCCCGGCGCTGGTGGGCCAGGGCATGACCGGCCTGTTCGCCCGCCCCGAAGTCAACGCGGCCGAGCGCGCCGCCGTGCAGGCCATGGTGGAGCCGACCGGCCAGCACCTGTGGGTGGACCGCGAGGCCGACCTGGATGCCGTGACGGCACTGTCGGGCTCGGGCCCGGCCTACGTGTTCTATTTCATCGAGGCCATGATGGCGGCCGCGCAGGACATGGGCCTGAGTGCAGAGCAGGGTCGTCTGCTGGCCCAGGCCACGTTTGCGGGCGCCACGGCCCTGGCCACCCAGTCGCCGGACAGTCCGGCCGTGCTGCGCGAGCGGGTGACGTCCAAGGGCGGCACGACCTATGCGGCCCTGACGCACCTGGAGGCCGCTGGGGTGAAGGCGGCCTTCGTGGCCGCCATGCGCGCGGCCCAGCAACGCGCCGGCGAATTGGGCGACGAGTTCGGCCGCTGACGCGTCAGCCCGGCAGGGCGACGTCGAGCACCACGCCCAGCCACACGCTCATGCCGAGCCAGTGGTTGGCGCGGAAGGCACGGAAGCAGCCCTCGCGGTCGCGGTGGCGGATGAGCACCACGTGCCACACCGCCTGGGCTGCGGCGGCAACCAGGCCCAGCTGGTAGAACAGCCCCCGGCCGGCCTGCTGGCCGACCCACCACCAGCAGGCCAGGCACAGCGCGTAGAACAGCGCGATGCCGATCACATCGAAGCGCCCGAGCGTGATGGCCGAGGTGCGCATGCCGATGCGCAGGTCGTCGTCGCGGTCGACCATGGCGTACTCGGTGTCGTAGGCCAGCACCCAGGCGATGTTGCCCAGCACCAGCCACCACGCCTGCGCGGGCACCTGATCCTGCACGGCCGCATAGGCCATCGGGATGCCAAAGCTGAAGGCGATGCCGAGTACGGCCTGCGGCATCGCGAAGAAGCGCTTGGTGAAGGGGTAGAGGATGGCCACGCCGAGCGCCCCGAAGGACAGGCCGATCGTGAGTGGGTTGGTGAACAGCACCAGCACGAACGAGATCAGCGCCAGCACCACGCCGACGGCAATCGCTTCCTGCACCGACAGGCGGCCGCTGGTGATGGGGCGCTGCGCGGTGCGCTTGACGTGCCGGTCGAACTCGCGGTCGGCAATGTCGTTGACGGCACAGCCGGCGCTGCGCATCAGGAAGGTGCCCAGCGTGAAGATCAGCAGCAGGTCGACCGCAGGCAGGCGGCCCGAGGCCAGCCACAGCGCGGCCAGCACCGGCCACAGACACAGCAACCAGCCCTGCGGCCGGTTCCAGCGGATCAGATCGAGGTAGAGCGACCAGCGGTCGCGCAGGGTCAGGACGGGGCTTGTGCTCACCCCGCTATGATAAAGGGCCGGCCCCGGTGAACCCGGTGACCGGCCCAGCTTGGGCGAGTGTGCGACGTGGTCAGCGTGCGCTGGTGGCCGCCTGCTGGCTGGCCGTGGTTTCCCAGCCCCCACCCAGCGAACGGTAGACGGCAATGTGGGCCTGCTGCCGCGCCAGCTGCGCGGTGATCAGGTTCTGCTGCGAGGCAAACAGCGCGCGCTGGGCGTCCAGCAGATCGAGCTGGCTGGCCACGCCGCTCTCATAGCGCAACGTCGACAGGCGCAGACGGGTGGCCTCGGCCTCGGTCTGGGCGCGCTGGGCCTGGGCCTGCTCGGTCCAGGTCTGACGTGCCACCAGCGCATCGGCCACATCCTTGAAAGCGGACTGCACGGTGCGGTCGTACTGCGCCAGCGCGATGTCGCGGCGGGCCACCGCACTGTTCACGCCGGCTGCGGTGCGGCCCCAGTCCAGCAAGGGCACCGTCACGCCCGGGGCGATCGCGGCGCCCAGCAGGCCGTCGTTGAACAGGCCCGCCAGCGAGGTGCTCGCCACGCCGAGCGAGGCCGTCAGGCTGATGCGCGGGAAGCGCGCGGCACGGGCGGCGCCCACGTTGGCGTTGGCCGCCACCAGGTTCTGCTCGGCCTGGACGATGTCGGGGCGCTGCAGCAACACATCCGACGAGAGCCCCACCGGCAGCTCGGCCAGCTCCGGCCACAGCGACCGGCTCACGGTCTGAGCCAGTGCATCGGCCTGGGCCGTGGTCTGCCCACCGGCCTGCGCCGCCGGGATGCCGACGTCGACGGGTGGTGGCAGCAGGTCGGCCGGCGCCGAACGGCCCAGCAGCACTTCCAGTGCGCTCAGATCCTGGGCCCACTGGCGCTGCGCCTGGGCGCGCGTGACACGGGCGGCTTCGACCAGCGATTGCGCCGTGCGGAGATCCAGCTCGTTCAGAACGCCGTTGTCGAATTTCAGCTGCTGCAACTTCAGCGAGGACTCGCGCGTGGCCAGCGTCTGTTCGGCCAGCGCCAGCTGCCAGCGGTCGGCCCACAGCGTGTACCAGGTGCTGGCCACCGAGGCGACCAGGCTGATGTGCGTGGCGCGGCGGGCCGATTCGGACGCCATCAATTGGGCACCGGCGGCTTCGCTGAGCGCCCGCACGCGGCCGAACAGATCGAGTTCGAAGGCCGAGATGCTGACGCCGGCCTGCACCGAGTTGCCATAGGCAAACGGCCGGCTGGTGGCGCGCTGGCGGGCGGCGTTCGCCACGCCATTGACGCTCGGGAAACGGTCGGCATCCTGGATGGCGTAGGCCGCGCGCAGGGCCTCGATGTTGAGCGCCGCCACGCGCAGATCACGGTTGCCGTCCAGCGCCAGACCGATCAGCTGCTGCAGGCGCGTGTCAGGAAAATAGCGCTGCCAGGGCAGGTCGGCCACGGCGGTTGCCGGAGCGGCCGCCGGCGCCGAAGCCGTCGCGGCGGCAGGCAGGGTGGCGGGCACGGCCAGCGGCGGGCGCTGGTACTCGGGTGTCAGCGAACAGCCGGCCAGGGCCAGCACGGCGGCCAGCATCGTGGCCGGCCGCAGGAACAGGGCCTTGTCAGTCATGGTCGGTCTCCACTTCGGGCTGGGTGGCGCGGGCCGGGAAGAACCGGCGCACCACCACGAAGAACACGGGCACGAAGAACACGGCCAGCACGGTGGCCGCGATCATGCCGCTCATCACGCCGGTGCCGATGGCGCGCTGGGCTGCCGCACCGGCGCCGTTGGCCAGCACCAGCGGCATCACCCCGAGGATGAAGGCCAGCGAGGTCATGATGATCGGCCGGAACCGCAGGTGACAGGCCTGCAGCGTGGCTTCCATCAGCCCCATGCCCTTCTCCTGGAGCTCCTTGGCGAACTCGATGATCAGGATGGCGTTCTTCGCGGACAGGCCCATGATGGTGATCAGGCCGACCTTGAAGTAGACGTCGTTGGGCAGGTCGCGCACGTTGGCGCCCAGGAGCGAGCCCAGGATGCCGAGCGGCACCACGAGCAGCACGGCCAACGGGATGGACCAGCTTTCATACAGCGCAGCCAGGCACAGGAACACGGCCAGCAGCGAGAACGCCAGCAGCAGCGTGGCCTGCGAGCCCGAGAGCTTTTCCTCGCGCGACAGCCCGGTCCACTCGATGCCGATGCCGGTCGGCAGGCGGGCGGCCATGCGCTCGATCTCGTCCATGGCCTGGCCCGTGCTGTAGCCCGGGGCCGCGTCACCGGAAATGCGCATGGCGGGGTAACCGTTGTAGCGCACGGCCTGCATCTGGCCGGTGACCCAGCGCGTGGTGGCGAACGCCGAGAGCGGCACGTTCTGGCCCTGGCTGTTCAACACGTTGAGCTGCAGGATCTGGTCGGGCTGCATGCGCTTGTCGGCGTCGGCCTGCACGATCACGCGCTGCATGCGGCTGCGGTTCGGGAAATCGTTGATGTAGCTGGAGCCGAGCGCCGTCGACAGCGTCGTGCTGATCGCATCGACCCCTACCCCCAGCGCCAGCGCCTTCTCGCGGTCGATGTCGACCTGCAGCTGCGGTGCGTCTTCCAGGCCCTCGGGCCGCACGCCCGCGAGCATCGGGTTCTGCATCGCCATGCCGAGCATCTGGTTGCGGGCGGCCAGCAGCGCGTCGTGGCCCACGCCGCCGCGGTCCTGCAGCCGCACGGAGAAACCGGTGCCGTTGCCCAGTTCGCGGATGGCGGGCGGGTTCAGCGGGAAGATGAAGGCATCGCGGATGCCCATCAGCGCGCCGAAAGCACGACCGGCCAGCGCCTGCGCCGACTGGCCCTCGCCCTTGCGCTCATCCCAGTCCTTCAGCGTGACGAAGCCCAGGGCCGCGTTCTGGCCGGAGCCCGAGAAGCTGAAGCCCACCACACCCACGATGGACTGCACCTCGGGCTGCTTGAGGAAGAACTGCTCCACCTGCGAGATCACGGCCTCGGTGCGGTTGGACGTGGCGCCCGGCGGCAGCTGCACGTTGACGATCAGGTTGCCCTGGTCTTCGTTGGGCAGGAAGGACGACGGCATGCGCACATACAGCCAGCCCACCACGCCCACGATCACGGCGTAGACGATGAGCACGCGGCCGCCACGGCGCACGAGCTTCGCCGCCCAGCTTTCGTAGCCGTGCGTGGTCGACGTGAAGGCGCGGTTGAACCAGCCGAAGAAGCCCTTCTTTTCGTGGTGACCGTGCGGCACGGGCTTGAGCAGCGTGGCGCACAGCGCCGGCGTCAGCGACAGGGCCAGGAAGGCCGAGAACAGCATCGAGGCCACCATCGACAGCGAGAACTGGCGATAGATGTTGCCCACCGAGCCGGCAAAGAAGGCCATCGGAATGAACACCGACACCAGCACCACGGTGATGCCGATGATGGCGCCGCTGATCTGGCTCATGGCCTTGCGCGTGGCCTGCACGGGGCTCAGCCCCTCCTGCACCATCAGGCGCTCGACGTTCTCCACCACCACGATGGCGTCGTCCACCAGGATGCCGATGGCCAGCACCATGCCGAACATCGTCAGCACGTTGATCGAGAAGCCCAGCGTCAGCATGACGCCGAAGGTGCCCAGCAGGGCCACGGGCACCACCAGCGTCGGGATCAGCGTGTAGCGGATGTTCTGCAGGAACAGGAACATCACGATGAACACCAGCACGACGGCCTCGATCAGGGTCTCGACGACCTGGCTGATCGACAGCTGCACGAAGCCCGATGTGTCGTACGGCACGCTGAAGTCCATGCCTTGCGGGAAGAACTTCTTGAGCTCGCCCAGACGGACCTTGACCGCTTCGGCCGCCGCCAGCGCATTGCCGGTGGGCGACAGCTGGATGCCCATGCCCGTGGCCGGCTTGCCGTTCAGGCGGGCGTAGGTGCCGTAGGTCTGGGCGCCCAGCTCGATGCGGGCCACGTCGCGCAGGCGCACGGTCGAGCCATCGGCCTTGGCGCGCAGCACGATGTCGCCAAACTGCTTCTCGTTGACCAGCTGGCCATTGACCACCACGGTGGCCGAGATGGTCTGCTCGCCGATGTTGGGGCGGTCGCCGATGCCACCGGCGGGCACCAGCGCGTTCTGCGCGCGGATGGCTGCGTTGACGTCGGCCATCGACAGGCCGTAGGCCACCAGCCTGGTGGGGTCGACCCAGATGCGCATGGCGCGCTCGGTGCCGAACAGCTGCACCTGACCAATGCCGGGCACACGCTGCAGCTCGGGCACGATGTTGCGGGCGGCGTAGTCGCCCAGCGCGATCGGGTCATAGGCCGGGTTGCTGGACGACAGCATCACGAACATCAGGAAGTTGTTGCGTGACTTGTCGACCCGCACGCCCTGCTGCGTGACCGCAGACGGCAGCCGCGGTGTGGCGCGAGACAGGCGGTTCTGCACCTCCACCTGGGCCAGCTCGATGTTGGTGCCCGTTTCGAAGGTGACAGTGATCTGGCCGGTGCCGTTGGCCTGGCTGACCGACTCCATGTAGGCCAGACCGGGCGCGCCGTTGAGCTCCTGCTCGATGACGCTGATGACGGTTTCATCCAGCGTCTGTGCGGAAGCGCCCGGGTAGGTCGCGTTGATGACGATGGCCGGGGGGGCGACCGTCGGGTACTGGGAGATCGGCAGCTGCGTGATCGCCACGCCGCCGAAGACCAGGATGAACAGGGCGATCACCCACGCAAAGATGGGCCGCTCGATGAAGAAACGTGACATGCGCGACCGCCTTTCACTGGGCGGCCGAAGCCGACGACGCCGGGGCCGAAGCAGCGGTCGGCGCCGAGGCACCCAGCGGCGCCCAGGGCACCGGCTGGAGCGGCGACGCCGGGCTCATCATCATCTTCTGGAAGCCGTCGACCACCACCTGGTCGCCTTCCTTCAGACCGCCGAGCACCACCCAGTTGGTTCCGGTGGCACCGCCCAGCTTGACCGGCCGGCGGCCAGCCTTGTTGCCGCCCTCGACCACGGTGACGAAGTCCCCCTGGGCGGTGCGCGTCACGGCCTGTTGGGGCAGCAGCACGCCGCCACCCACCTGGGCCTGCTCCAGCCGCACGCGCACGTACATGCCGGGCAGCAGCTCGGCCTTCGGGTTGGGCAGCTCGGCGCGCAGCGTGACCTGGCCCGAGGCGGCGTCCACCGTCAGGTCGGCAAACAGCAGGCGCCCGGCGACCGGATACTCACGCCCGTCGTCCAGCACGACCTTCACGCGTGCGGCGTTCTCGCCGGCGCGCTGCAGCTGACCGGCGGCCAGGGCCTGGCGCAGGCGCATCACCTCGTTGGCCGACTGCGTGAAGTTCACGTACAGCGGGTTGATCTGCTGCACCACGGCCAGCTGGGTGACCTCGCCCTGCCCCACCAGCGCACCCTCGGTCACCAGCGCGCGGCCCACGCGGCCGGCAATCGGCGAGGTCACCGCGGCATAGCCGAGGTTGAGCTGGGCGGTCGCCACGGCGGCCTTGGCGGCGGCCACGTCGGCCTGCGCCTGGCGCTGCGCCACCTGGGCATTCAGGAACTCCTGGGGGCTGATGGCCTTGGCGGCCTGCAGCGGCTGGTAGCGCTCGACCAGGGCCGTGGCCTGCGCCAGGTTGGCTTCGGCCTTGGCCTGTGTGGCCTGGGCGCTCTGCAGCGCGGCCTGGTAGGGGGCCGGATCAATCTGGAAGAGGGGCTGGCCGGCACGCACGTCGCTGCCTTCCGTGAACAGCCGCTTCTGCAGGATGCCGGCCGCGCGCGCCCGAACCTGGGCGACGCGGGAAGCTTCAAGGCGGCCAGGCAGTTCGGCCATGACCGGGACGGAGCCAGGCTTCACGGTCACGACACCCACGGGCACCGGGGGCGGCGCCGCACCCGCACCGGCCGCCGGCGCACCGGCGCCCTTGGACTTGTCGTCACCGCCACAGGCGGTCAGGATGAGGGCGGCCAGCGCACACACGGCCAGCTGGGCGGAAAACCGCGTCGGGAGCGTCGGGAAGGAGGGGGAGACCATAAGGGACACCTCGGATTTGAATTCTTGCCTGGTCAATTAACCATGGCACTATACATACATTCACGCACGTATGCAGCGGGATCGGAGACAATTCCCCATGGCCGCCGACGGTCTTTTCCGAAATTCACATGCGACGCACCAAGGCTGACGCCCTTCAGACCCGCGAATCCCTGCTCGACGCCGCCGAAACCCTGTTCGCGCAGCAGGGTGTGTCGCGCACGTCGCTCCAGGACATCGCCCGCGCCGCGGGTTGCACGCGCGGGGCCATCTACTGGCACTTCAAGGACAAGGCCGACCTCTTCAACGCGATGATGGCGCGCACCACGCTGCCGATGGAGGACGGGCTTGCCCAACTCGACGCACCGGGCCGCACCGATCCGCTGGCCGACGTCCTGCAGTCTTCGATGAATGTGTTTCACCAGATCGTGCACGACCCTCGAACCCGAAGGGTCTTCGACATTGCGACGCTGAAGATCGAACTGGTGGCCGAGCTGGACGGCGTGCGGCGCCGTCACATCGAGGTGCAGGAAAACTGCGCGCAGCACATCGGCCACTGCCTGACGCGTGCCCAGGCGGCGGGGCGGGTGCGCCCCGACCTCGACCCGGCCATGCTGACGCTCACCCTGCTGGCCATCGTCAACGGCCTGATCCAGAACTGGATGCTCGAGCCCGGTCGGTTCGACCTGTGCGAGACCGGCCGCAGCAGCCTGACGCTGTTCCTGGACGGCATCCGGCCGCAGGCGGGCGTGGCACGCTGAGCGTCGCACGCCGCCGGGCCCGGTTCAGCCCACGGAGCGCAGCACGAGACCGTCGGTGGTCTCGTCCAGGCCGTCCTCGTCGAGATGGCGGTCGTCCGCCCAGCCCACCAGACTGAACCCCTCCGGCGAATACAGCAGGCGGTTGATGCTGGCGTTCGTGACCTTCCAGCTGCGCGGGGCTTCGATCGCGACCCGGTTGGCCGCGCGGTAGAAGCAATCGAGCACGCCCCCGTGCGCAATCAGGGCAATGGTCTGCCCGGGGTGCAGCGCGGCCAGCCGGGCGGCGGCGCCCACGGTGCGGTCGTAGAAGGCCTGCAGCGTTTCGCCCCCCGCCGGGCCGTAGCCGGGCTCACGGGCGCGCCAGCGGCGCATGTCTTCCGGGTGGTGTTCGGCCACCTCGGCCTGCGTCCGCCCTTCCAGGCAGCCAAAGTGGCGTTCGCGCAAGGCCGGATCCACGTGCAACGGCAGCCCGGCGTGGCGGGCGATGGCGGCCGCCGTGTCGCGGGCGCGCTGCAGGTCGCTGCTGTAGATGGCGTGAATGCCCTCGTCGGCCAGCGCCTGACCCACACGCTCGGCCTGCCACCGGCCCCGCGCGTTCAGCGGGATGTCGGTGTGGCCCTGGATGCGGGTTTCGGTATTCCAGTCGGTTTCGCCATGGCGAACGACCACCAGTCGGGTGAGGTTGTCGGGCATCGCGTCATCATGCCTCAGCATGCGGCAGCGCACCATGCCGCATCCGCATGTCCCTGCCTCCCCGCAGGCACAGCGTCAGACGCCCCAGACGATGGGCTTGCCTTCGGCCTGCGCCTGCTCGACCATGCGCACGAGCGGTGCGGCGCGCTGGTGCAGCGACACGGGCTGGTCGGCAAACGGCAGCTCGATCGGCTCGTTGGTTTCCGGGTTGACCGGCGGCGGCGGCACGAAGGCCGGGGCGCCGCGCAGTGCTTCGAGCACGCGCGGCATGTCGGCCACCTCGATGATGCCGGGCTCGGCGGCGCTCTTGCCGACCAGCTTGAGCAGCGCCTCGGCGGTGGACTGCAGCATCACCAGGTTGTCTGTGGCCTGGGACTTGAAAGTGAACATGCGGGCTCCCCTCGAACGGATTCGAAACGATTATGGCGCCGGCCCCGGGCGGCATACTCTGAACCCATGGTCGCCTCTCCCACTTCTTCGCCCACGCACCTGCTGTACCTGCACGGCTTTCGCTCCTCGCCCGGCTCGTTCAAGGCTCGGATGCTGGCGGCGGCCCTCGATGCGCGCCGGTCGGCGGGGCACCCCACGCCGGTGTGGGCGTGTCCGCAACTGCCGCCCTCGCCCGCCCAGGCCTGGGCCGACATTGCGGCGCTGACGGCCGACTGGCCGCGCGACACGATGGCCGTGGTCGGCTCGTCCTTGGGCGGCTTCTACGCGGCCGTCACGGCCGAGCGTCTGGGCTGCCGCGCAGCCTTCATCAACCCGGCCGTGGCGCCTGACCGCGATCTGGCCCGCTACATCGGCGAGCAGACGGCCTTCCACAACCCGGCCGACCGCTTCTTCTTCCGCCCTGAATTCATCGGAGAGCTGCAGGCGCTGTCGCCCTGGCCCCTGACGCACCCCGAGCACCACTGGGCGCTGGTGGCCCAGGGCGACGAGGTGCTGGACTGGCGGGAAATGGTGGCCCAACTGCAGGGCACCGCCCTGACCGTGCTGCCCGGCAGCGACCACGCCGTGAGCGACTTTGCCGACCACCTGCCCGCCCTGATGCACTGGCTGGGCCTGGACTGAACCCCGGCTGCCGGGCCACGGCAGCAAAATGGGACAATCGCGCTTTGCCCGCTCACCCGAGAACCCCGCCGCATGTTTGCCCTGTTTGACGACGCCGGAAAATTCCAGGCCGGCCGCGTGATGTCCGAAGCCGACAGCTCGATGCAGATCGAGCTGGACAGCGGCAAGCGCGTGAAGGTGAAAGCCGCCAACGTCCTGATCAAGTTCGCCAAGCCGGCGCCCGCCGAGCTGCTGGCCCAGGCCGCCGCCCAGTCGGCCGACATCGACGTCGATCTGGTGTGGGAAGTGGCGCCCGAAGAGGACTTCGGCTTCGACGATCTGGCGCGCGAGTACTTCAGTGCCTCGGCCGACGCCGTGCAGCAGGCCGCCATGCTGATGCGCCTGTTCGAAACACCGCACTACTTCCACCGCCGCGGCAAGGGCCGCTTCAAGAAGGCGCCGGAAGACATCCTCAAGCAGGCGCTGGCCGCCATCGAGCGCAAGAAGCAGCAGGCTTTGCAGATCGCGCAGTGGGCCGAGGCGCTGGCCGCCGGCAGCTGCCCGCAGCCGATCAAGGACCAGCTCTACAAGATCCTCTTCAAGCCCGACAAGAACGGCGCCGAGTACAAGGCCGTGGTCGAGGCCGCGAAGGCCGCGCAGCGCGCCCCGCTCGACCTGCTGAAGGACGCGGGCGCCATCGACAGCCCCTACCAGTTCCACTTCAAGCGCTTCCTGTTCGAGCACTTCCCCAAGGGCACGGGCTTCCCGGCGCTCGAAGCGCCGCCGATCACCGACACGCTGCCGCTGGCCGCCGTGCAGGCCTTCTCGATCGACGACTCGATGACCACCGAGATCGACGACGCGCTGTCGGTGCAGGGCCTGGGCACGGGCACCGTGGTCTACGGCATCCACATCGCGGCGCCGGGCCTGGCCATCGCCCCGGGCTCGCCGGTCGACGCGCTCGCGCGCGGCCGCATGTCGACCGTCTACATGCCCGGCCACAAGATCACCATGCTGCCCGACGACGTCGTGCAGACCTACACGCTGATCGAAGGGCGCGACTGCCCGGCCGTGTCGCTGTACGTCACGTTCGACGAGGCCACGCTGGCCGTCCAGGGCAGCGAGACCAAGCTGGAGCGCGTGCCCATTGCCGCCAACCTGCGCCACGACCAGCTCGACAGCGTCATCACCGACGCCACGCTGACGGGCGAGGCCCCGGCCGACTACGCCTTCGCCCCCGAGCTGGCCTTTGCCTTCCGCCTGGCCAAGCACCTGAAGGCGCAGCGCGAAGTGGTGCGTGGCAAGCCCGAGAACTTCAACCGCCCCGACTACACCTTCAAGCTCATCGGCGCCAACGGCGTCAACACCATGAGTGACGGCATCGAGCCCACCGGCACCGAACAGGTGGCCATCGGCACGCGCCAGCGGGGCTCGGCACTCGACCTGATCGTGGCCGAGGCCATGATCCTGGCCAATAGCACCTGGGGCGGCTGGCTGGCCGAGCTGGGCGTGCCCGGCATCTACCGCAGCCAGGCCAGCCTGGCGCCCGGCATCAAAGTGCGCATGGGCACCAAGGCGCTGCCGCACGCCGGCATGGGCGTGGCGCAGTACACCTGGGCCACCTCGCCGCTGCGCCGCTACGTCGACCTGGTCAACCAGTGGCAGATCGTGGCGTGCGCCAAGCATGGCCGCACCGCCGCGCTGGTCGCGCCCTTCAAGCCCAAGGATGCCGAGCTGTTTGCCGTGATCTCAGGCTTCGACGGCGCCTACAGCGCCTACAACGGCTTCCAGTCCAGCATGGAACGCTACTGGACGCTGCAATACCTGCAGCAACAGCAGATCACCGAGCTGGATGCGGCCGTGATGGTCAACGGCCTCGTGCGCGCCGACACGCTGCCGCTGGTGTTCAAGGCCATCGGCGCCGACGGCCTGCCGCGCCACGCCCGCGTGCGCGTGCGCATCACCGGGCTGGACGCGCTGACGCTGGACGTGCACGCCAGCGTGGTGGCGCGTCTGGACGACAGTGCCCCCGCCGATGCGGGTGATGCCGAGGCCGACGCGGAAGACGAGCTGGTCGACAATGCCGGGGCCCTGACCCTGGCCATCGACGTGAGCGACGCGGACGCGCCTGCTGGCGACGCCCCGGCTGCCTGACGGGCCCGGCCCCCCGCACCTCGCCACCTGACGCGCATGCTGAACCGCCTGAAAGCCCTGTGGACCTCGCTGAGCCTGCTCCAGGTCTGTCTGGGCGTGTCGGTGCTGGTGCATGCAGCGCTGTTCAGCTTCCGTCTGGTCGACCCGGAAGGCTTCAACCGCGTCTTCAAGGACACGCCGCTGGAGGTGGTGCTGGTGAACGCGGCCAGCAACGAGGCCCCCACCAAGGCGCAGGCACTGGCCCAGGCCAACCTGGCCGGCGGTGGCGAGGCCGACCGCGGCCGGGCCACCTCGCCGCTGCCCCCATCGCCCGAGAACACACAGGGCGACGCGGTGGACGACGCGATGCGGATGATCGAGCAGATGCAGCGCGAGCAGCAGTTGCTGCTGACCCAGGTGCGTCAGGAACTGGCCGCCCTGCCGCCGCCCCAGCCCGACGCCCGCACCGACACCCCGCAGCAGCGCGCCGAGGAAGAACGCCGCCGCCAGCTCACCCGCCTGCTGGCCGAGATCGAAAAGCGCATCCGCGAAGAGAATGCGCGCCCCAAGAAGCGCTACCTGAGCCCGGCCACGCTGAAGTCGGCCGACGCGCTGTACTACGCGGCCTTCCGCACCCGGGTGGAGCGCGCGGGCACCGACCACTTCCCCACCGGGCGCAACGGCGAGAAGCTCTATGGCGAGCTGGTGATGTTCATCTCGCTGGACCGCCAGGGCCGCGTGATCGACACCGAGGTGCGCACGCCATCGGGCAACCGCCTGCTCGACAAGCGCGCGGCCGCCATCGTCCGCCAGGCCGGCCCCTTCGGCGCCGTGCCACCCGAAGTCAGCACGGGCCATGACCTGCTGGTGATCTCGTCCCGCTTCCGTTTCACCCGCGACGCCGGCATGCAGGCCACCACCATGGCCCCCACCGCGCCGACCGAGCCGGCCACCCAGCCCTGATGAACCCGATTCCTGCTCAGCCCGCCACCTCGGCCGACCGCTACGCCGTGGCCGGCAACCCCGTGGCCCACAGCCGGTCGCCCGCCATCCACGCACGCTTTGCCGCGCAGACGGGTCAGGCCGTGGCCTACGACCGCCTGCTGTGCCCGCTCGATGCCTTTGCCGACACGGTGCGTGCCTTTGCCGCCAGCGGGGCCAAGGGCGCCAACATCACGGTGCCGTTCAAGTTCGAGGCGTTTGCGCTGGCCACCCGGCGCACGCCGCGGGCCGAGCTGGCCGAGGCCGCCAACACGCTGCGCTTCGACGCCGACGGCTGGCTGGCCGACAACACCGATGGCGTCGGCCTGGTGCGCGACATCACCGTCAACGCGGGCGTGGCGCTGGCCGGCCAGCGTGTGCTGCTGCTGGGCGCGGGGGGCGCCAGTGCCGGCGTGCTCGGCCCGCTGATCGAGGCTCGCCCGGCCGAGATCGTGATGGCCAACCGCACCGTGGCCAAGGCCGAAGCCATCGTGGCCCGCCATGCCGACTGGGCCGCGCAGCATGGCGTGCGCCTGGCCGCCCGCGGGCTCGATGACGCTGGCGCCGCCTTCGACGTCTTCATCAACGGCACCGCCGCCAGCCTGGCCGGCAGCGGTGTGCCCGTGAGCGCGGCCGTGCTGCGCCCCGGCACGCTGGCCGTCGACATGATGTACGGCCCGGCGGCCCGCCCTTTCCTCGACTGGGTGCGCGCGCACGGCGGCGAGCCGCGCGACGGCCTGGGCATGCTGGTGGAGCAGGCGGCCGAAAGCTTCTTCCTGTGGCGCGGCGTGCGCCCTGACACCGCGCCCGTGCTGGCCGCGCTGCGTGCCGAGGTCGACGCCCCCCCCGGCCACTGAGCCCCCTCCCACGACCTACCCCGGAGCCTTGTCGCGATGCGCGCAGTCTGGCGAATCGTCCTCCTCACCCTGCTGTGCGGCCTGGCCCTGCAGCTCTGTTTTCTGGCGCGCATCGCGCTGATGACGGTGGTCAACCCGCAGTCGACCGCGTTCCAGCGCAGCGAGGCCGCCCGCATCCTGTTCAGCCAGGGGCGACTGCCCTGGAGCCAGGCGTGGCGCGACGACGACCAGATCGCCAGCCACCTCAAGCGCGCCGTGATCGCATCGGAGGACGCGAACTTCGTGGACCACGGCGGCGTGGAATGGGACGCGCTGGAAAAGGCGTGGCACAAGAACACCCGGGCGCAGGAGCGCACGGAGAAGCTGCGGGCCGCCGCACAGGCCCGCTACGAACGCGCGGTGGAACGCGCGCAGCGGCGCGGGCGCACGCCGCCTCCGCCGCCCAACGCCCTGACGGCCACACCCAAGGTCATCGGCGGCTCCACCATCACGCAGCAGCTGGCCAAGAACCTCTTTCTCAGCAGCGAGCGCAGCTTCCTGCGCAAGGGACAGGAGTTCGCCATCACCTTCATGCTCGAAGGCCTGCTGAGCAAGGAGCGCATCCTCACCATCTACCTGAACAACGTGGAGTGGGGCGAAGGCCTGTTCGGCGCGCAGGCGGCCGCACGGCACTACTTCCGCGTGGATGCCGGCCAGCTGGCGCCCCTGCAGGCCGCCCGCCTGGCGGTGATGCTGCCCGCCCCGAAACGCTTTGAGAAGCAGCCCGCGTCGGGCTACCTGGTGGGGCGCGCCGGCACGATTGCCGCGCGCATGGGCGGCGTCGAGCTGCCCTGATCAGCGCGGCGGCGCGCAGCCCAGAAACGACCACGCCGCCCGAGGGCGGCGTGACACAGCGCAGCGGCTCAGCGGGAATCAGCGCCGGGCCGTGCCCGAGCCACCCAGCAGCATCGCAACCTTGCGCTTGGGCTTGATGAAGCGCGACAGACCGTTGCCCGCCGCCGGCACGGCGGCGTCGCCCTTTTCCCACGCCGGTGCGGCATCGGGTGTCGTCGGTTCGTAGGGCTTGTCGAAGAACGGGTCGGACGGCGCACGACGCGGGGACGACGACATGGGCCGCGGCGCACGGGCTTCGCGCGGCGCACCGCGGCCGAAACCCTCGTCCGGGCGGCTGTCGCCCTCGTCACGGCGCTCGCGGCGGTAGCCACCCCGGTCACCGTAGCCACGGCGCTCGAGCTCGAATGCCTCGACGTCCGGCTTCTTCTTGATCAGCTTCTCGATGTCGGCCATCAGGCGCGCATCGGCCCCCGTGACCAGCGACACCGCCAGGCCCGACGCGCCGGCACGGCCCGTGCGGCCGATGCGGTGCACGTAGTCTTCGGCGTTGAAGGGGATGTCGTAGTTGAACACCGCCGGCAGCGCCGCGATGTCGATGCCGCGGGCAGCCACGTCGGTGGCCACCAGCAGGTCCATCTCGCCGGCCTTGAAGGCCGCGAGGGCTTTCAGGCGCTCGTCCTGCGACTTGTCGCCGTGCAGCGCTGCGGTCTTCAGGCCGTCGCGTTCGAAAGCACGGGCCAGGCGACCGGCGCCGATCTTCGAGTTCACGAAGACGATGGACTGGTTGATGTTGCGGTCGCGCAGGATCTGGCGGATCACCGCGCGCTTGTCGTCTTCATCGACCTTGTAAAAGCGCTGTTCGACGTTGGTGGCCGTCGCGTTCGGGCGCGCCACCTCGACCAGCACCGGGTCCTGCAGGTAGCTCTGCGCCAGCTTCTTGATCTCGGTCGAGAATGTGGCCGAGAACAGCAGCGTCTGGCGCTGCTTGGGCAGGTAGCTCAGGATGCGCTGCAGGTCGGGCAGGAAGCCGATGTCCAGCATGCGGTCGGCCTCGTCGAGCACGACGTACTCGACCTGGCCGAGGTTGCAGTTCTTGGCCTCGATGTGGTCGAGCAGGCGCCCCGGCGTGGCGATCAGCACCTCGACGCCGCCCTTGAGTTCGGCCGTCTGGGGCTTCATGTCGATGCCACCAAACACCACGGCCACGCGCAGATTGGTCTGCTTGGCGTAGGCCTTGACGTTGTTGGCGACCTGGTCGGCCAGCTCGCGCGTGGGGGCCAGCACCACGGCGCGCACCGGGTGGCGGGCCGGCGACATGCTGGCGTTCTCGTGCTTGAGCATCTTCTGCAGCAGCGGGATCGAGAACGCGGCGGTCTTGCCGGTGCCCGTCTGTGCCGCGCCCATGACGTCGCGACCGGCCAGCACCATCGGGATGGCCTTGGCCTGGATGGGCGTCATCGTCGCGTAGCCCTGCGCCTCGATCGCGCGCAGCAGTTTGGCGTCGAGCGGCAGGGTGTTGAACAGGGCGGGGGCCTCGGCCACGGCGGCGGAGGGGGCGGCTTCGGGTGCCGCGGCGACTGCCGGTGCAGCCGGGGCCAGATCGGCCACTTCAGAGGTATTCAAGGTCATCAAGGGACCATTATCCTCCTGTTGCTGCTTTTTTGCGCAAATTTGCGATTGCTCCCCCTCCGCCGATCAGGGGAGCCCCTCTCAGAAGGTGTAACCGACCTGCGTCTGGGCCCCGCCGTGGGCCGCTTCGGCCTGCTCCAGCAGGAGCCGCAGGGCGCCCAGCCCGCTGTAGCGCGCAGCCACACGGTGGGCGTACGTCCACACGCGGGGGATGTCGTCGAGGTACTGGCGCTTGCCGTCGCGGATGGCCAGGCGCGCGAAGATGCCCAGCACCTTCAGGTGACGCTGCAGGCCCATCCATTCGAAGTCGCGCCAGAACTCGCCAAAATCGACCGGCACCGGCAGCCCGGCCCGGCGGGCGGCCTCCCAGTAGCGCACGGCGTAATCGATCTGCACGTCCTCGTCCCACATCACGTAGGCGTCGCGCAGCAGGCTGACCAGGTCGTAGGTGATGGGGCCGTGCACAGCGTCCTGGAAGTCGATCACGCCCGGGCGCGCCGACGCGTCGGCCGGATCGGCCATCAGGTTGCGGCTGTGGTAATCGCGGTGCACCAGCACGCGGGCCTGGCCGCCCACCTGGGCCTTGATGGTGGTGAAGATGCGGTCGAGGTGGCCGCGCTGGGTGTCGTCCAGCGTGATGCCGCGCAGTTGCCCCAGATACCACTCAGGGAAGAGGTCCATCTCGCGCTGCAGCAGTGCGTCGTCGTAGGCGGGCAGCACCCCGGCGGCGTGCACGGCCTGCAGGCGCACCAGTTCTTCAGTGGCGGCGCGGTAGCGCGCACGGTTGCCGGCGTCCCACGGCTGGTCGGTCACCAGGGTGGACAGCAGGGTGTGGCGGCCCAGGTCGCCCAGCAGCATGAAGCCCCGGGCCTCGTCCCACTCCAGGATGGCGGGCACGTTGACGAAGCCCCCTGCCAGCAGGCGGTCGACGGCGACAAAGGGGCGGCAGTCTTCCTTGTCGGGCGGCGCGTCCATGATGACGAGCGAGCCCGCGCCGGCGGCCACGCGGAAATAGCGCCGGAAGCTCGCGTCGGCACTCGCCGGCTGCACCGAGGCGGCGTCCAGACCGTGGCGCGGCCCCACGTCGGCCAGCCAGGCGGCAAACGCCTGCGCGCGGGCGGGATCGGCCCAGGTGAGGGAGGGCACGGGGGCGGCAGCGGCGGTCGATTCGGACATGGGGGCGACAGACTGGGGAAGAGGCCCCGCAAGACGGCGGGGTGACATGAAATAATGGCTGATTTTAGGCAAGGCCGGATCGCAGCCGCGACACGCCCACGCCGCAGCATCCCTGCGACCTGATTCCACCGTGTCCCGCATCCACCGAACCCCCGCCCTTCCTCACTGCTCGCCGATCGCCCTGGCCGTGGCCCTGCTGGGCCTGACCGCGATGGCCAGCCCGGCTCACGCCCAGGCCTCTGACGCGCCCGGCACGGCCGCACCGGCGTCGGCCGCCACAACGGGTGCCTCGCGGCTCAGCTTCTCGCTGCCGGCCCCCGCCGGGCCGCACAACGGCAAGCTGCCCCTCTTCTTCGAAGCCGACACGCTGGAGGGCGAAGCCGACCGCCGCACCCGTGCCACCGGCTCGGTGCGCCTGCGTCAGGGCGACCTCACGGTGCGGGCCGACGAGCTGGTGCACACCCAGCCCGACAACACCGCCCGCGCCGCGGGGCATGTGCGGATCACCCGCAACGGCAACGTCTTCAGCGGCCCCGAGCTGACGCTGCAGCTCGACACGCTGGAAGGCGAGTTCATCCGGCCGCAGTACTGGTTTGCGCGCACGCAGGCCGGGGGCCAGGCCACGCTGATCGAGTTCCTCGGCGAGAACCGCCTGCGCGCCCACCACACCAGCTACAGCAGCTGCACCCCCGAGAACACCGCCGACGGCACGCCGGCCGAACCCGACTGGTCGCTGCGCACCTCGCGCGTCGACATGGACTTCGATGCCAACGAGGGCCGCGCCGAGAACGCGGTGATCCGCTTCAAGGGCGTGCCCATCCTGGCGGCACCGGTGCTCACCTTCCCGCTGACCGAGGCGCGCAAATCGGGCTGGCTGCCGCCCAGCATCGACTACGACACGCGCAACGGCCTTGGCATCGCCGAGCCCTATTACTGGAACATCGCGCCCAACATGGACGCGACGCTCACGCCTACCTTCTCCAGCCGGCGCGGCATGGGCCTGGGCGGCGAGTTCCGCTATCTGTCGCAGTACGAGCGGGCCTCGCTCAATGCCTTCGGCCTGCCCGGCGACCGCGTGACGGATCGCGACCGCGGCATGGTGAACCTGCGCATGCTCGGCAGCCGGGCCTCGGCCGATGGGCTGGCGCTCACCAGCTACGACCTGCGCTGGCGGCGCGTCTCGGACGACGATTACTGGAAGGACTTCTCGCGCTACCTGCCCACGATCACGCCGCGCCTGTACGACAGCCACGCGTCGGTCGAGCGCCAGCTCAATGCCCGAGACTGGGGCCTGGGCAACAGCCAGACCGCGCTGTTTGCCAGCACGCAGCGCTGGCAGGTGCTGCGCGACACCTCGCTGACGGCCGACCCGCTGCTCAGCGCGATCGAATCCCCGTACAACCGCAACCGTGCCGGCGTCCGCAGCCGCTCGGTGGCCGAGAGCGGCCTCACCTGGCGCGTCAAGGGCCAGGTCGACCAGTTCTCGCACCCGGACGAAACCCGCCAGTCGGGCACGCGGAGCAACTTGACCGGCGCGGTCGAGCAGACCTTCTCGCTGGGCGGCCTGCGCCTGACCCCCCGCCTGAGCCTGGACAACACCCGCTATCAGCTGGACCAGACCCTGAGTTCGGGCAGCCGCAGCGTCTCCCGCACGCTGCCCACGTTCAGCGTCGAGGCCGGCTTCACGATGGAGCGGCCGGTGACGATGTTCAACCGCGCGCTCACGCAGACGCTCGAGCCCCGCATCCAGTACGTGCGCACGCCGTACAAGGACCAGAGCATGCTGCCGCTGTTCGACACGGCGCCGCGTGACTTCAACCAGTACGCCATCTACAGCGAGAACGCCTACACCGGCGTCGACCGCATCTCGGACGCCAACCAGGTGACGGTGGGCCTCACCTCGCGCCTGTTCGACCAGGCCACCGGCGCCGAAGCGCTGCGCCTGGGCGTGATCCAGAAGGTGTTGCTGGCCGACCAGAAGATCAACCCGACAGGCGACGGCCCCATCACCGACCGGCTGTCCGACCTGCTGCTGCTGGCGTCCACGTCGGTGATCCCGAACTGGTACCTCGACAACGTGCTGCAGCTCAACGCGCAGTCGCACGAAGCCGAGCGCGCCACCATCGGCATGCGCTACTCGCCCGGCGGATATCGCACGGTGAGTGCCATCTACCGCTACGCCCGCGAGCGCACCAACCAGGTGGACGTCGGCTGGCAGTGGCCCATTGCCGGCCGCAAGCCTTCGGTCAACCAGATGCGCGCCCAGGCCTCGTCGCCCGACCAGATCAGCCTGAACGGCCAGCCCGCCGTGAGCAGCTCGGCCTGCGGCGACGGCGGCACCTGGTACAGCGTCGGCCGCTTCAACTACAACATGCGCGACGGTCGCATGGCCAACAGCCTGCTGGGCGTCGAATACGACGCCGGTTGCTGGATCACCCGCGTCGTGGCCGAGCGCACCACGGTGGGCACCACCTCGAGCCGCCGCATCATGTTCCAGCTGGAACTGGTCGGTCTGTCGCGCATCGGCTCGAACCCCTTGAGCACGCTGAGGGACAATATCCCCGGCTACCGCCTGCTGCGTCAGGACGACAGCGTCCTGTCGGCCCCCGCCTCCCAGCCTTTCCCTTCCGATGACTGACCACCGCCCCTCGATGTCTCATACGACCGCCCTGCGCGCGGTGGCCCGCGGCGTCTGCCTCAGCCTGCTGGTGAGCGCGCTGTCTCCCGCCCTGGCCCAGTTCCGGCGTGACGCCCCGGCCGTTTCGCCGCGCATTCCGGCCAACGCCGGTCTGAGCACCGAGCTCAGCCTGGCCGGCAAGCCGACCACGGCCGACTACATCATTGCCGTCGTCAACAACGAGCTGGTGACCTACACCGACGTGGACAAGCGGGTGGCGCGCCTGCAGGCCACCGTGCAGCGTGGTCAGCAACTGCCGCCGGCCGACGAGCTGCGCCGCCAGGTGCTGGACGCGCTCATTGACGAGAAGGCCCAGCTGGCGCACGCCAAGACGCTGGGCATCGACGTGGGCGACGCCGAGATCGACGCCACGATCGAGAGCATCGCGATGCAGAACCAGATGACGCGCGCCGAGCTCAAGCGCCGCATGGAAGCCGATGGCCTCGATTTCCAGCGCTACCGCACCAGCCTGCGCGAGCAGATCCTGCTGCAGCGGGTGCGCGAGCGCGAAGTGGGCGCCCGCATCCGCATCAGCGACGACGAGGTCACCGCCTTCCTGCAGAGCGAGCCGGCCAGCCAGGCCGAAACCGCGCTGAACCTGGCCCACATCCTGATCGCCGTGCCCGAGGGCGCCACGCCGGAACAGGTGCGCACCCTGCAGGCCAAGGCCCAGGGGCTGCGCGACCGGGCCGCCCAGGGCGCCAACTTCAGCGAGCTGGCCAAGACCCAGTCCGACGACCGCGGCACGCGCGAGCAGGGCGGCAGCTTCGGTCTGCGCGAGGCCAGCCGGCTGCCCGAACTGTTCGTGCAGGCCGCGCAGAACCTGCAGGTCGGTCAGGTGGCGCCCCTCGTGCGCTCCAACGCTGGCTTCCACGTGATCAAGCTCGTGGCCCGCGAGAACACCGCGCAGGCCACCTACACCGAACAGCGCGCGCGCCACATCCTCCTGCGCAGCAGCCCGCAGCAACCCGCGGGTGACCTGGTCAAGCGCCTGGCCGACATCCGCCGACAGATCACGAGCGGCCAGGGCAGCTTCCCGCAGATGGCCCGCCAGTACTCCGAGGACGGCAGCGCCGCGCGCGGTGGCGACCTGGGCTGGGCCCCGCCCGGCATGTTCGTGCCCGAGTTCGAGCGCGCACTCAATGCCCTGCAACCGGGCCAGATCTCGGAGCCGGTGGTCAGCCGCTTCGGCGTTCACCTGATTCAGCTGATCGAACGCCGCGAGGTGCAGCTGACGGACGCACAGAAGCGCGAAGCCGCCCGCAACGTGCTGCGCGAGCGCAAGTTCGAGTCCACCTACGAGGAATGGGCGCGCGAGATCCGCGCGGCCGCCTGGATCGAGATGCGTGATGCGCCCTGATCGTCCTGGAAACCGGCGCCCTCAGGGCGGCTCCCCCAAGCGCGCGGTGGCTGGCGGTGGCGGCCATGTGGCCCGCAAGCGCTTCGGTCAGCACTTCCTGAGCGACAGCGGCGTCATCGACGAGATCGTGCGAGCAATCGACCCGCGGCCTGGTCAGGCTCTGGTCGAGATCGGCCCGGGTCTGGCGGCGCTGACCAATCCCGTGGTGGAGCGCAGCGGTCAGCTCACGGTGATCGAACTGGACCGCGACCTGGCGGCCCGGCTGCGCAAGCGCCCGGAGCTGTCGGTCGTCGAGTCCGACGTGCTGAAGGTGGATTTCGCGGCGCTGCAGGCCCAGATCGGCCGCAAGCTGCGCGTGATCGGCAACCTGCCGTACAACATCTCCAGCCCCATTCTGTTCCACCTGCTGCCTGTGGCCGACGTGGTGGAGGACCAGCACTTCATGCTGCAGAAGGAAGTGGTCGACCGCATGGTGGCCTCACCTGGAAGCAAGGACTACGGGCGCCTGAGCGTGATGCTGCAGTGGCGTTACGACATGGAAAACGTCGTCGATGTGCCGCCGGAAGCCTTCGATCCGCCGCCGCGGGTGGACTCGGCCGTGGTCCGCATGACGCCGTTTGCAGCCCCCCCGGACATCGATCCGGCGGTGCTGGAGGAACTGGTGGCGGTGGCGTTTTCGCAGCGCCGCAAGCTGCTGCGCCACACGCTGGGTGCGTGGATCGCGCAACGGGGTCTGGACAGCGGCTTCGACCTGCAGCGCCGTGCCGAGGAGGTGCCGGTGGCCGACTACCTCTCCCTGGCACAGCAGGCCGTGGCCACGCGCTGAGCGCCCCGCAAAGCGAAGTTCAGCGCTTGAGGCGGCGACGGCCCAGTGCGCCAGCCACACCCACCAGCCCCGTCATGGCCAGGGCCAGCGATTCGGGCTCGGGCACCGGCGTGACCGTGTAGGTGCCGCTGAACTGGCCGCCGAAGCTCGCCCCCTTCACCCAGATGGTGTGCTCACCGGGCAGCACGGGCAAGGCGAACGAGTAGAAATCGTTCGGGGATGCAGGCAGCTCGTCGACCAGGGTGACGCCGTCCACGACCACCGAGAAGATGTCGTAGCCGACGCCGTCGATCAGATAGGACGACAGGTTGCCATACAGGGTGCCGGCGTAGTCGACTTCGAAGACCGTCTTGACGCTCTTCGACGTGCCGGACAGCGTGCCGTAGACCGGCTCGGCAGCATGGGCCGCGCCAGCCACACACAGTGCGGCCGCGGTGGCAAGGGCAAACAGGGAACGCTTCATGGCGGGACCTCCTGAGGTGTTGGGGTGCGGCTCATCACGCATGCGCCGTGCCAGCCCATTCCGGCCTGTTTCGCTTCTTTTGAGCCCGATTTCACCGCGCCGCTGCACTGAAATCGACACTCCTCGCCCTCTTCCGTGCGGAAACGCACAAATCGGTGTGCATGCCAGGGCATGGCTGCCGCGCCCTCCCTCTTTCCGTGCATTTCACTAAACTGACCGCATGAGAACCTACCTTGTCGGCGGCGCCGTGCGCGACCGCCTCCTCGGACGCCCCGGCGGCGACCGCGACTGGGTGGTCATCGGCGCGACCCCGCAGCAGATGACCGCCCTCGGCTTCCGGCCGGTCGGCAAGGACTTCCCCGTCTTCCTGCACCCGACAACGGGCGAGGAACACGCGCTGGCCCGCACCGAGCGCAAGAGCGGCCGGGGCTACCACGGCTTCACCGTGTACGCGGCCCCCGAGGTGACGCTGGAGGAGGATCTGGTGCGCCGTGACCTGACGGTCAACGCCATGGCACAGGACGAGGACGGCACGGTCATCGACCCCCACGGCGGCCAGCGCGACCTCGCCGACCGGGTGCTGCGCCACGTCTCGCCTGCCTTTGCAGAAGACCCGGTGCGCATCCTGCGCCTGGCCCGCTTCGCCGCACGCTTTGCCGATTTCACCGTGGCCGACGAAACCCTGGCGCTGATGCGGCAGATGGTGGACGACGGCGAGGTCGACCACCTCGTGGCCGAGCGGGTCTGGCAGGAGCTGGCGCGCGGCCTGATGGAGGCGCGCCCGTCGCGCATGTTCGCCGTGCTGCGTGACTGCGGCGCCCTGGCCCGCCTGCTGCCCGAGCTGGACCGGCTGTGGGGCGTGCCCCAGCGGGCCGACTACCACCCGGAGGTGGACACCGGCGTGCACGTGATGATGGTGCTCGACATGGCGGCCCGCCTGGGCGCCAGCCTGCCGGTGCGGTACGCCTGCCTCGGCCACGACCTGGGCAAGGGCACCACGCCGGCCGACATCCTGCCGCGCCATCTGGGCCACGAGGGCCGCAGCGTGCGCCTGCTACGCGACGTGAGTGCGCGCCTGCGCGTGCCCAACGACTGCCGCGAGCTGGCCGACGTGGTGGCGCGCGAGCACGGCAATGTGCACCGCAGCGGCGAGTTCGGCCCCGAGGCCGTGCTGCGCCTGCTCGAGCGGTGCGACGGCCTGCGCAAGCCCGCCCGCTTCCGGGAGCTGCTGCTGGCGTGCGAGTGCGATGCGCGCGGCCGCCTCGGCCTGGACGACTGCCCCTACCCGCAGGGCCCACGCCTTGCCGCGGCGCTCGACACCGTGCTGGCGGTGGACACGGCATCGGTCTCGGCCGGGGCCCTGGCACGCGGCCTGAAGGGCCCGGCCATCGGCGACGCGATCACGCAGGCGCGCCTGGCCGCGCTGACGGCCCTCGCCACGGGCCAATGAGCCTCACGTGACGGAATACCGCCCCATCCGCACGGTAAACCGCCAACGTTAAACCCCGGTCAAGTCTTGTTCCGCTGCGCCGATATGCCCGAATAACCAGGGCACCAGGGAGCAAGAAACGATGTTGAGCAAGATGAAACTGGGAGCGCGGCTGGGGCTCGCGTTCGGCACGACCGCCGTGTTGCTGCTCCTGACGGGCGCCTTCGGCCTGTTCCAGATGGCCCGCCTGCATGGCGACACACGTGAGCTGGCCGTCAACTGGCTTCCCAGCGTGCAGGCGCTGAGCGAACTGCGCAACGAGTTCGACGAAGCCCGGCGCGCCAGCTTGCGGCACGTGCTGGAACCGACCGCGGCCGGCAAGGCCCATCAGTCCACGGTGCTCGCCGACATCTTCGACAAGCGGATCCCGGCGACCCTGGCGCACTACGAAGCCCTGATCTCGTCCGAGGACGAGCGCCAGCTCACGGCCCAGATCAAGACGCAGCTGGCCGCCTATCGCCGGATCAACAGCCGCCTCATCGGGCTGTCCGATCAGGGGGATGCCGCCCTCGCCGACGCCCGTGAACTGGCCATCGGCGAGGCCGGGAGCGCCTACGCGACACTGCTCGGCCTGGTCGCCAAGGACGTGGCGCTGAACAAGCGCGGCGCCGAGAATTCCTGGGTCACCGCGCAGCACACCTACCAGCTCGCGCTCAACCTGGTGGTGGCCGGCATCGGTCTGCTGGCCATTGTGTGCGGCGTGCTGGCCTGGCGCATCACCCGTTCGATCACGGTGCCGCTGGCCGAGGCCGTGGCGTTGAGCAAGGCCGTGGCGAAGGGCGACCTGACCCACCATGCACAGACGCAGGGCGAAGATGAGGTGGCCGAGCTCGTGCGCTCGATGAACGCGATGACGAGCAACCTGTCGCGCCTGGTGGCCGATGTGCGCCAGGGCACCGACGCCATCGCGACCGCCTCGACCCAGATCGCCCAGGGCAACGCCGACCTCTCGGCGCGCACGGAGCAGCAGGCCGCCAGCCTGCAGCAGACGGCCGCCTCGATGCACCAGATGAACGACACCGTGCGAACCAACTCGGACAACGCCAACCAGGCGAACCAGCTGGTGGCGCAGGCCACCGCCGTGGCCGCGCGCGGTGGCGAGGACGTGGCCCGGGTGGTGTCCACGATGGCCGCCATCCAGGCGTCGAGCCGGCGCATCGCCGACATCATCTCGGTCATCGACGGCATCGCGTTCCAGACCAACATCCTGGCGCTCAATGCCGCCGTGGAAGCCGCACGGGCGGGAGAACAGGGCCGCGGCTTTGCGGTCGTGGCCAGCGAAGTGCGCTCGCTGGCGCAGCGCTCGGCCAATGCAGCCAGGGAAATCAAGGGCCTGATCACGGACAGCGTCGAGAAGGTCGACGCCGGCAACGAACAGGTCAACAGCGCAGGCCGCACGATCGAGGAGGTGGTGCTGCAGGTGCGCAAGGTCAACGACCTGATCGCCGAGATCACGTCATCGAGCGTGGAGCAGAGCACCGGCGTGGGGCAGATCAACCAGGCGGTGGGGCAGCTCGACCAGACGACGCAGCAGAACGCGGCGCTGGTGGAAGAGACATCGGCTGCGGCAGAAAGCCTGCGCAACCAGGCGAGCGCACTGTCACGCGCGGTGTCGGTGTTCCGCGTGCAGGGCTGACGCCAGAAAAGAAGGGCGGCGGCGAGAACGCCAAAAACCCCCCGCGCCCTCACGGGCCCGGGGGGATCAACTTCTTGGCAACGGTACGATCAGTGAGGCAACTCAGTCGGCCTGCTTGCGCAGGAAGGCCGGGATCTCGATCTCGTCCATGCCGTTGCTGGCCAGCGCGTCGACCTTGGCGGCCGCCTGCGTGCGACCCGAACGCCACACGCTCGGGGTGTTGAGGCCGCTGAAGTCGTGGCCGCCGGCGCCACCCAGGCCATGGCCCTGGGCGTGGCCGACCGGGTGGTTCAGCACGGGAATGTTGTCGGTGCCGGTGCGGGCAAAGGCCTGCGTGGTGGCCGCGCTGTGGACCACGGTCATCGGCGCCTGGGCACGCTTGCCCGAGCTCAGGCCGGTGGCGATCACGGTGACGCGCAGCTGGTCGCCCAGGCTTTCGTCGTAGGCGGTGCCGTAGATCACGTGGGCGTCATCGGCCGCATAGCGGCGGATGGTGTTCATCGCGTTGCGCGACTCGGCCAGCTTGAAGCTCGACTTCGACGCGGCGATCAGCACCAGCACGCCACGCGCACCCGACAGGTCGATGCCTTCCAGCAGCGGGCAGGCCACGGCGGCTTCGGCAGCCTTGGTGGCGCGGTCCGGGCCGCCGGCAGTGGCGGTGCCCATCATGGCCTTGCCCGGCTCGCTCATCACGGTCTTGACGTCTTCGAAGTCGACGTTCACCAGGCCCGGGATGTGGATGATGTCCGAGATGCCGCCGACGGCGTTCTTCAGCACGTCGTTGGCCTTGGCAAAGGCTTCTTCCTGGGTGATGTCGTCACCCAGCACTTCCAGCAGCTTCTCGTTGAGCACGACGATCAGCGAATCGACGTTGGCTTCCAGCTCGGCCAGGCCGGCATCGGCCTGCTTGGTGCGGCGGTTGCCTTCGAATTCGAACGGCTTGGTCACGACACCCACGGTCAGGATGCCCATGTCCTTGGCCACGCGGGCGATCACCGGCGCAGCGCCCGTGCCCGTGCCACCGCCCATGCCGGCGGTGATGAAGACCATGTGCGCGCCGTCCAGCGCGTTGCGGATCTGGTCCACGGCCTCTTCGGCAGCCGCCTTGCCGGCTTCCGGCTTGGCGCCCGCGCCCAGACCGGACGAGCCCAGCTGCAGCTGCATCTCGGCGCTCGAGCGACCCAGCGCCTGCGAATCGGTGTTGGCGCAGATGAACTGCACGCCCTGCACACCCTGGCTGATCATGTGTTCCACGGCGTTGCCGCCGCCGCCACCCACCCCGATCACCTTGATCTGGGTGCCGGCATCAAAGTTGTCGATCATCTCGATTGCCATGTCGTACCTCTCTTTTGTTCAAGCAGTTGCCAATGAAATGGAGTTGCCCTCGGTGGGGCGTCAGAAGTTGCCTACAAACCAGTCGCGGACGCGGCCGAACAGGGTCTGAACCGACCCGGCCTGCTGCGCCGCTTTCATCCCGCGCGTGCGCGCGAGTCTTGCTTCTTCGAGCAAGCCCATGACGGTGGCCGAGCGCGGGCTGGCCACCATGTCGTGCAGTGCACCCGCGTACAGGGGCAGGCCCTTGCGCACGGGTTTCAGGAAGATGTCCTCGGCGAGTTCGACCATGCCGGGCATGACGGCCGAGCCGCCCGTCAGCACGATGCCGGAGGACAACAGCTCCTCGTAACCGGACTCGCGGATCACCTGGTGAACCAGCGAGAAGATTTCTTCGACGCGCGGCTCGATCACGCCGGCCAGCGCCTGGCGCGAGAGCATGCGCGGGGCGCGGTCACCCAGGCCGGGCACCTCGACCTGGTCGTTCGGGTCGGCCAGCAGCTGCTTGGCCACGCCGTACTCGACCTTGATGTCCTCGGCGTCCTTGGTGGGCGTGCGCAGGGCCATCGCGATGTCGCTGGTGATCAGGTCACCGGCAATCGGGATGACGGCGGTGTGGCGCACGGCCCCATCGGTGAAGATGGAGACGTCCGTCGTGCCCGCACCGATGTCGACCAGGGCCACGCCCAGCGACTTCTCGTCGTCGGTCAGCACGGCCGAGCTGGATGCGCTCGGGTTGAGCACCAGTTGCTCGGCTTCCAGGCCGCAGCGGCGCACGCACTTGACGATGTTCTCGGCCGCGCTCTGCGCGCCCGTCACGATGTGGACCTTGACCTCCAGGCGGCCGCCGCTCATGCCGATCGGCTCCCGCACCTCGTGGCCGTCGATGATGAATTCCTGCGGCTCGACCAGCAGCAGGCGCTGGTCGTTCGGAATGTTGATGGCCTTGGCAGTCTCGACCACGCGTTGCACGTCGATCGGAGCGACTTCCTTGTCGCGCACGATAACCATGCCGGTGCTGTTCTGGCCGCGGATGTGGCTGCCGGTGATGCCGGTCCACACGCGGCTGATCTTGCAGTCGGCCATCAGCTCGGCTTCTTTCAGCGCCTGCTGGATGGACTGCACGGTCGCGTCGATGTTGACGACCACGCCGCGCTTGAGGCCATGGCTCGGGGCCACGCCGAGACCCGCGAGGCGCAGGTCACCACCGGGCAGGACCTCGGCCACGACCGCCATCACCTTGGCGGTGCCGATGTCCAGTCCGACGACCAGATCCTTGTATTCCTTGGGCATGGTGTGTGTGAAGGGCTCAGGTGGTTGATCAGGGTGAGGTGGGCGCCGACGGCTTGCGCACGGGCGGCGGCTTGGGCTTGCTGGCCGCATCGGCCCAGGTGCTGGTGCCACGCAGCTTCACGGCGTAGCCCTGCGGATAGCGCAGGTCGGCCTGCTCCAGCGGCGCCGGATACTGTCGCTGCAGCGCCGGGAGGGTCTGCACGAAACGCGCGCCCCGTGCCAGGACCTCGTCGTCGGTGCCGCGGCCCAGCTCAATGCGAGCCTCGCTGTCGAGCAGCACGCTCCACGAGCCGCGGGCCGTCAGGCGCAGCGTCTGAATCTCGCCCAGCGGCGCCAGCAACGGCTTGAGCGCGCGCAGCATGGCCAGCATCCGTGCCGACTCCTCGCCGGTGCTGTGGGCCGGCCCGCGCAGCACGGGCAGCCGCTCGTCTTCCACATCGCCGAGGTTGGCGTCGAACACCTCGCCCAGCGTGTTGACCAGCTGGTCCTCCTGGTCCTCGCGGAACCAGTAGGCCGCGGGGCGATGCTCTTCCAGCGTCACGCGCAGCTCGTTGGGCCACACGCGGCGCACGACGGCCTTGCGCACCCAGGGCACCGCCTCGAAGACCTCGCGGCTCTTCTGCAGGTCGATGTCGAAGAAGCTGCCTTGCAGGCGGTGCACGGCGTTGGCGCGCACGGTGGCGAGGTTGTTGCGCTCGAGGTCACCGCCGATTTCGATGCGGTCGATCTGGAAGTAAGGCAGGCGCGACAGGCGCAGCAAGCCGGCAGCCAGCAACAGCCCCACCAGCCCGATCGCCAGCGCGATCGCAGCCGTGTTCATCCAGCGGACGTCCATCGGCGTCTCGTCCTGGAGGGGGGCAGCGTGGAGGGCTGCGGCAGCCAGCATGGTGGGGTCCTGTGCGCCTTTCTTCGCGTCAGCGGGTGGTGCTGTCCAGGCTGGCCGAAGCCAGCAGGTGCACGCACAGTTGTTCGTAGCTCAGGCCGGCCACGCGGGCCGACATGGGCACCAGGGAGTGGCCGGTCATGCCCGGCGAGGTGTTGATCTCCAGCAGGAAGGGCTGGCGGTCGCTCTGGCGGATCATCACGTCGGCGCGGGCCCAGCCGCGGCAGCCCAGCGTGCGGAAGGCCCGCACCACCTGGCGCTGGATCTCGGCTTCCTCGTCGGCATCCAGACCGCTCGGGCACAGGTACTGCACCTCGTCGGTGAAGTACTTGTTCTGGTAGTCGTAGTTGCCTCCCGGCGCGACGATGCGGATCACGGGCAGCGCCTGCGCGTGGCCTTCCACGATGAGCACCGGGCAGGTCGTTTCCTCACCTTCGATGAACTGCTCGCACAGCACCTCGGGGTCGTGCTGCGCGGCGGCCGCGTAGGCGGCGGCGCACTGGGCGGGGTCGGTCACCTTGGTCAGGCCGATGGACGAGCCTTCGCGCGCGGGCTTGACGATCATCGGCGCGCCCAGCACGGCCAGCGCGTGCACGCACTCGTCGGCGCTGCTGACCATGCGCCAGTCCGGCGTGGGCAGGCCCTCGAAACGCCAGATGCGCTTGGTCATGATCTTGTCCATCGCGATCGACGAGGCCATGACGCCCGAGCCCGTGTACGGGATCTTCAGCAGCTCGAGCGCGCCCTGCACGGTGCCGTCTTCGCCACCGCGGCCATGCAGCGCAATGAAGCAGCGGTCCACGCCCTCGGTGCGCAGGTCTTCCAGCGGGCGCTCGGCCGGGTCGAAGGCGAACGCGTTGACGCCGGCCGACTGCAGCGCCTGCAGCACGCCGGTGCCCGACATGATCGAGACCTCGCGCTCGGCCGAGGTGCCGCCGAACAGCACGGCGACCTTGCCCAGCGAGGCCGGGTCGATGCGGAGGGGCTGAAGGTGAACCTGGCTCATGCCGATGCCTCTTGCTTCAACAGTTCCGCCACCTTGGCGGGCACGCCGCCGATGGAACCGGCGCCCATGCAGATCACGATGTCGCCGTCGCGCGTGCTTTCAGCGATGGCCTGGGGCAGCGCCGCCACGTCGTCAACGAAGACCGGCTCGACCTTGCCGGCCACGCGCACCGCGCGGGTCAGGGCCCGGCCGTCGGCGGCCACGATGGGCGCTTCGCCCGCGGCATAAACCTCGGTCAGCAGCACCGCATCGGCCGTGCCCAGCACCTTCACGAAGTCTTCAAAACAGTCGCGCGTGCGGGTGTAGCGGTGCGGCTGGAAGGCCAGCACCAGGCGCTGGCCGGGAAAGGCGCCGCGCGCCGCGTTGATCACGGCGGCCATCTCGACCGGGTGGTGGCCGTAGTCGTCGATCAGCGTGAACTGACCGCCGTCGCCGGCACGGCACTGGCCGTGGCGCTGGAAGCGGCGGCCCACGCCGGTGAACTCACCGAGCGCCTTCACCATCGGGGCGTCGGGCAGCTCGATCTCGGTGGCCACGGCAATGGCCGCCAGCGCATTGAGCACGTTGTGCACGCCGGGCAGGTTCAGCGTCACGTCCAGATCGGGCATGACCTGGCCGTTGCGACGCTGCACCGTGAAGCGCATCTGCCCGCCGGGCAGCGCCACCACATTGACGGCGCGCACCTGGGCGTCTTCACCAAAGCCATAGGTGATCACCGGCCGCGAGATCAACGGGATGATGCTGCGCACGCCGGGATCGTCGGCACACAGGATGGCCGAGCCGTAGAACGGCATGCGGTGCAGGAAGTCGACGAAGGCCTGCTTGAGCTTCGCGAAGTCGTGCCCGTAGGTGTCCATGTGGTCGGCGTCGATGTTGGTGACGACCGACAGCACGGGCAGCAGGTTCAGGAAGGAGGCGTCCGACTCGTCGGCCTCCACGACGATGTACTCGCCCTTGCCCAGCGCCGAGTTGGCGCCGGCGCTGTTGAGCTTGCCACCGATCACGAAGGTCGGGTCGACGCCGGCTTCGGCCAGGATGCAGGTCACCAGCGAGGTGGTGGTGGTCTTGCCGTGCGTGCCGGCAATGGCGATGCCGCGGCGCAGGCGCATCAGCTCGGCCAGCATCACGGCGCGGGGCACGACGGGGATGCGCTTCGCGCGCGCGGCGATCACCTCGGGGTTGTCGCCCTTCACCGCGGTGGACGTGACCACGGCTTCGGCGCCTTCGATGTGCGCGGCCTCGTGGCCGATGAACACACGGATGCCGAGCGAGGCCAGGCGGCGCGAGGTGGCGCTGTCCGACTGGTCGGAGCCCGAGACGGTGTAGCCCAGGTTGTGCAGGATCTCGGCGATGCCGCTCATGCCGGCGCCCCCGATGCCCACGAAGTGGATGTGCTTGACGGCGTGCTTCATGCGGACGCCTTTCCGGAAGTAGGTTTCACGTGCTGTTCGATGGCATCAGCCACGGCGGCGGCCGAGCGGGTGCGCGCCAGTTGCCGCGCCCGATCGGCCATGGTCAGCAGCTGTGTGCGGTCCAGCGCCATCAGGCGCTGCGCCAGGGCGTCGGCCGACAGTTCGGTCTGCGGCAGGTGCACGGCGGCGCCATGCCCGGCCATGTACTCGGCGTTGTCGCGCTGGTGTGCCGTGGTCGACACAATCAGCGGGATCAGGATGCTCGGCACACCGGCCGCGCACAGTTCGCTGACGGTGATGGCGCCGGCACGGCACACGATCAGGTCGCAGGCGGCCAGCCGCTCGGCCATGTTGTTGATGAAGGGCAGGACCTCGGCATCGCGGCTGGCGTCGAGGCCGGCGGCGGCATAGGCCTTGCGCACGTCTTCGAGGTTGGCCATGCCGGTCTGGTGGGTGATCAGCGGGCGCTGGTCGGCCGGAATCTTCGCGAGCGCCTGCGGCACCGTCTCGTTGAGCACGCGCGCGCCCAGGCTGCCCCCCACCACCAGCACGCGCAGCGGGCCGGTGCGGCCGGCAAAGCGCTCGGCGGGCGGGGCGATGGCTTCGATCTCGGCGCGCACGGGGTTGCCGGTCACGCGGGCCACCTTGTGCTGTGAGGCCGGGCCGTCAAAGCCGCAGGCCAGCACGTCGGTGATGGGCAGCAGCGCGCGGTTGCTGAGCAGCATGGCCGCGTCGGCATTCACCATGACCAGCGGCAGGCCCCGGGCCGT
This sequence comes from Aquabacterium olei, assembly GCF_003100395.1. Lineage (NCBI taxonomy): Bacteria > Pseudomonadati > Pseudomonadota > Betaproteobacteria > Burkholderiales > Sphaerotilaceae > Aquabacterium > Aquabacterium olei. The sequence continues at coordinate 3,418,131 of NZ_CP029210.1, forward strand.
GCCCATCACCCCACCGGGGAAGCAGACGTAGCCGCCCATGCCGAGCACGGCCGTGGCCTTGCGGTCCGCCAGGATCTTCCAGCAGTCGGCAAAGGCTTTGAGCAGGCGCACGCCGCCGAACAGCGTGTCGACCGGGCTCTTGCCGCGCAGGCCGTTGAAGGCAATGGAGTCGAGCGGGATGCCGGTGGGCGGCACAAGCCGGTTTTCCATGCCGCCGGTCGTGCCCAGCCACGACACGGTCCAGCCGCGGCGCTTCATCTCGTCGGCCACGGCCAGGCCGGGCATGATGTGCCCGCCGGTGCCGGCCGCCATGATCACGAGGTGGCGTGCGCTCATGCTCGGCCTCCCCGCATAAGTTGACGATTCTCGATATCGACTCTGAGGCAAATCGCCAACGCCACACAGTTGAGCAGGATGGCCGAGCCGCCGAAGCTCATCAGCGGCAGCGTCAGGCCCTTGGTGGGCAGCACGCCCAGGTTCACACCCATGTTGATGAATCCCTGGCCGCCCATCCACACGGCCACGCCCTGGGCCACGAGGCCCGAGAACACGCGGTCGAGCGCGATGGCCTGGCGGCCGATGTTGAACAGACGCACCACCATCCAGAAGAAGGCCAGGATGACGATGGCGACACCGACAAAGCCCAGCTCTTCGCCGATGACGGCGAGCAGGAAGTCGGTGTGCGCCTCAGGCAGGTAGTGCAGTTTTTCGAGGCTGGAGCCCAGGCCTTCGCCGAACACCTCACCGCGCCCGAAGGCGATCAGCGAGTGCGTGAGCTGGTAGGCCTTGCCCAGCGCGTTCTTCTCGCTCCACGGGTCGAGGTAGGCGAAGATCCGCTCGCGCCGCCACGGGCTGAGCGTCACCATCAGCGCGAAGGCGCCGAGCAGCACCGCCGTGATCAGGAAGAACATGCGGCCGTTGACGCCGCCCAGGAACAGGATGGACATGGCGATGGTGGCGATCACCATGAAGGCGCCCATGTCGGGCTCGGCCAGCAGCAGCAGGCCCACCACGCCCACGGCGACGGCCATCGGGGCCACGGCGCGGAAGAAGCGTTCCTTCACGTCCATCTTGCGCACCATGTAGTCGGACGCATAGAGCACGATGGCCAGCTTGGCCAGCTCGGACGGCTGGAAGTTCATGACCCCGAGCGGCAGCCAGCGCCGCGCGCCATAGACAACCTTGCCGACGTGCGGGATGAGCACCAGGATCAGCAACACCAGCGAGGCGATGAAAAGCCACGGCGCAACCCGCTCCCAGGTGGCCATGGGCACCTGCGTGACCACGGCCGCCACGCTGACGGCCATCACGATCGAGAGCAGGTGGCGGCTGAAGAAGTGATGCGGTGTGTAGTTGGCGAAGCGCGGGCTGTCGGGCAGCGCGATCGTGGCCGAGTAGACCATGATCAGGCCGGCGAGCAGCAGCGCGATCGTCACCCACACCAGCGGCTGGTCGAAGCCCATCACGCGCGAGGGACTGGCGGCACTGACGTTCACATAGTCGCGCACCGGCAACGAGCCGGATCCGGCCGCGTCGGCACCGCCCAGACGGGCACGCAGCCCACCGAGCAGGCTGCTCAGGCGTCCGGAGAGGCCGGCGTGCGTCAGGCTCATGCGACGTCTCCCCGGTCGGCAGCCAGCGCCTGCACCGTGGTGACGAACACCTCGGCACGGTGGGCATAGTTGCGGAACATGTCCAGGCTGGCACACGCCGGGCTGAGCAGCACGGCATCGCCTTCGCGCGCCTGTGCAAAGGCCCAGCGCGTGGCGTCTTCCAGGCTCGCGTGGCGCGCCATCGGCAGCGGCTCGCCCTGCGGGGTCTCGGCGCCCTGCAGCACGGCTTCGATCGCCTCGGCATCGCGGCCGATCAGCGCCACGGCGCGCGCATGGCGCGCGACCGGTTCACGCAGCGGGCCGAAGTCCTGACCCTTGCCGTCGCCGCCCAGGATGACAATGAGCGTGCCCGGCGACAGGTCGGAGCCCAGGCCGGTGAGGGCCGCCACCGTGGCGCCCACGTTGGTGCCCTTGCTGTCGTCGATGGCGTCTACGCCCGCCACCGTGGCCACGTGTTCGACGCGATGCGGCTCGCCGCGGTATTCGCGCAGGCCGTGCAGCATCGGCGCCAGCGGGCAGCCGACCGCCGTGGTCAGCGCGAGCGCAGCGAGTGCGTTCGATGCGTTGTGACGACCGCGAATGCGCAGCGCATCGGCAGGCATCAGCCGCTGCAGCACGATCTCTTCTTCCTCGCCCTTCTTGCGCTTGATCGTCGGGTCTGCTTCGAGCGCGCGCACCAGCCACGCCATGCCCGACTCGGTCACCAGACCGAAGTCGCCGGGGCGGCGCGGGACATCCAGCCCGAAATGCACCGAGGCGCGCTCGACCCGCTTCGCTGGCCGGCCGCGCACACCCGACTTCACGACTTCGGGCGGTGGCAGCATCGCCATCACCGTCTCGTCGTCACGGTTGAGCACCATCACGCCCTGCTTGCCGAAGATGCGGGCCTTGGCCGCGGCATAGGCGGCCATGGAGCCGTGCCAGTCGAGGTGATCCTGGGTGATGTTGAGCACCACGGCGGCGCTCGGCTCGAAGTTGCTCACGCCGTCGAGCTGGAAGCTCGAGAGTTCGAGCACCCACACATCGGGCAGCACCTCGAAGACGGGCGCAGCGGGCGGCGGGGGCGTGAGTTCGATCAGCGGGGCGTCGGCGTCGTCGGACAGTGGGGGCGTGGCCTCGCCCGCACCCTCGCCGTCGGCATCCAGGGCCTCTTCGGCGGTCGCGGCGACAACCTCATCGCTCGGCGTACCGGCCTGGGCCGCGATGGCTTCTCCCGGCTCGGCATCGACCGGCACGTCGCGCGGCGGTTCGGCGTCCAGGGCCTCGCTCAAGGTGTCGAGCAGGGTCGGCCCGATGTTGCCCGCCAGGCCCACACGCAGGCCGGCGCGCTCGCACAGTTGCGCGGTCAGCGAGGTCGTCGTCGTCTTGCCGTTCGTGCCGGTGATGGCCAGCACCTTGGGGGCATAGCCCAGGTCGGTCTTCAGGTCGGCCAGCGCCGTGGCAAACAGCGACAGCTCGCCACGCACCGGAATGCCCTGCTCATCGGCGCGCGCGCACAGCGCCGCCACATCGGGCGCGTTGGGCGCCAGGCCCGGGCTCTTGAGCACCAGCTGCACGCCGTCCAGCAAGCTCGCATCCAGCCCATGGTGCAACGTCGCGCCCGGCACATCGCGGGCCAGCGTCGCGGCCTGGGGCGGGGTGGCACGCGTGTCGGCCACGCGCACGGTCGAGCCGCACCGGGCGCACCAGCGCGCCATGGCCAGGCCCGAGTCACCCAGACCCAGGATCAGCACGGTGAGGTCCTTGAGGTAGTGCATGGTCTCGTGTTCGTTCAGCGCAGCTTCAGCGACGACAGGCCCAGCAGGCACAGCAGCATCGTGATGATCCAGAAGCGGACCACGACCTGCGTTTCCTTCCAGCCAGATTTTTCGAAGTGGTGGTGCAGCGGCGCCATCAGCAGAATTCGGCGGCCTTCGCCGTACTTCTTCTTCGTGTACTTGAAGTAGCTGACCTGCACCATGACGGAGAGGGCCTCGAGCACGAACACCCCGCCCATGAAGGCCAGCACGATTTCCTGCCGCACGATGACGGCGATGGTGCCCAACGCGCCGCCCAGCGCGAGCGCGCCCACGTCGCCCATGAAGACCTGGGCCGGGTAGGCGTTGAACCACAGAAAGGCCAGGCCTGCACCCGACATGGCGGCACAGAAGATCAGCAGCTCGCCCGCGCCGGGAATGTGCGGCAGCAGCAGGTACTTGGCGAACACGGCGTTGCCGGTCACATAGGCAAAGATGCCGAGCGCCGCCGACACCATCACGACCGGCATGATGGCCAGGCCGTCCAGGCCGTCGGTCAGGTTCACCGCGTTGCTGGTGCCCACGATGACGATGTAGGTCAGCACGATGAAGCCCCAGACGCCCAGCGGGTAGCTCACCGTCTTGAAGAAGGGCACGATCAGGTCGGCCTTGGGCGGCAGGTCGGCCGAGAAGCCCGAGGCCACCCAGTCGATGAAGAGCTGGATCACGCGCAGCGTGTTGACCTCGGACACGTTGAACGCGAGGTACAGCGCCGCGATCAGCCCGATGATGGACTGCCAGAAGTACTTCTGACCCGAAGGCATGCCTTCTGGGTCTTTCAAGACCACCTTGCGCCAGTCATCGACCCAGCCGATGGCACCGAAGCCCAGCGTCACGATCATCACGATCCAGACGAAGCGGTTGGCCCAGTCGAACCACAGCATGGTCGAGATGCCCAGCGACAGCAGGATGAGCGCGCCGCCCATCGTCGGCGTGCCGCGCTTGGCGAGGTGGGCCTGCACGCCGTATTCGCGAATCGGCTGGCCGATCTTGAGCTCGGTGAGCTTGCGGATGACGAACGGACCCAGCACCAGGCCGATGAGCAGCGCCGTCATGGCGGCCATCACGGCACGGAAGGTCAGGTACTGGAAGACCCGCAGGAAGCCCCAGTCGGGGTTCAACCCCTGCAGCCACAGGGCCAGACTAAGCAGCATGCGCACCTCCGGACAGGCAGGTGACGACTTGTTCCATCTTCATGAAGCGAGAACCTTTGACGAGCACCGAGGCCGCATCGGGCGCGGCCTGCGGGCTGGCCAGCGCGGCGACGATGTCGGCGGCGCTGGCGAAATGACGGGCAGACGCACCGACCGCCTGCGCCGCATGGGCGCACAGCGTGCCGGCTGTCCAGACATGGTCGATGCCGCGTTCGCGGGCATAGGCCCCCACTTCCGCATGGAAGGCGGGCCCCTGGTCGCCGACCTCGCCCATGTCGCCCAGCACCAGCCAGTGCGGGCCGGGCAGCCCGGCCAGCATGTCGATGGCGGCACGCACGGAGTCGGGGTTGGCGTTGTAGCTGTCGTCCACCAGCGTGAGCGTGCGCCCGGCAAAGGCCACGCGCTTGAGCTGGGAGCGGCCCTTGACGGGCTCGAACGCGGTGAGGCCGGCCACGATGGCGGCCAGCGGCACGCCCGCACCCAGCGCCGCGGCGGTGGCCGCCAGCGCGTTGCGGACGTTGTGGGCGCCGGCCATGTGCAGGGCCAGCGCGGCCTCGCCCTGCGGGGTGCGCAGGGTCAGGGCCCAATGGGGATGGTCGTCGCTGACCCAGTGCGTGTGGCCTGTGACGGCCGCCACGCCATGGGTGGCGAATTCAAGCTTGCGGCGGCCCTGGGCCAGCTCGCGCCAGATCGCGGTGTGGTCGTCGTCCGCCGGGAACACGGCCACGCCGCTGCGCGACAGCGACTGCAGCACGGCGCCGTTCTCGCGCGCCACGGCCTCCACGGTGTGCATGAACTCCTGGTGCTCGCGCTGGGCGTTGTTGACCAGCCCCACCGTGGGCGCGGCCATGGCGCTCAGCTGGGCGATCTCGCCGGGGTGGTTCATGCCCAGCTCGACGACGGCGCAACGGTGCACGCCCTCGCGCAGGCGCAGCAGCGTCAGCGGCACGCCGATGTCGTTGTTGAAGTTGCCCTGCGTGGCCAGCGCGGCCTCGGGCGTGCCGGCCACGTCCTGCATCCAGGCGCGCAGGATGGCAGCCACCATCTGCGTGACGGTGGTCTTGCCGTTGCTGCCGGTCACGCCGATCAGCGGGATATCGAAGCGCGCGCGCCAACCCGACGCCAGCCAGCCGAGCGCGGCACGCGTATCCGGCACGGTGAGACCCGGCAGGCCGCAGGTGTCTATGCCATGCTGGGCCAGCACGGCCACCGCCCCTGAGGCCGCCGCCTGGGGCAGGAAATCGTGGGCGTCGAAGCGCTCACCGCGCAGGGCCACGAACAGGTCGCCGGCCTGCAGGGTGCGGGTGTCGGTGTGCACGCGGGCCATCGGCGTGGCCGGATCGCCGTGCAGGACCGAGCCCGGCAGCAGCGCGTGCGCCAGACCCAGGGTCATCATCGGTGTGCGGTTCATGCGGCGCCTCCCATGGCAGCCAGATCGGCCCGCTGCGCGAGGGCGGCACGGGCTTCTTCCACGTCGGAGAACGGCGAGCGCACGCCCGCAATCTCCTGGTAGTCCTCATGGCCCTTGCCGGCGATCAGCACGACATCGCGTGGCTCGGCATCGGCCAGGGCCTGGGCAATGGCCTCGCGGCGATCGGCCACCACGGCCAGCCGCGCCCGTCCCTGCACGCCGGCCTGCACCTGCGCCAGGATGGCATGCGGGTCTTCGTGACGCGGGTTGTCGCTGGTCAGCACCACGTGGTCGGCCAGCTGGTCGGCGATGCCGCCCATCAGCGGGCGCTTGATCGGGTCACGGTTGCCGCCGCAGCCGAACACGCACCACAGGCGCCCCCCGCGGGCCTCGGCCACGGGGCGCAGCGCTTCGAGCGCCTTCTGCAGGGCGTCCGGGGTGTGGGCGTAGTCGACCACGGCCAGTGGCAGCATGGTGGCCAGCGCGGGCGGCACGGCCACCAGGTCCATGCGCCCCGGCACGGCGTGCAGCCCGCGGCAGGCCGCGGCGGCCTCGGGCAGCGGCACGCCCAGGGCGCGCAGGGCGCCGACCACCGCGAGCAGGTTGGACACATTGAAGCGCCCGATCACCGGCGCCTGCAGGTCAATGCGGCTCAGCTCGGCCAGGCCGGTGTCGGTGTGCTCCACCAGCGTGAAGGCGATGCCCATGGCTTCGTGGCGCACCTGCTGCGCCTGCAGACGGGCCGGCGTGTCGACGCCATACGACCACACGGCCAGGCCGCGCGAACGCGCGTGGGCACACAGGCCGGCGCCCATCGGGTCGTCGAGGTTGACCACGGCGGCCTGCAGGCCCGGCCAGTCGAACAACGCGCGCTTGGCCTGCCAATAGGCGGCCATGCTGCCGTGGTAGTCCAGGTGGTCCTGCGTGAAGTTGGTGAACTGGGCCACCGCGATGTGCGTGGCGTGCAGGCGCAGCTCTTCGATGCCAATGGAAGAGGCCTCGATGGCCGCGGCCTGCAGCCCCGCTTCAGCGAAGGCCCGGAAGGTGGCATGCAGCGTGACCGGGTCGGGTGTGGTGAGGCCGGTGGGCGTGAAGCCCGCGCCGCCCGGTTGGCCCACGCCCAGCGTGCCGATCACGCCGCAGCCGCGGCCGAGCGCGGCCAGGGCCTGGGCCGTCCACCACGACGTCGAGGTCTTGCCGTTGGTGCCTGTGACGGCCACCACCTGCAGGCGGGCGCTGGGCTCGCCATGGAAGCCGTGGGCGATCTCGGCGCTGCGGGCTTTCAGGCCCGGCACGGCGGCCACGCGGGCATCGTCGAAGCCGAAGGCCTCTGCCCCGTCGGCTTCGACCAGGCAGGCGCGTGCGCCATCGGCCAGCGCCTGCGCCACGAAGCTGCGGCCATCGCGCGCGGCGCCCGGCCAGGCGATGAAGCACACGCCTTGCGAGGCCATGGCGCCCACCTTCCGGCTGTCCACGGTGAGCTCAGCCACGCCCTGCTGGCGTAGCCAGGCCAGTGCGTCGGCGGTGGTGTGCAGGGTGTGCAGGCTGGCCGCCATCAGAAGCTCTCCTGCTCGGCGGGCTGCGCCGAAATGATCTGCGGTTCGACGTGCTGGTCGGGCATCACGCCCAACCGGTGCAGCGTCTGCTGGACAACCTGGCTGAACACGGGCGCGGCCACCAGGCCACCGAAGTACACGCCAGCGCTCGGCTCGTCGACCATGACGGCCACCACGATGCGCGGCTTGCTGATCGGCGCAATGCCGACAAACCACGATCGGTACTTGTTGCCCGAGTAGCCCTTGCCTTCCTGCTTGTGCGCCGTACCGGTCTTGCCGCCCACGCTGTAGCCCATGGTCTGTGCCTTGGGCGCGGTGCCGCCGGGGCCCGTCGCAAGCTGCAGCATCTGGCGAACCGCCCGCGCAGTGGCGGGCGAGATCACGCGCTGGCCGCGCACGGGAATGGGCTCGGCATCGGCAGGCCGGGCGTCCGGTTCGCCGCCCCCCTCACCCGGCCTGAAGGCCGTCTTGAAGGCCAGCGTCGGTGGCCCGCCCTGCTCGGCGAGCTTGCGCGGTGGCGCGTCCGGTCCATCGCGCTTGAGCAGCGTCATCGGAATCAGTTCGCCGTCGGTCGCGAAGATCGTGTAGGCCTGCGCCAGCTGGAACAGGCTGGCCGACAGGCCGTAGCCGTAGCTCATGGTGACCTGCTCGATGCGACGCCAGCTCTTGTGCGGGCGCAGGCGCCCGGTGACCACACCCGGGAAGCCGATCTGCGGCTTCTGCCCCAGGCCCACGGCCGAGTACATCTCCCACATCTCGCGCGGCTGCATCTGCAAGGCCATCTTGGCCGTGCCCACGTTGCTGGACTTCTGGATGACCTCGGCCACCGTCAGGTCGCCATGCGCGTGCGAGTCGGAAATGGTCGAGCCGTCGATCGTCATGCGGCCCGGCGCCGTGGCGATGATGGTTTCGGGGCGCACACGGCGGGTCTCGATGGCCAGCGCTGCAATCAGCGGCTTCATGGTCGAGCCCGGCTCGAAGGTGTCGGTCAGCGCACGGTTGCGCAACTGCGCGCCGGTCAGGTTGCGGCGGTCTTCGGGCGTGTAGCTGGGCACGTTGGCCAGCGCCAGCACCTCGCCCGTGACAGCATCGAGCACCACCACGCTGCCCGCCTTGGCCTTGTGCTGGGCGACGGCATCGCGAATGCGCTGGTAGGCGTAGAACTGGATCTTGGCGTCGATGGACAGCTGCACGGGCTGGCCGTCCTCTGCGGGCACGAGGTCGCCCACCGACTCGACCACGCGGCCCAGTCGGTCCTTCAGCACATGGCGGGCGCCGTCGCGGCCGGCCAGCTGCTTCTGGTAGGCCAGTTCGATGCCTTCCTGGCCCTGGTCCTCGATGTTGGTGAAGCCGACGATGTGCGCCGCGGACTCGCCCTCGGGGTACTGACGACGCGACTCACGCAGTTCGTGCACGCCCTTGATCTTGAGCGCGGCCACCTTCTGCGCCACGTCGTCAGGCACCTGCCGACGCAGCCAGACGAAATTCGGGTTCGACGCCAGGCGCTTCTTCAGGTCCTGGGGCCGCATGTCGATCAGCCTGGCCAGGGACTGCAGGTCCTCGGGGGAGGCCACCAGATCCTTGGGGATCGCCCACAGCGACGGCGACGGCACGCTGGACGCCAGCAGCTCGCCGTGGCGATCCACGATGCGCCCGCGGCTGGCCGGCAGCGCGATGCGGCGCTCGTAGCGGCTCGCGCCCTGCTGCAGGTAGAAGTCGTTGTGGATGATCTGGATCCAGGCGGCCCGGCCGATCAGCACGGCAAAGCCCAGCCCGATGCCCCCGATCAGGAACTTGACGCGCCACGGCGGCGTGCGCGAAGCCAGCAGCGGACTGGTCGCGTAACGGACGGTTGGCATGCCGGCCGCGCCCTGACGACGGGGCCGCCCCACCAGACGGCGCAGCAGGTCGCGCACGCGGCTCATGGCTGCGCCCCCGATGCGGCCGGAGCCCCGGTGGCAACGTAGTGCGTCACCGCCGGGTTGTTGTTGAACATCTTCAGCTTCTCGCGCGCGAGCTTTTCAACGCGCAGCGGCGTGGCCTGGGCGCGCTTGTCGAGCTGCAGGCGCTCGTAATCGATCTGCAGTTCGTGCGACTGGGCCTTGGCCTTCTCCAGGTCGGCAAACAGGCGGCGCGCGTCGTTGCTCGAACGGATCAGCCACACGCAGCTGGCCAGCAGCAGAATGGCGAGCACGATGTTGAGGCGCACCATCACCGGCGGCCCCCTTTCGCGCCACCCCGGCCACCCTTGCCCGACGGTTTCGCGCCCGGTCCGCCAGCCGCGGCCACCAGCTCCGCCGACCACGGCACGTCGGTGCGGCGGGCCACGCGCAGCACGGCCGAGCGCGAGCGCGGGTTGGCCGCCACTTCGGCCTCGGACGGCTTGATGCGCCCCAGCGATTCCAGCAACAGCGGGCGGGGCTGGGCAAATGGCACGCGGCGGTCGACCTCTTCGCGACTGTGGCGCGCGATGAAGGTCTTGACGATGCGGTCTTCCAGCGAGTGGAAGCTGATCACCGCCAGGTGACCGCCCGGCGCCAGCATCTTCAGGCTCGACTCCAGAGCGTCTTCCAGCTCGCCCAGTTCTCGGTTGACGTGAATCCGAAGAGCCTGGAAGGTGCGTGTGGCGGGATCCTGCCCGGGTTCACGGGTCTTGACCGCACGAGCCACGACCGCCTGCAGCTCGCCGGTGGTGCGCACAGGCTGTCCCGCCTCGCGGCGAGCGACAAGCGCCTTTGCAATGGCCCCAGCAAACCGTTCTTCTCCATAGGTGCGGATGACATCGGCCAGCTCCTCGAAGGCGGCGCGCGCCAGGTAATCGGCGGCGCTCTCGCCCTGCGTGGTGTCCATGCGCATGTCCAGCGGCGCATCGAAGCGGAAGCTGAACCCGCGCGCGGGGTTGTCGATCTGCGGCGACGACACGCCGATGTCCATCAGCAGGCCGGCCACCGGACCGAGGCCCTGCTGCGCCACCACCTCGGCCCACGACGAGAACGGCGCGTGCACGATGGTGAAGCGGGGGTCGGTGATGGCGTCCGGCCCCTGGGTGGCGTGGGCGATGGCGTCCAGGTCGCGGTCCAGCGCCAGCAGCCGGGCCTGCGGGCCCAGCTTCGACAGCAGCAGACGCGAGTGGCCGCCACGGCCGAAGGTGGCATCCACATAGACGCCCTCCGGCTGCGGGCCGGTCTCGGCATCCCAAAGGCCTTCAACCGCCTCGTGCAGCAGCACGGTGCGGTGCGTCCAGGTGGCGCTCCCCGTGGTCATGGCGGCGGTCAGAAGGTGAAGTCCTGGAGCGCATCGGGCATGGGCTGGGCCATGACCTCGGCTTCATGCGCGGCGTAGCGGTCCGCATCCCACAGCTCGAAGTGGCTGCCCATGCCCAGCAGCATCACATCCTTCGTGATGCCGGCGGCGGCACGCAGCTCGGGTGAGATCAGCACGCGCGCGGCGCTGTCGACCTCGACGTCCATGGCGTTGCCCAGAAAGATCCGCTTCCAGCCCGCCGCCGACATGGGCAGCGCGGCGACCTTGTCGCGGAAGGCCTCCCACGCCGGACGCGGGAAGACCATCAGACAGCCGTCGGGGTTCTTGGTGATGGTGAGCTGGCCGCTGCACAGGGCGGACAGGGCGTCACGATGGCGCGCAGGGACGGCCATCCGCCCCTTCGCGTCCAGCGACAACGCTGAAGCCCCCTGAAAGACCACATTCACCACAAAACCCCACAAAAGTGCACTTCATCCCACTTTACTCGATCCACACCCCTGGAACAAGGGATGAAACAAAAAAAACGCCAATGAAATCAAAGACTTACGCGTGTTTTTCGGACGCCGGGTCGAAAAAAAAGTCCTTCAAAATCAAGGACATGCAAATTGGTCTGCAAGCGCTGGATGAGCAATTGCCCCTCGCAGGGGTGTGCTCCCCGGGTTCGGCGGTCCGCCCCCGACGTGAGCGGGTCCGGCAACATCGGTTCAGCCTGATGCGGATCAAGCCCCGTGAATTGCGAATGGTTCGCATTTGAACCTAGAATGGGCCATGACCGTCGCCCACGCCCCCCACCTCGGCCGCATGCCTGCCCCCTCGGCGCACCCCGACACGGGTCTCACGCTGGACCAGTTGCCGGTCCGCACGGTGGCCACCATCCGCGAGGTGCACTGTGCGCGGCACGACGGGGGCGCACTCAAGCGCCGGCTCATGGAACTGGGTTTCGTGCCGGGTGAGCGGGTGCAGGTCCTGCGCCGCGTCTTTGCCGGGCGCGGCCCGCTGGCGGTGCGCGTGGGCACCAGTACCTTCGCCATGCGCCGCCTCGAATCCTCCCTCATCGAGGTCGTGTCCGCCTGACGCGGCGCCCTCACCGATCCCCTCAGCGCGCAGTACGCAGGAGCTTCATTCATGGCGGCAGCGGCCCCCACCGCGTCCCCGACCCCGCTCATCGCCCTGGTCGGCAACCCCAACTGCGGCAAGACCGCGCTGTTCAACCGCCTCACCGGCGCGCGCCAGAAGGTCGGCAACTACGCCGGTGTGACGGTCGAGCGCAAGGAAGGCCAGTTCATCTCGCCCCGGGGCCAGACCTGGCGCCTGCTCGACCTGCCCGGTGCCTACAGCCTGCTGGCCGCCACCCCCGATGAAGCCATCACCCGGGATGTGATCGCCGGCGTGCGCGAAGGCGAATCGGCCCCGGTGGGCCTGGTGTGCGTGGTCGATGCCACCAACCTGCGCCTGAACCTGCGCATGGTGCTCGAACTCCAGACCCTGGGCGTGCCCATGGTGCTGGTCATCAACATGATGGACGAGGCCACGCGCCGCGGCATCCGCATCGACACCGCCCGCCTGCAACAGGGCTTGGGCATCCCGGTGGTGGAGGCCGTGGCCGTGCGCGCCGGGGGCGAGCAGGCCCTGCTGAATCAGCTGGATGCACTGGACTGGGCCCGCCTGCAGCCGCCTGCCGCACCGCGCCCCATGGGCCGCATCGCCGAGACCCCGGTCGAGCAGACCCACCAGCGCGTCGGGCAGTTGCTGGCCGATTGCGTCCACACGCCGCCGCACGCCTCGCACTTCACCGCCACGCTCGACCGTTACGTGCTGCATCCGCTGCTCGGCCCGGTCATCCTGGCGGTGCTGATGTTTCTGGTGTTCCAGGCGGTGTTCACGTGGGCTGCCACGCCCATGGACCTCATCGACGCCGGCGTGTCGTGGATCGGCGAGCAGGTGCAGGCCCGCATGGCCGACGGCATGCTGCGCAGCCTGCTGGTCGACGGCATCATTGCCGGCGCGGGCGGGGTGCTCGTCTTCCTGCCGCAAATCGTCATCCTGTTCGCCTTCATCCTCGCGCTGGAAGATTCAGGCTACCTGCCCCGCGCCGCCTTCCTGCTCGACCGCATCATGGGCAGCGTCGGGCTGTCGGGCCGGGCCTTCATCCCGCTGCTGTCGAGCTTTGCCTGCGCCATCCCCGGCATCATGGCCACCCGCACCATCGGGCAGCCGCGCGACCGGCTGGTCACCATCCTGATCGCGCCACTGATGACGTGCTCGGCGCGCCTGCCGGTGTACGCGCTGCTGATCGCAGCCTTCGTGCCCTCGCGCACCGTGGGCGGCGTCTTCAACCTGCAGGGGCTGGTGCTGTTTGGCCTGTACATGGCGGGCATCGTCTCGGCCATGATCGTGGCGCTCGTGCTCAAGCGCGTGCTCAAGCAGGGCGCCAGCCAGCCTCTGCTGATGGAGCTGCCGGATTACCACTGGCCCCACTGGCGCGACCTGTTGCTGGGCCTGTGGGAGCGCGCCAGCACCTTCGTGCGCCGCGTGGGCACCACCATCCTGTCGCTGATGGTGATGCTGTGGTTCCTGTCGAACTTCCCCTCGCCGCCCGACGGCGCCACCGGCCCCGCCATCCAGTACAGCGTTGCCGGCATGATCGGCCGCGCGCTCGAAGTGGTCTTCGCCCCGATCGGCTTCACGTGGCAGATCTGCATTGCGCTGGTGCCCGGCATGGCGGCCCGCGAAGTGGCCGTGGCGGCGCTGGGCACGGTCTACAGCCTGTCGCAGAGCGGCGACGAGCTGTCGGGCGCGCTGGCCGGGCTGCTGAGCCAGACCTGGAGCCTGCCGACCGCGCTGTCGCTGCTGACCTGGTATGTGTACGCGCCCCAGTGCCTGCCGACGCTGATGGTGGTGCGCCGCGAGACCAACGGCTGGAAGGTACCGCTGTTGATGGCGGGCTACCTGTTCACGCTGGCTTATGTGGCGTGTTTCATCGTCTACCGGGTGGCCGGCTGGTGGCTCCAGTAAGGACACCGGCATGCTGCAGGACCTCCTCACCCTTCTGATCGGCCTGGTCGCCCTGGCCTGGCTGCTGCGGCGCTGGTGGCCTGCCCGCTGGCGTCCGGCCACACGCCAGAAGGGAGAAGACTGTGGCTCGCCTGCCACGTCGTGCGGCGCCGGCTGCGGTCAATGCGGCGGCGACAGCTCGCCCCCCGCGCGGGACCACCGTGTGGTGCGCGTGCATCCGCGCCCACCATCCCCCCCGCACTAGGGAGGCCCCCTGTGCCGGGGGATGTGGCCAGGCGCAGCGCTGCCTAAACTGGGCTCCAACAACACAAACCCAGGCACCCAGGCCCCGTCATGAAAACGCTGTACGCCATCGCCCCGCTTGCGGTCGTGCTCAGTCTGGTCGGAACCGACGGCACGCGCACCGCGCCGCTCTCTGGTCAGCCTCAGGCACAGCAGGCCCAGGCTCCGGCCGACAGCCGACCCGTCGCACGCGCGACCCTGTCGTCGTGGCCCGCCCCCGTGCGCCTGGGCGCCGCCCACACGGCCGACCGCCTGCCGACCATGCCGATCGGCCAGCCTTTCGAGTCACGCGTCCGCCCCTGACGCCCCCTTGTCCATTCGCCCGGCAGCGCGCTAAACTGCAAGCTGCTCCGGGGTGTGCCACATGTGAAATCCACGTGCGGCGCTGAGATGGATTACCGAACCCGTTGAACTTGATCCGGTTCATACCGGCGAAAGAAGAGCTGTCCTGTCGAGGCCGCATGGCGACCTGGGTGGGCGCGGCTTCAGATGACGGCCGCGCGCCGTCAGGCTGAAGAACGCGCGCTGCCCTCGTCCTCCCTCCTTGCGTGGCCTGTCGGGCGCCCTCGGAGCACGTGTCACCACACCTGCTTCAAGGAGCCGCCCATGAATGCCCCCGATCCTGCCGTCGCCCTCGACACCCTGAACGAGCTCACCCGCCTGACGCGTGAGCCCTTGCCGGCCTCCCGCAAGGTCTACGTGGAGGGCAGTCACCCGGGCGTGCGTGTTCCCATGCGTGAGGTCTCGCTCACCAACGGCGAAGCGGTCACGCTGTACGACTGCTCCGGCCCCTACACCGACCCCGCCGTGGCCATCGACGTGACGAAGGGCCTGCCGCCCGTGCGGGAGGCCGCCGTGGTGGCCCGCGGCGACACCGAGCTGTATGCCGGCCGCAGCGTGCAGGCCATGGACGACGGACTGCTGCCCGGCGAGCGCCACGACGCCCGCATGGCCGCCCTGCGCGAGGCCGCCGCGGGTCTGCAGCGCCAGCCGCGCCGCGCCAAGGCCGGCCACAACGTGTCTCAGATGCACTATGCGCGCCGCGGCATCATCACGCCCGAAATGGAATTCGTGGCCCTGCGCGAGAACCAGCGTCGACTGGACCTGGCCGAAGACTGGCGCAGCAAGTACGGCGCCGACGCCGAGCGCGAGGCCCGCCTGCGTGGCAACCCGATGGGCGCCATGATTCCGCGTGAGATCACACCCGAATTCGTGCGCGACGAGGTGGCCCGTGGCCGCGCCGTGATCCCCGCCAACATCAACCACACCGAGCTGGAGCCGATGATCATCGGCCGCAACTTCCTGGTGAAGATCAACGCGAACATCGGCAACAGCGCCGTGACCTCGTCGATCGAAGAAGAAGTGGAGAAGCTGGTGTGGTCGATCCGCTGGGGCGGCGACACCGTGATGGACCTGTCCACCGGCAAACACATCCACACCACGCGCGACTGGATCGTGCGCAACAGCCCCGTGCCCATCGGCACCGTGCCCATCTACCAGGCGCTGGAGAAGGTGGGCGGTGTGGCCGAAGACCTCACATGGGAGATCTTCCGTGACACGCTGATCGAGCAGGCCGAACAGGGCGTGGACTACTTCACCATCCACGCCGGCCTGCGCCTGCACCACATCCCGATGACGGCCAAGCGTCGCACCGGCATCGTCTCGCGCGGCGGCTCGATCCTGGCCAAGTGGTGCATCGCCCACCATCAGGAAAACTTCCTGTACACGCGCTTCGAAGAGATCTGCGAGATCATGAAGGCGTACGACGTGACGTTCTCGCTGGGCGATGGGCTGCGCCCCGGCTGCCTGAGCGACGCGAACGACGAGGCGCAGTTCGCCGAGCTGAAGACACTGGGCGAGCTGACGCAGATTGCGTGGAAGCACGATGTGCAGACGATCATCGAGGGCCCGGGCCACGTGCCGATGCACATGATCCAGGCCAACATGGACGAGCAGCTCAAGCACTGCGCCGAGGCGCCCTTCTACACGCTGGGCCCGCTGACGATCGACATCGCGCCGGGCTACGACCACATTGCCTCGGCCATTGGCGCGGCCATGATCGGCTGGATGGGCACGGCCATGCTGTGCTACGTGACGCCCAAGGAGCACCTGGGCCTGCCCAACCGCGACGATGTGAAGCAGGGGCTGATCGCCTACAAGATCGCGGCGCATGCGGCCGACGTGGCCAAGGGCCATCCGGGCGCGCGGGCACGCGACGACGCGCTCTCGCAGGCGCGCTTCGACTTCCGCTGGCAGGACCAGTTCAACCTGGGCCTGGACCCCGAAACGGCACGCGACTTCCACGACGAAACGCTGCCCAAGGACGCGGCCAAGGTGGCGCACTTCTGCTCGATGTGCGGGCCGAAGTTCTGCTCGATGAAGATCACGCAGGAGGTGCGGGACTTTGCCGCGGCGCAGGGCGTGGGCGAAACCGACGCGCTCGCGCAGGGCATGGCAGCCAAATCGCAGGAGTTCAAGCAGGTGGGCGGCGAACTCTACATCCCGATCAAGCCGCAGGCCTGACAGCGAGGTCTTGCAATGTCCTCATCCCCCTTGGCGCCGGGCCAGCGCATCGGCATTGCCGGCGCCGGCGTGCTGGGCCGGCTGCTGGCGTGGCACCTGTCACGGCTGGCTCATGACGTGAGCGTGTTCGACCCGGCTGACGCCCCCCTGCCGGCATTCGACGGACGCGGCGCGGCGGGCTTCACCGCCGCGGGCATGCTCAGCCCGCTGGCCGAACTGGACGCCGCCGAGCCCGATGTGGCGGGCCGCGGCTGGCACAGCATTCCGCGGTGGGCCGCGGTGTCCGCCGAGCTGGGCCGGCGGGTGCAGCCCGCGCCGCACATGGCCCGGCTGGGCAGCCTGATGGTGGCCCACGGGCCCGACCTGGGCGCGGCGCGGCGCGTGCTGGCCCGGCTGGACCAGCCCATGCCCGGGCAACCGGCATGGGCGCTGCCGAAGCCGCTCGGCGCCACGGCGCTCGCGGAGCTCGAGCCCGGCCTGCATGGCAGCAGCGGCCCGCTGCATGCGTGGTGGCTGCCGGGCGAGGGGCACCTCGACACCGTGGCCATGATGCAGGCGTTGCACGACGATGCGGCGGCCGTGCGCTGGCAATGGCGGATGCCGGTGGCCCGTGTCGAGCCGGGCGCCCTGCACCTGGCAGACGGCACCGTGCACCGCTTCGATCTGGTCATCGATGCACGCGGCACCGGGGCCCGGCCGGCACTGCCCGTGCGCGGGGTGCGCGGCGAAGTGGTGTGGCTGCACGCCCCTGGCCTGGGGCTGCAACGGCCGGTGCGCCTGCTGCACCCTCGCCACCGGGTCTACATCGTGCCGAGGCCGGGCGAGCGCGTGCTGGTCGGCGCGAGCGAGCTGGAAACGGAAGACCGCTCGCCGATGTCGCTGCGCACGGCAGTCGAACTGATGGCCGCCGCGCACAGCGTGATCCCCGCGCTGGCCGAGGCCCGCATCCTGCGGCTGGACACCAACCTGCGCCCCGCCCTGCCGGACAACCGCCCCGAGGTGCAGGTGCGAGACGGGCTGGTGCGGCTCAACGGTCTGTACCGCCACGGCTGGCTGCTGGCCCCGTCGGTGGTGGACGACGCCCTGGCCCAGATGGGATGCCCGCCTCTGCCGGTGGACGACACCCCTTCACCCGACAGGATCATGTGATGAGCCACTCAGATGAACTGACCATCCACACCGACCGCGGCCCGCTGACGCTGCGGGCAGGCAGCACGCTGGCCGATGCGGTCGACCTCGTGCTGGCGGGCACTGACCGCGACCCGGCCAGCGTGGCCACCGCCGTCAACGGCGGCTTCGTCCCGCGCGACGCCCGCGCCCGCCATGTCCTGGCCGACGGCGATGCCGTGCTGTGCTTCTCCCCGATCACCGGAGGCTGACCATGCTCCCCCCGAACCCCACCACCCCACCTGACGACACCTGGCGCATCGGCGACACGGTGCTGCACAGCCGCTTTCTGCTCGGCACAGCCGGCTACCCCTCACCACAGGCCTTGCAGGACGCCATCGTGGCCTCGGGCAGCCAGGTGCTGACACTGGGCCTCAAGCGCACGCTGGCCCTGCCGGGCGGTGGCGACAACGGCTTTGTGCAGATCATCCGCGACACGGCCCGCGCCCGCGGTGCCCATCTGCTGCCCAACACCGCCGGTTGCCGCAGCGCCCGTGAGGCCGTCACCCTGGCCCACATGGCGCGCGAGCTGCTCGGCACGCACTGGATCAAGCTGGAGGTGGTGGGCGACGAACAGACCCTGCAGCCCGACCCCTTCGAGCTGGTCGACGCGGCGCGCCAACTCGTGGCCGACGGCTTCGAGGTGCTGCCCTACTGCACCGACGACCTGGTGAGCGGCCAGCGGCTGGTGGACGCGGGCTGCCGCGTGCTGATGCCGTGGGCCGCGCCGATCGGCTCGGGCCTCGGCCTGCTCAATCCGTGGGCCTTGCGCACGCTGCGCGCCCGGCTGCCCGGTGTCACGTTGATCGTCGATGCCGGACTGGGCGCCCCGTCGCACGCGGCCGCTGCCCTGGAGCTCGGGTTCGATGCGGTGCTGTTGAACTCGGCCGTGTCGCAATCGCGCGATCCGGTGGGCATGGCCGCGGCTTTCCGTGACGCCGTGGCCGGTGGCCGCGCCGGCTTCCGCGCCGGGCTGATGGCCACCAGCGACGTGGCGATCGCCACCACGCCCGTGGGCGGACAACCTTTCGTGCTGCTGTGACCCTCGACTCGACCCCCACGGCAGCGGCACGTCCCGTCGTCTGGAGCATCGCTGGCCTGGACCCCGCCGGCGGTGCCGGCCTGAGCGCCGATCAGCGCGCAGCCGATGCGCTCGGCGTGCACCTGTGCCCGGTGGCGGCCGTGCTGACGGCGCAGCATTCGCAAGGCGTGACCGCGCTGTTTTCCGTGCCGCCCGAGCAGCTGCACGCGCAGCTGGCCGCGCTGGCCGAAGACCTGCCGCCCCGCGTCATCAAGACCGGGCTGCTGGGCAGCGTGGCCGCCGTGCAGGCCGTGGCGCGCTGGGTGGATCACTTCCGCGCCCAGACACCACCTGGCGCCGACCCGCATCGGCAACTGGCCCTGGTCGTCGACCCGGTGCTCGGCGCCTCGGCAGGCGGTGTGCCGTTCAGCACCGAGGCCGTGCTCGAGGCCTATCGGCAGTGGCTGCTGCCGAGGGCCACGGTGGTGACACCCAACCGGGCTGAAGCGCGCCGGCTGCTGAAGCAGCAGGGCGGGCACTCGGGCTCACGGCAGGAACTGCCGGCACTGGCCGTCGGGCTCATGGGCCTGGGCGCCCGCAGTGTGGTGATCACCGGAGGCGACGCCCCGCCCCATGCAGCGGATGACAGCCACCCCGGCTGGTGCCTGGACTGGCTCGCCTCGGTACAGGCCCACGGCTGGCTGTGCGCCCCCCGGATCGACACGCCGCACCACCACGGCACGGGCTGCACCTTTGCCACCGGCGTGGCGGCCGCATGGGCACTCGGCCATGTCGAAGCCGATGCCATCGTGCTGGCCCACATGCTGACGCGCGACGCCCTGGCGGCCTCGCACGCAGCCGGGCGGGGCGCAGGCCCCGTGAAGGCCCGCGCCGGCTTTGCGAAGCCGGGACGTGCCCGCCTGCCGTGGCTGGGCCTGGGCGACGAACTGCCCTGGCAGCTGAGCCACGGCCAGCCCGCTGGCCAGCCCCCCCCGCGCCCGCGCCCTGCCCCGCTGTTTGCACCGTTTCGCGCGCCCTGCGACGGCCTCTACGGCATCCTGCCCGACAGCCAGGAACTGGGGCACGCCCTGAATGCCGGCTTGCGGCTGGTGCAGCTGCGACACAAGCCGCACGAGGGTCTGGATGCCCATCTGGCTCACAGCCTGAGCCTCTGCGCCGAGCGGGGTGCGCAGCTCTTCGTCAACGACCACTGGCGCGACGCGCTCGCCCTGCCCCCGCGCGTCTCGGCCGAGCCCGGCTTCCGGCTGGGCCTGCACCTGGGCCAGGAAGACCTGCTGGCCCTGAACGCCGCAGACAAGGCCATGCTGCTGGCCGAGCGCGACCGGGTCATGCTGGGACTGAGCTCACACAGCCTGTGGGAACTGGCGCGTGCCGCCGGCTGCGGTGCCAGCCTGATCGCCTGCGGCCCGGTGATGCCCACCACCACGAAGGACATGCCCTGGCGCCCTCAGGGCGAGCACAACCTGCGTTGGTGGGTGGCGCACAGCCCGGCCCCCGTGGTGGCGATCGGCGGGCTGCTCACACCGCAGGACGTGGCCCGCTTTGCGGCCTGCGGGCCGGCCGCCGTGTGCGTGGTGCGCGGGCTGGGCGAAGGGGCCGCCGAGATGGCCGCCCGTGCGCCGGCCCTGCGTGCGGCCGCGGCCACCCCGCGCGACGGACGCCGCGCCCCTGCATTGCCTGCGCCGGTGCTGGACACGGGCCGATGACGGGCAAGGGGCCGGACTCAGCTCGACAGCGGGTTGAGCTGGCCCGTTTCCAGCCACTCGCGCAAGGTGATGACCATGTCGCGGTCGTTGTGCAACCAGGCGCTGTGGCGGTAGTCGTTGTAGTACGCCTCTTCCTGGGTCTGCTCGGCCAGGGCCTCGTAGATGAAGCGCAGCACCATCTGGCGGGGCTGGGGCTCTTCGATGCGGATGGTCAGGCGGATGGGGGCCGTTTCGCCGTGGGCTTCGGGGGTGAACACCAGGCTCTCCTCGGCGTCCAGCTGCACCCGGTCCGTCAGCGTGTGGGGCCCGAAGCGCAGGGTGCGCGCGATCACGCCGGCCGCCGGCTCGTGCCAGTCACACCCCTCGGGCCCGTTCGGGAAGCGCTGGGGCGCTTTCACCCGCTGCATCAGGCCGCGCCACAGTTGCGCGCGCGTGAAGGGCGGCATGGCGGCGCCGAAGACCGGGTCGGGCGAGTTGATCTCGATGAGGTGTTCGAATCGCATGGCGCGAGCTTAACGCCAGCGCCCTGCCTGCAGTCCGTGGCCCGCGCTGGCGGCCCGGAATTCCACATGCCGGCAACCGCGGGCACCGGGGCGACTAAACTTCGCCCTGGGCTCACAAGGCCCTGCCGTTTTTGTCCGTTCACACCAGCCGCGACCCGGTGCGGCCCGATCCATGTCCCAGTGCGCCACCTCCTCCACCGCCGCCCCCGTGTCCGAGCCGGCCGCCCAGCCCGTTCAGATCGTGCCCCGCAAGGCGGTGCTCAACAGCCATGGCTGCGGCGGCGACTGCACCGACCCGAACTTCGACAACGGCCGCTGGCCGCGTTCGAAGGTGCTCGAACTGTTCAACCTGCCCTTCAACGACCTGCTGTGGCAGGCCCAGCAGGTGCACCGTCAGCACTGGGACGCCAACGAGATCGAACACGCCACGCTGCTGTCGGTCAAGACCGGCGGCTGCCCCGAAGACTGCGGCTACTGCCCGCAATCGGCCAGCCATGACACGGGGGTCGAGGCCAGCAAGCTGATGTCGCCCGATGAAGTGCGCGAGGCCGTCGTGGCCGCGCGCGACGCCGGCGCCAGCCGCTTCTGCATGGGCGCCGCCTGGCGTGCGCCGAAGGACCGCGACATCGAAAAGGTGGCCGAGCTGATCGGCGTGATCAAGGAAGAAGGCCTGGAAGCCTGCTGCACGCTGGGCATGCTGACCGACACGCAGGCGCAGGCCCTGAAGGACGCCGGCCTCGATTACTACAACCACAACCTCGACACCGCACCCGAGCTGTACGGCGACATCATCACCACGCGCGACATGCAGGACCGCCTGGACACGCTGGCCCACGTGCGCAGCGCCAGCATCAAGGTGTGCAGCGGCGGCATCGTCGGCATGGGCGAAACCCGCGAAGGCCGCGCCGGCCTGATCGCGCAACTGGCCAACCTGCCGACTTACCCCGAGTCGGTGCCCATCAACGACCTGGTGCGCGTGCCCGGCACCCCGCTGGCCGACACGCCGCAGCTCGACCCGCTGGAGTTCGTGCGCACGATCGCGGTGGCCCGCATCACCATGCCGACGGCCCGCGTGCGCCTGTCGGCCGGCCGTCAGGCCATGAGCGAAGCGGTGCAGGCACTGTGCTTCCTGGCCGGCGCCAACTCCATCTTCTACGGCGACAAGCTGTTGACCACCGGCAACCCCGAGTTCGACAAGGACCAGGCGCTGATGGCCAAGCTGGGCCTCAAGAGCGGCAAGGCCGTCACCGCGCGCGCCGCGGGCTGAGCCCATTCGGCCGTCCGGCCTGGGACGATGGCCCCGTCCGGTCGGATGTCACACGCGTGATTTGATCTGGCTCAGATTGCGCGGGGAGCGGGGCGGCGGCGGCATTGCGCACCGGCCGCCTTGGGCGTACGTTTGATCGTTTCAGAACGATGACACCGCCCTCATGGACAAACCCGCCAAGCCTGCTTCTTCCCGCCCCGCCGCCCCGCGCAAGACAACCCGCGCCGCAGCCCGGACTGCCCGCGCACCGCGCCGTGCGGTGGCAGGTGACGTGATCCACAGTACCCGACCCGATCACATTGCGACGGCGGTCGCGCAGGAAGCGACCGTGGCCCGCCAGTACGCCCAGGTGGCCGCACTCGACGACATCGTGCGGCAGACCCCGCCCGAAGAGCTGGCCCGGGCGATCGACTCGCTGCTGGAGGGCGCCTCGCCCGATGACGCGGCCGTGCTGCGCGCCGCGCTGCAGGGGCGACTCGACCGCCATGCACCGCGCGTCAACCCCGACGAGGAACTGGCGCCCACGTGGCGTGATGCCTCGACCTACCCGTACCGCAACCTCATGGCCCGCAAGAGCTATGAGAAGCAGAAGTACCGCCTGCAGGTGGAACTGCTGAAGCTGCAGGCCTGGGTCAAGGCGACCGGCCAGAAGGTGGTGATCCTGTTCGAGGGTCGCGATGCGGCCGGCAAGGGTGGCACCATCAAACGCTTCATGGAGCACCTCAACCCACGGGGCGCCCGCGTGGTCGCGCTGGAAAAACCCAGCGAAGTCGAAAAGGGTCAGTGGTACTTCCAGCGCTATGTGCAGCACCTGCCCACAGCCGGCGAGATCGTGCTGTTCGACCGCAGCTGGTACAACCGCGCCGGCGTGGAACACGTGATGGGCTTCTGCTCGGCCGAGGAGTACCGCGAGTTCATGCGCCAGGCGCCGGAGTTCGAGCGCAACCTGGTGCGGTCGGGCGTGCACCTGATCAAGTTCTGGTTCTCGGTGAGCCGCAAGGAGCAGCGCCGCCGCTTCAAGGAGCGTGAAACGCACCCGCTCAAGCAGTGGAAGCTCTCGCCGGTGGACCTGGCCTCACTCGACAAGTGGGACGACTACACGCGCGCCAAGGAAGCGATGTTCTTCCACACCGACACGGCCGATGCGCCGTGGACCGTGATCAAGAGCGATTGCAAGAAGCGCGCACGCCTGAACGCCATGCGCTATGTGCTGCACAAGCTGCCCTACGCCAACCGCGATCTGAGCCACGTGGCCCAGCCCGACCCCTTGCTGGTGGGCCGCGCCAACGTGGTGTACGAACGCGGCGAGCACCCCGGCGAGGTGCCGGTGGAGGCCTGACCAAAGTGGCGTGGCGCGACGCCCGCGTAGGGGTCAGCGCCGGGCCTTGGGAACCCAGGCCCAGACCATGCGGGCCTCGATCGGGGTCTCGCCGGCGGCGTCGGTGATGCGCACGGCCACCGTCACCTCGCCCTTGTCCTGCGCGTGCATCAGCGCGATCTGCTCTTCACTGAGGTGGGCCTCCGCGCGCAGGTCGCCCTGGGCGCGGCGCAGGTAGTCGATCTGCATCGTCTTGATCAGGGGCAGTTTGTCATCGGGCAGGTGCATGCCGACACTGAAGCCCGTGGCGGTTTCAGCCAGCAGCGCCATGCCGGCCGCATGCACACCCTGGATGTGGTTCTGCACCGGCCGGCGGTTGCGGATGCCGACGACCACCCGCCGGGCGCTCACCTCTTCGAAGCGCAACCCCGCCGTGCCGACGAGCGGAACAATGCGCCCGAGCACGAGGCTGACCAGCCGCACCCGCAGCGCGGTCGGCAGGGCATCGAAACGGGCCAGTGTGCGGGCAAGCTGGTTGGGACGGGTCATGCAGTCACCTTCGAACGACAAGGTACCGGATGGTACCCGCATACGTCGATGGCCGCATGGCGTGCGCGAGTCAGGCCGGCAGCAGCGATGCCAGCGTCGCTGCATCGAACCGCCCCTGGCCCGGCACCACCTGCTCCAGTTCAGACGGGGGCACGCCGAGCCAGCGGGCGAGCACCGCCCCCAGTTGCTGCACGGCCAGCGTGGGCAGCAGCCGCCCCTGGCCGACGTGGTGATCGCCATCCAGCCCCGCCGGCGGCAGCGTGCCGTAGAGGGCCCCGCCCTGCACGGCGCCGCCCAGGATCAGGTGGTGCCCGCCCCAGCCATGGTCCGACCCATCGCCATTGCTCGTGAGGGTGCGCCCGAAGTCGCTGGCGGTGAAGCTGGTGACCTGGTTCGCCAGGCCCAGCCGATCGACCTCGGTCTGGAAGGCCGCCAGCGCAGCCGCCACCTGGGCCAGCAGCTCCGGGTGGCGCGCACGCAGGTTGTCATGCAGGTCGAAGCCACCCAGCTGCACGAAGAACACCTGGCGGCGCAGCCCGAGCGCGGCGCGGGCCGCCATCAGGCGCGCCACCATGCCGAGCTGCAGCCCCAGCGGCGTCGATGGGTCGAACCCCGCTGGGGTAGCGATGCCGGAGAGGCCGCTGCGCAGCCGAGCGTTCACGTCGATCGCACGGGCCATGATGCGTGCGTGCTCGCCGGCCAGGAGGTGCGGCTGCGTCGTGTCGGTGACGAGGCTGCGGAAGGCCGCCTCGCACGCCGCCGAGCCGAACAGTCCACCTTCCAGCGCCGCCAGCGAGGGCACGCCGGCGGGCGTGAGCATGTAGGGCACAGCGGTGTCCCCCGCCAGGAACACGGCCTGCCCGGCGGTGTTGATGCACGTGAGCGCCGCCACACTGTTGCCCGACAGCACCGCATCGGCCGCACGCCCGCCCCAGCCCGACAGGGCGCCTTCGGGCGCACCGCTCTGCCACACCGACTGCTGGTCGTTGTGCGAGAACAGGCGCGGGGGCAGGGGCACGCGCCCTGCGCGGTAGTCGGCCAGCGAGGTAGGCTGCACGAGCGGGCCGATGTTGGCCAGCCACGCGAGCCGCCCATCGCGCCACGGCGCCATCAGCGGCAGCAGGGCCGGGTGCATGGCCACCGACCGCCCCGAAGCGATGGGCCCGAGCGTGGTGGCGGCCAGATCGTCGCGCGGCAAGGCGAGCATGCCACGGGCCGCGGCATAGGCGGCGTGCTCGGTCGGGTCCACCGGGATCAGCGTGTTGGCGTGGTCGTTGCCGCCCTGCAGGAAGACGCAGACCAGGGCCTTGTAGTCATCGCCCGGCGAGGCGGCGGCGGCCGCCTCGGCCATGTGCGACAGGTTGAGCGCCAGCGGCGCGGCCACGCCGGCCATCGACAGCGCAGCGCTGCGGCGAAGGAAGGCGCGTCGACTCAGAAGGGAAGGGGTCATGGCGGGGCGTCAGCGCTGCACGAGGTACTGCGGGCTGGTCATGATCAGGAAGAAGGCCGCAACCACGCGGTTGCGGCGCTCGGTGTCGGAAGCCACGGTGATGCTGCCGACGGCGCTGCGGATGGTGCTCACGGTGGACGGGCTCAGCGTGCCGGCCCCGAGGTACAGCGCCAGCTGGTCCACCAGCGTGTCGGGCGTATCGGCCAGCGCCAGCCAGCGGGCATAGTCGGGCTCGAGCCCGCCCGCACCGAACGGCATCACCGCCAGCAGGAAGTTGGCATAGCCCATCACGGTGGACTCGTTGGTGATCTGGAATTCGGGGGCGACCAGGCCGCGCGCCGCCATGTCGGTGCCCACCGGCACATGCCCGGGCCGGAAGAAGTTGAAGACCGAGGGCGCACGCAACGGCGCCTGCCCCAAGGTGTCGCTGCCCGACAGGTCGGGAAAGGCCCACTGGCCATCGACCGAACGCACCTGCGCCAGGCGCAGCCAGTGCAGCAGGCGCAGGATGGGCTCGCGCAGCTTGCCGTCGGTGAGCGCACCGGCTGCGGCGGTGTGGCGGATCTCGGGGCGGGCCTCGGGGTCGGCCAGCACGGCATGGATCACGCGCGCCAGATTGCCCCGCTCGCCGTTCGTGTCCGCGGCATTGAACACGAGCGCCACGCGCCGCACGTAGTCGGGGCTGGGATTGCTGCACACCAGGCGCTGGATCAGCTGGCGGGCGATGAAGGGCCCGACGTTCGGATGGGCACACAGCGCGTCCAGCGCCATGCCGAGCGCGGCGGGCCCCGGCGTGCCGGCCGGCACCACGCGCCCGTCGACCAGGCGCTTGGCCCCCGGGTCGTGGCGCTCCGGGTGGAAGTCCATCGGCTGGCGCAGGTAGTCGAAAGGCCCTTCCGGGTCGAGCGGGTTGAAGCCGTCCACATCCCAGCCGGTGAAGACGCGCGCCAGCTCGCTCACGGTGTCGGCGCTGTACGTGGCCTGCTGCGGTGTGCTGGGTGTGCCGTCCAGCTGCAGGGCGTCCAGCCCGATGGTGAACAGCTGCATCAGCTCGCGGGCGTAGTTTTCGTCCGGCTGGCGCCCCTGCTCATCGGCCCGGGCACTGCCGCGCATGCTGAGGTACACGCCCATGGCGGGCGACAGGGTGATCGCCTGCAGCAGCGAACGGAAGGAGCCGAAGCAGTGCTGTTCGAGCAGCTCCCACCAGGCCAGGCAGGCGAACTGCTTCCAGTAGGCGACCATGTTGAGGGGCGAGACGACGAAGATCTCGCTGAGGGCCAGCACGACACGCTGGCGCAGCACATCGGGCGCGGTGCTCAGGCGGCGCCACACCACGCGGTCGAGCCCGAAATCACCGCGGGCGTAGAGCCGGTTGTTGAAGCCCATGGCGAGGCCCCAGTCCCACACGGAGGCCGGCGCGGCCATGGCGACCTGCGCCTCGAACCACGCCTCGGCACCGTCGCGCACCAGGGCGTCGACCTCGGCGGGCGTGGCGCCGAGTCCACCCTGGGCCAGCAGGCGGGCGGCACGCTCGCGCGTCATGGCCTCGAACGGCTGCGCGGCGCCCCGGCATGCGGGCTCGGCGGCGGCGGCGGCGGCACTCAGGCCCGTGCAACCGGGCGGCACCGCCGACGGCTCGGCACGCGGCGGCGCCGGCGAGCCGCCTCCACCACAGGCGCCCAGCACACTGCCAGCGAGGCTGGCCGTGGCGGCCATCGCACTGCGGCGCAGAGACCAGGCCTCGGCCTGCGCAGGCGCACCAGGCGGCGCCGCCCCGCGGGCTCCATCCCCCGTGTCCGTCATCCCCGTGTTCCCCCTGATTCTTTACGGATGCGGGCACTGTAGGCGGGCCGTGTGTCAGCACTCAAGGCGCGTTACGCCTTGCTGACATCTTTCGGGGGTGGCGGGTGCACAAAACAACAGCGACGGATCAGGCGGCCCGCGCGGCTTCGGCCGGCAGCGCCCAGCGCGCACGCAGCGCCCGGGCCGCCGCGACCATGTTGGCCAGCGCGGCCCGGGTTTCAGGCCAGCCACGCGTCTTCAGGCCGCAATCGGGGTTGACCCACAGCCGGTCTGACGGGATCACGCTGGCGGCCCGCACCAGCAGCGTCGTCATCGCCGTCACGCTGGGCACACGCGGCGAATGGATGTCGTACACACCCGGCCCGATCGCGTTGGGGTAGGCAAAGGCGCCGAACCCATCCAGCAGGGCCATGGCCGACCGCGCCGTTTCGATGGTGATGACATCGGCGTCGAGCGCCGCAATGGCCGGCAGGATGTCGTTGAACTCGGAATAACACATGTGCGTGTGGATCTGCGTCTCGTCCCGCACGCCGCACGAGGCCACCTTGAAGGCGCGCACGGCCCAGTCGAGGTAGTGGGCCCAGTCGCTGCGGCGCAGCGGCAGCCCTTCGCGGAACGCCGGCTCGTCGATCTGGATCAGGCGGATGCCGGCGCGCTCCAGGTCGAGTACCTCGTCGCGCACGGCCAGCGCCAGCTGCAGTGCCGTGTGCTCGCGCGGCTGGTCGTCACGCACGAAGGACCATTGCAGCAGCGTCACGGGTCCGGTGAGCATGCCCTTCATCGGCCGCTCGGTCAGCGACTGCGCATACCGCGTGGTCTCGACGGTGATGGGCTCGGGCCGCAACACGTCGCCATACAGGATCGGCGGCTTGACGCAGCGCGAGCCATAGCTCTGCACCCAGCCGTGGTCGGTGAAGGCAAAGCCGAAAAGTTGCTCGCCGAAGTACTCGACCATGTCGTTGCGCTCGGCCTCGCCATGCACGAGCACGTCCAGGCCCAGCGCTTCCTGCTCGCGCACCGCCAGCCGGATCTCGTCGCGGATGCGGTGCAGGTAGGCCATGGCCGAGAGCTCGCCCCGGCGGTGGGCCGCACGCGTCTGGCGGATGGCGGCCGTCTGCGGGAAGGAGCCGATGGTGGTGGTGGGCAGCGGCGGCAGGCCGAGCGCCTGCTGCTGCAACACCGCGCGCTCGGCGAACGCTCGCCCTCGCTGCGCCATGTCGACCGTGACCTGCGCCAGCCGGCGCTGCACCGCCCGGTGCGTGACGCGGGGCGAGGCCCGGCGCCCCGCCACGGCGGCTTCCGCCTGGGCGAGCGCCTCGGCCACGGCCGGCGCCCCTTCGTCGAGGGCGCGCGCCAGCAGGTGCAGCTCGTCGAGCTTCTCGGTGGCAAAGGCCAGCCAGCTGCGCAACTCCGGATCGAGCCGCGTTTCGGGTGCCAGGCTCACCGGCACGTGCAGCAGCGAGCAACTGGGCGCCAGCCACAGGCGCTCGCCCCAGGCGGCATGGGCCTCACGCACCAGGGTCAGCACGCGGCGCAGATCGGTGCGCCAGATGTTGCGGCCGTCGACCACTCCGAGCGACAGCACCCGGTCACGCGGCCAGGCGGCCAGCCAGGCGGGCAGCTGCTGCGGTGCGCGCACCAGGTCGAGGTGGACGCCGTCCAGCGGCAGCGCGGCCAGCGCCTCGGCATGTTCCGCCGCCGAACCGAAGGGCAGCGCCAGCAGCGTCTTCAGGCCCTCGACCTGCAAGGCCGCACAGCTGGCCGGCAAGGCCGCACGCCAGGCCTCTGGCAGATCGAGGCAGAGCACCGGCTCGTCGACCTGCACCCACGCCACACCGCGGCGCTGCAACGCGGTCAACAGGCGCTGGTAGGCGGCCAGCACGCGGGGCAGCAGATCCAGCCGGTCAGTTGTGGCACCGCCATCCCAGCGCGCCAGCCACAGCAGCGTCAAGGGGCCGGGCAGCGCCACCTTGACGGCGTGGCCCAGCGCGTGCGCCTCGTCGAC
Organism: Aquabacterium olei; assembly: GCF_003100395.1. Classification (NCBI taxonomy): domain Bacteria; kingdom Pseudomonadati; phylum Pseudomonadota; class Betaproteobacteria; order Burkholderiales; family Sphaerotilaceae; genus Aquabacterium; species Aquabacterium olei. Next base: position 3,447,555 of record NZ_CP029210.1, read on the forward strand.
CTCGTCGAGCAACCAGGTCACACCGCCGTCGAAGCGGGTGTGCTCGTCGAACTCGGGCACGAGGTGATGGTAGTTGGTGTCGAACCACTTGGTCATGTCCATGGCCGGGTGGTCGGCGTTGCCGCGGGCCAGCGCAAAGTACTGCGTGAGGGTCAGCGCCCGCGCATCGAACCCGAAGCGCCGCGGCAAGGCGCCGAGGGTGGCGCACAGGGTGAGGATGTGGTCGTACCAGGCGAAGTCGCCGACGGTGACGAAGGCCAGCCCGGCCTCGCGCTGGGCTTGCCAGTGGCGGGCACGCAGGCTGCGGCCGGTGTCCTGCAGGCGGGTGGCATCGGGGTCTTCGCCCCGCCAGAACGACTCGAGCGCGTGCTTGAGTTCGCGGTGGGCGCCAATGCGCGGAAAGCCAAGAATGTGGGTGGTGGTCATGGACTTGATTCGGATCAGACGGGATGGCGGCAGTCTGGCCATCACCCATCCATGAATCAAGCGAGATCTTTTCAGCGATACATGAACCATATTCATGCATCAAAAAACAAAAAAGGCCCCGAAGGGCCTTTCATACCGTGCGGCGGATCCGCGCTCAGGCTTTGCGGCGGCGCACCAGCGCCAGGCCGGCAAGACCCAGCGCCATCAGGCCGAAGGTCCCGGCTTCGGGCACGGGCGTGACACGCACCAGATCCTGGTAGCTGCCATTGCTCAGCTTCTCGACCTTGACCAGCGAGGGGCCTTCCCAGTTGTAGGCGGCGCTCAGGTAAGTGTTGGCCAAGCTGGCGAGGCTCAGACCGCTCGCGCTCGTGTCATTGACGTACAGCGTGCCGCTGCCCTTGGTCAGGCTGGCGGTGGTGGCGGTCTCGTGCATGATTTCCCACACGGCCAGTTGCAGGGCGGCGTACTCGAGGCCGCTGTCAACCTTGGCCGAGCCCGAGAACGAGGCGACCGACGAGAACAGGCCCTGGAGCAGGGTCTGGTCGGCGCTGCCGAAGGTGCCCACGTAATACGTCTGCCAGTTGCTGCTGGTGAACTGGCTGATCTCGGCGCAGAAGGCGAGGAAGCTCTTGCCCGCGCTGGTGGTGACCTGGAACGAGCCGGCGTCGACGGACAGGGTGTCCCAGCCGTACTTCACCGAGGTGGTGGCGTGGGTGGACGCGCTGGTGTAGCCGTCCGTCTTGAGGGTGATCGGGGTGCCGGTGGCGTGGGCGGCACCCAGGCCGAGACCGAAACCGAGCGCCGTCGCCACTGCGGCGCGTTGAATGAATGCCATGCCCTGTCCTTGCGGTGTGAGGAGATTTCTTTGAAGACCCCGTTGACTCTACGGAGAAGTGCGTCGTCTTTCCATCCCTCAGGCCGGTGGATGCGTTATGCCGGTGGCTGAGTCAGCACATCCCGGGCGATGCGCCCGTCCACCAGCTCGATGATGCGGTCGCAGCGCGCCGCCAGCCGCGGGTCATGCGTGACGATCAGGAAGGCCGTGTGGCCCTGGCTGTGCACCTCGCGCAGCAGCCGGAACACCTCGTCCGACGAGGCGGTGTCGAGGTTGCCGGTGGGCTCGTCGGCAAGGATCAGCGCGGGCTCGAGCATCAGCGCCCGCGCCATCGCCACGCGCTGCTGCATGCCGCCCGAGAGCTGGGCCGGGCGTCGGTCCATCGCGTCGGCCAGGCCCACAGCCCGGAGCAAGGCCTGCCCGCGCGCGCGCTGGGCTGCGCCCACGTGGCCGTCGCGCACCAGCGCCGGCAGGGTCACGTTCTCGAGCGCCGAGAAGGCCGGAAGCAGGTGGTGGAACTGGAAGACGAAGCCCAGGGCCTCCCGGCGCAGGCGGGTGAGTTCGTCGTCGGCCAGGTCCTGCACGGCCTGGCCCAGCAGGCGGTGCTCGCCCGAGGTCGGCCGCTCCAGCAGGCCCAGGATGTTGAGCAGCGTGCTTTTGCCCGAGCCGGACGGGCCGATCAGCGCGACGAACTCGCCGCGCGCCAGGCTGAGGTCCAGCGCATGCAGCACCTGAACTTCGTTGGGCTGGCCCGTGTTGTAGGTCTTGCTCAGGCCGCGCAGGCGCAGCAGCTCGGTGGCGTCGTTCATAGTCGAATGGCCTGGGCCGGATCCATGCGGGCGGCGCGACGGGCCGGCGCCATGGCGGCCAGCACCCCGGCCACCAGCGTGACACCGACCGCCTGCAGCGCCATTTCAGGCGGCAGCGTGATCGCGAACAGCGGCAGGCCATCGGCCCCGCGCACAAAGGTGGTGAAGGCCTTGATCATGGCCATGGCGAGCACGACGCCCGCGATTGACCCCAGGGCGCCCACCAGCGCACCCTGCAGCAGGAACACGCGCAGGATCTGCGCCCGCGTGGCCCCCATGGCGCGCAGGATGCCGATCTCGCGCTGCTTCTGCACCACCGACACCACCAGCACGCTGGCGATGCCCATGACGACCACCACCATGACCACGCCACGGATGAGCGTCGTGCTGATGGTCTGGGCATTCAAGGCCGTGACAAGCTGCGCGTTGCTTTCCTGCCAGCTTTCGACCTTGTAGGGCAGCTCACGCCCCAGTTCGGCGGCCAGCGTGCGCGCAGCCCACACGTCGGCCAGCCGCAGATCGAGCTGGGTGACGCCGCCCGCCACATCGAGCAGGCTTTGCGCCGCCCGCAGCGGCATGATGACCACGCGGCGGTTGAGGTCCTTCACGCCCAGGTCGACCAGCCCGCTGATGCGCAGCGTGTCGGTGCGATCGCCGGTGGAGACCGTGAGCCGGTCGCCCACGCGCAGGCCCAGGTCCCGTGCCAGCGTCTGGCCGATGATGGCCTCACCCGGGCCCATGCGCAGCGCGCCATCCACCAGCTTGTCGCGCAGGTTGACGATGCGGTCGTACAGTGCCAGTTCCACCCCGGTGATCGCGACCGCGCGCGTGGCCTCGCCCCGCCGGGCCAGTGCGGCCCCGGTCGCCATCGGGGAAACCGCGTCGACGCCCGCCCGACGTGCCAGCGCCTGCTGCAGCGCCGGCCAGTTGGCCACGGTGCGCAGCCGCTGCGCACGGGCCTGGGTTTCGCTCAACACCATCGTGTCGCCGGGCCGGGGCCACGCAGGCGTCACGACCTCGTCGGGCGGCGACAGCACCACATGGGCCTGGGCCCCCAGCGTGCGGTTCAAGGTGTTGGCCTGCAGGCCGGTGACCAGGGCCGAGATGTAGGCCACCACCGCCACGCCGGCGGCCACGCCCGCGATGATGAGCACGCTCTGAAAGCGCCCTTCGCGCAGGAAGCGCACCGCCACCTGCCATTCGAATCCGATGCCCCGCATGGCGTGCGGACCTCAGCGCGAGAAGGACGAGGACATGGCCTGCCCCGCCCCAGCCCGCGTGGTCAGCGGAACGGGGCGCGCACGCACGCGCTGACCGGGCACGATGGCCGCGTCGAGCAGCACCAGATCGCCGTCCTTCAGCCCACTGCGCACCTCGACGGCATCAAGGGTGCGCAGCCCGAGGACGACCTCGCGCGCGACTGCCCTGCCGTCTTCGGCCACCAGCACCGTGGCTCGCTCACCCGATGAGCCTGCCGCCGGTTCGCGCAGGGCCTTGAGCGGCACCGCCCGGGCTGCCTCACGGGCGCCGGTGCGCACCTCGATCGACAGCGTCATGTCTTCGCGCAGGAAAGCAGGCAAGGCGCCTTGCACCGCGAAGGTCACCTCCACCGCCCCGCTCTGGGCGTCCACCGACGGGGCCAGGCGCACCAGCCGGGCGTCGAACGGTGCCTCGGGGTAGGCATCGGCGCGCACGCGCGCGACCTGTCCGTCCCGCAACTGGCCCAGAAAGCGTTCATCGACGGGCGCCACCAGCTCGGTCGGGCCCTGCACGGACAGCGTCAGCAGCCCCTTGCCGGCCTGCACGATCTGGCCGGGCTCGACGTTGCGCAGCAGCACGCGCCCGGCCGCCGGCGCACGCACCACCAGCTGCGCCAGACGGGCCTCGGCCGCAGCGAGCGCCGCCCGGGCCGTGGCGACCTGGGCCACCGCCGCGCCGCGCTCGGCCCCGCTGCGCTGGTTGGCCTGCACCTGGGCGCGGGCCGCATCACGCTGAGCCCGGGCCACATCGGCCGCCCGCCGGGCCTCGTCCAGCCGGGACTGGCTGTAGAACTGCTGGGCCACGAGCTCCTGCGTGCGGGTCAGCTCGCGCTCGGCGGCCCGCAGCGTGGCTTCAGCCTGCCCGAGGGCCGCCTCGGCGCTGCTCAGCGCCAGCGTGGCCTGGCTTTCGCGCCGGGCCTCGGCCTGGGCCAGGCTGGCGCGGGCCTGCTCGGCGGCCGCACGCGCCTCATCGGTCTCCAGCTCGATCAGTGGCTGGCCGGCCTCCACGGCATCGCCCTCGTCCACGGCCACCCTGGCCACGCGGCCCGTCACGGTCACGCCCACCTCCACGCGGGCCGGTGTCTTCACGCGGCCGGTGAACTGCAGCGTGCGCACCAGCGCACGGGCCTCGGCCGGCACCGCATCCACCACCGGCGGCCTGAGCCGCATCCAGGCCAGCACGCCGACCGCCAGGCACGCCAGAGCGACCCACAGGACACGACGGCGCCACACCGGGCGCGAGGCAACAGACATCAAGGCAACTCCGATCACGACCGAGACGGTCGTCAGTGTGCCGCATCCACACGACAATCCGCATCCCTGTCACCACGCTTCGTCTGCATGCATCCCACGCACCTTGATGTGCTGATTGTTGGCGCCGGCCTCTCCGGCATCGGCGCCGCCGCCCTCCTCCAGCGTGAACTGCCCGGCCTGCGGCTGGCCGTGCTCGAAGCACGCGATGCGCCGGGCGGCACCTGGGACCTCTTTCGCTATCCCGGCATGCGTTCGGATTCGGACATGCACACCCTGGGCCACCGCTTCCGCCCCTGGCAGGGTGCGCACCGCACGGCCTCCGGCGAGGCGATCCGGCGCTACCTGGACGACACGATTGCCGAACACGACCTCGGCCGCCTCATCCGGCTGCAGCACCGCGTGGTGGGCGCGCGCTGGGACGACGCCACCGCGTTGTGGCACGTGGATGTGGAGATTGGCCCCGAGCGCACGCGCTGCACGCTGCAGGCCCGCTTTCTGTACGCCTGCAGCGGCTACTACCGGATGGACCAGGGCCACACACCGACCTGGCCCGGGCAGGCCGATTACACCGGCCGCATCGTCCACCCGCAGCATTGGCCGCAGGACCTGGCGGTGGCCGGGCAACGGGTGGTGGTGATCGGCTCGGGGGCCACCGCCGTGACGCTGGTGCCCGCCCTGGCCGCCCGAGGGGCACAGGTGACGATGCTGCAGCGCTCGCCCACCTACGTCGAGGTGCGCGCGGGGGAGAGCGCGCTGGCCCGGCACCTCACGCGGTGGCTGCCCGCCCCGCTGGCAGGCCGGCTCATCCGCCAGGCGCGCGCGGCCCGCCAGGTGCTGGTGCATCGCCTGTCGCGCCGCTGGCCCGAGGCCGTGCGGCGTCACCTGCTGCGCGGTGTGGCCCAGGCGCTCGGCCCCCGTCAGGATCTGCTGGTGCACTTCACACCGCACTACCGGCCGTGGGATCAGCGGGTGTGCCTGGCCCCCAACGGCGACCTGTTCACCGCCCTGCGTGAAGGCCATGCCGAGGTCGTGACCGACACGGTGGACCACTTCACGCCCGACGGTGTGGCGCTGGCTTCCGGCCGCCACCTGCCCGCCGACATCGTGGTGACGGCCACTGGGCTGGACCTGTTGGCCCTTGGCGGCATGACGCTGACCGTGAACGACGCGCCCGTGGTGTTGCGCCGCACCTTCAGCCACCGCGGGATGATGCTGGCCGGCGTGCCGAACTTTGCCTATGCCTTTGGCTACACGCACGCCTCATGGACGCTGCGCGCCGAGCTGGCCACCGAGCAGGTGGTTCGCGTGCTGCGCCACCTGCGCGGCACGGGCCTGCGGCGCTGCATGCCCCGCGCGCCCGCGGACCTGCGCACCGACCGGCGCCTGGACTTCCAGCCGGGCTATGTGCTGCGCAACCTGCACTGCTTCCCGAAGGCCGGCACGCAGGGCCCCTGGCGCACGCCGGACAACGCGCTGCTGGACCGCTGGCGCCTGCGACTGGCGGGCCTGGACGACGGCGCGCTGGTGTTCGACAACCCGGCGCCCCGCCCTGCCGCCTGAATCGCGGGCGTCAGCCTTCCATCGCCGTCACGCGGGCGGCCAGCATGGCGTTCTGGTTGCGCAGGGTGCGCACGGTCTCGACCAGGCGGGCAATGGTCTCTTCCGGGGTCTCGCCGGGGCGCGGGCCGTCGTCGGCCGCGTCGATGGCCTCCCACGGCGCGGCCTGAGACGCCGGCTGGCCCGCATCGCCTTCGAGCATCTCGCTGACCTCGGCGTGGCGGCCTTCACGGGCCTGGCGACGCGCCTCGCGCACCTGGCGTGCGGCCTGCTGCAGCTCCTTGCGGCCGCCGGCCGCCGCGGCCACCTGCTCTTCCATCGGCAGCGTGGCCACCGTGGCGGCGGCATTGATCGAGATCGTGCCCTGCTTGACGGCCTCGACCAACTCGGGTGCCGCGTGCTTTTGGATCTTCTCGATCTGGGCCACGGTGGTCGGGCTGATGCGGGCGGCACGCGCCAGGGCCTCGCGGCTGGCCAGCGCTTCGGCGGCGGCGCGCTCTTCTTCGGTCATCGCCACAGGCGCGGCCGACGCGGTGCTGTCTGACGGTGCGCCGTCGACGCCACCCTGCAGTGCGGCATCGGCGAGCGCGGCAGGCTGGGCCGCCGCTTCCGCCCGCGCCTGCAGGATGGCCTTCTTGCGCAGGGCCAGCACGCCACGCTGAAAATCGGACACGCTGCGCCGCCCCAGATGCTGGTCGATCATCCACAGGTGCACGTCTTCCATCGACTTGAACCGCGGGTTCTGCACCGTCTGGAACGGGATGCCGTGCTTCGTGCAGATGCCGTAGCGGTTGTGCCCATCGACCAGCACATTGCCCCACAGCACCAGTGCGTCGCGGCAGCCTTCGGCCAGGATGCTGCGCTCGAGCGCATCGTGCTCTTCCGGCGTCAGCGGGTCGATGTAGGCACGCAGTTCCTCTTTGACGATGATGTCCATCTGGGGGCTTCTTTCAGGCTGTCCCGCAAGGGGATCGGGGGGCGCTATTCTAGGCAGCATGCTCGAGACGCTTGAACTGAACCCCGCCGACGCCCCGCGCGCCACGCTCATCATCCTGCACGGCCTGGGCGCCGATGGCAGCGACTTTCTGCAACTGTGCCGCGCGCTCGACCTGTCGGCCGTGGGGCCGGTGCGGTACGTCATGCCGAATGCGCCGGTGCGGCCCGTCACCATCAACAATGGACACGTGATGCCCGCGTGGTACGACATCATCGCCACGCCAGGCGGCGGTCGCATTGAAGACGAACCGGGACTGCGTGCGTCACAGACGCAGATTGCGGCGCTGATCGACCGCGAGGTGGCGCGAGGCGTGCCCGCCGAACGCATCGTGTTGATGGGCTTTTCGCAAGGCTGCGCGATGACCTTGTTGACGGGGCTGCGTTACCCGGCGCGACTGGCTGGGCTGGCTGCGCTGTCGGGCTACCTGCCGCTGCCTGACACGACCGAGGCCGAGCGGCATGCGGCCAACCTGAGCACGCCCATCTTCCTGGCGCACGGCGATGACGACGACGTGGTGGTGCCGGCCCGCGGCGCAGCAGCGCGCGACCGGCTGCGTGCCTTGGGCCACACGGTCGACTGGCACACCTACCCCATGGGACACAGCCTGTGCATGGAGGAGGTCGAGGACCTGAATGCGTGGTTGCTCAAGGTGCTGGCGTGACGGTGGCGCAGACCCCGTCGTCAACAGCCACGCGCCCTTGGTGAACGACGGCTCAGACGACACCCTCGGGCCAGAGATAGCCGTGCCCTCGGACGGTGCGCAATGGCAGGTCGAGTCCGATCTCGCGCTTCACTTTCTGTCGAAGGCGGCTGACGATGACTTCCACCCGATGGCTGCTCCACTCGTCGGAAGTCAAACCCAGCGCGCGGCAGAGCGCCACAGGGCTGCATGTCTCGCCGACCTTCGTCGTCAGGGCCTGTAGCACCTGCACCTCGCTCATCGTGAGGCGGACGCCCTCCCCTGCCGGCGCATGGAGCATGGCGGTGCTCACCTGCAGGCGCCAGGGTGCATCGGGGTCGCTGGCACGCCGGAATCGCGCCACGGCCTCGCCGGGACTCGCAAGCTGCCGTGACATCTGTCGGTTGAGCAACAGCACGAGCTCGTCCGTGTCGACGGGCTTGGTGAGGCAGGCGTCGGCGCCCGCCGCGAGCCCTTCGAGCCGGACCGCCCGAAGCGGACTCGCCGTCAGCAGGATGACCCCCATCTGCGCATCCAGCGAGCGCAGATGGCGTGCAATGGACAGCCCCCCTTCATTCGGCATTTCGACATCGAGGACCGACACCGTGCGAGGACGCGTCGTCAGGAATCGGTAGAAGCCCAACGCGTCGGCAAAGGCGTGCACATGGAAGCCGCGGCCTTGCAGCTCGGACGCCATGCCCTCACGCAAGCCGAGATCATGCTCGACCAGGGACACACTGAAATCCGTTGAGGGGAGCGCGCGGGCAGGGCTCTGTGACATGAAAAGTGGTCGACGAGTGGCTCTCGGCGATGAGATGCTTCGAGAGTCTCACCCCGTCGGACGGATCTGATAATTTGGATTCGGGCAAGGCATGACACGCCGGCCTGAAACCCATTGTGTCGGCCACCGCTGCTCCGCTCGAGCGTAGCAGGCGCCTCATGCGTGGACAAGGCAGCAAAGGCCGCAGCGCTCACCCCGACCTCAAGATGCCGCCGCTCTCCCCTGTCCGTGTCGCGCCCGATCAAGCGGCACCCGCCCGTATCGGGCTGTGCATGATCGTCAAGAACGAGGCTCACGTCATCCGCCGCTGCCTCGACAGTGTCCTGCCACTGATCGACCATGTGTTCATCGAAGACACCGGGTCGACCGACGGGACCCAGGCCGTCGTGCGCGCCTGGCTCGCCGAACACGGCGTCCCCGGCGACGTGGTGGACGTGCCCTGGCAGGACTTTGCCTTCAACCGGAGCGACGCGCTGGCACGCCTGCGCGAGCAGCGGCACATCGATTACGCCCTCGTCATCGACGCCGACGACACGCTGGTCTACCCGCCCGGCTTCGATGCACGTGCATGCAAGGCGAGCCTCAAGGACGATGTCATCGACGTCGACATCGCCCATGGTGCGATCCGGTACCAACGACCACTGCTGCTGCGCAACGGACTGCCGTTCCGCTATCGCGGTGTGCTGCACGAGTACGTCGCCATCCCACCCGAGGCGAAGGGCCGCAGCACGTTGGACGGCGTGCACATGCAATACAACAGCGGGGGTGACCGCAGTCGCGACCCTCAGAAATTTCACAAGGATGCAGCAGTCCTGGCGTGCGCCCTGCGCACCGAAACCGACCCTTTTCTGCGTTCACGCTACACCTTCTACCTGGCGCAAAGCCTGAAGGACAGCGGGCAGATCGAACGCGCCCTGGCGGCCTATCAGCAACGTGCGGAGATGGGCTACTGGGAGGAGGAGGTCTTCGTGGCGCTGTACCGCGCCGGGCAGTTGCAGGAGCGGCTCGGCCATCCCGCACAGCAAGTGATCGACACCTGGCTGCGCGCCACCGCCGCGCAGCCAGCACGGGCCGAAGCCCTGCATGCCGCGAGCCGTCTATGTCGCCTGCAGAAACGGTATGAACAAGGCTACTGGTTCGCAAAGCGCGGACTCGGCCCTCGGCCGCCCAGCGGCCTCTTCGTCGAGTCGTGGATCTACGACCATGGCCTGCTGGACGAACTGGCCGTGAACGCGTACTGGAGTGGTCGGTATGCGGAGTGCCGAACCGCATGCGAGCGCCTGCTGGAGGAGCGGCAGCTCCCGACCGGCATGCGCGAACGGGTCCAGGAGAACCTGCGCTTTGCGATCGAACGGCTGACTTGATCGGCCCAGCCGAGGCGCGGCGCCTCGCCCACGGCATCAGCCGTTCGGATGAGCGCAGCAACACCTCTCACGCATGAGAGGGAACGAGAGAGTCCCGAAGTGGCGCCCCCTAGACTGAAACAAATCGTCTCACTTGCAACCACATGCAACGGTTGTTGCGCATGACGAATTGCAGTGCGCAGCACTCCCCGCTGCGTTCGAGGACTCAGTTTCACCATTGGAGCCAGCCATGTCGGCACTCATTCTGCGCACCATCTCCGCATCGCAGGAGATCAAGAACCAGCCCCTTATCAAGGGCGTCCGCCTTGTCGCCGAGCCGGGCGTGAGGTACCAGGTCCTCGATGCACAGACGCAGCAGCCTTACCAGAAGGTCACGGTCAAGAAGCAGGGCAATGCGCTGATCATCGAAGACGCGAGCCAGGACGGCCTGCTGGCCCAGATCGACGAGTTCTATGCCGACAACCGGATGGCCGTTCTGGACCTCGGCCCCACTGCAGCCGGTGAAAGCACGGTCATCTCGGCCAGCTCGGCTGCGGCGGAAAGCACCGGGGTTGTCTGGCAAGCCGGCGCAGCGCAGACCGTCGCGGCGGCCGAATCGGCCGCCTCGTCGCTGCCCGGATGGGGCAATGTGGCCGCCGGCACCGCCGGGCTCGGTGCCATTGCGGGCGCGGCGGGCGGAGGCGGTGGCGGCAGCGCCGCGGCGGTGCCGGTTGCCAAATCGGTCATCACCGGCAGCATCGTGCTGGGACCGGTGGTGAGCGGCAACGGGCTGGTCGTGACGGCTTACGACCCGGACGGGAAGGTCCTGACCACGGGGACGGTCAACGACGATGGCAGCTTCCGGGTCGAGATCACGAACTACACCGGGCCGGTCTTGCTGAAGGTGACCGACACGGGCAGCGGCGCAGACTATGTGGACGAAGCGACCAAGCGCCCGAAGGACCTGGAGGTGGACCTGCGCGCCGTGACGGTCATCCCCGAGGCCGGCACGTACAACGTGTCGATCAACATGCTGACCGAGCTGGCTGTTCGCGAGCTCGGCCTCACGGAAGACAAGCTGACCGGCGTGTCGCCGGAGCAGATCGCCACGACCAACCAGAACATCGCCAAGGCCTTCGGTCTCGTCGATGTGAACGGCAACACCATCGACCTGGTGAAGGACACCCCGGTCGCGGTCATCAATGTGGATGGGACGTCAAACGCGGCAGCCAACCCCTATGGCGTTGTGCTGGCCACCATCTCGGGGGCCGAGGTGGGCAGCAGCAGTGCCGAGGTCCTGCAGGCGCTGTCTGACAGCATCGTGGGCAACTCGCTCGGTGCGAAGGGCATCGAGATCATTGTCGACGGCGGCTTCAACGCGGGCATCGCCGCGTACGACACCGTCGCCAAGCTGGTCGACGGCCTGCGCAACGAACTGAACAACATCAGCCTGACCCCGGGGCCGAAGGGGGACACCGGTGCCACAGGGCCCGCCGGCCTGCCTGGTGCGACGGGTGCGACGGGTGCGACGGGTGCGACGGGTGCCACGGGCGCAACCGGCGCACAAGGTGAGAAGGGCGACACCGGTGCCACGGGGGCAACCGGCGCGCAGGGCGAGAAGGGTGACACCGGCGCCACGGGTGCAACCGGTGCGCAAGGCGAGAAGGGCGACACCGGCGCCACGGGTGCAACCGGTGCGCAAGGCGTGAAGGGGGACACCGGCGCCACGGGCGCAACCGGCGCGCAAGGCGAGAAGGGGGACACCGGCGCCACAGGGGCAACCGGCGCGCAAGGCGAGAAGGGTGACACCGGCGCCACGGGCGCAACCGGCGCGCAAGGCGAGAAGGGGGACACCGGCGCCACAGGGGCAACCGGCGCGCAAGGCGAGAAGGGTGACACCGGCGCCACGGGCGCAACCGGCGCGCAAGGCGAGAAGGGTGACACCGGCGCCACGGGCGCAACCGGCGCGCAGGGCGAGAAGGGTGACACAGGCGCCACGGGTGCCACGGGTGCGGACGGCAAGTCCGCTTACCAGGTCGCCGTCGACAACGGTTTCGTCGGCACCGAATCGGAGTGGCTGGTTTCGCTGGGTGACACGTCCCAGCTGAAAGACTGGACCACGGACCTGCCTGGCGACGACACCAATCCAACCAACGCCTTCACGGTGGCGGAGATCTTCGGCGCACCGGGCGTCAACGGCTCGTCGACCGTCCTCAACACCTTCATCGGCACGTTTGCTGACCGCATCGAAGGCTATCAACCGTCCACCGTGCCGCTGACCGTCATCGGCTCGCTCACGGTCGCGCAGGCTGTGGCGCTGGCCCAGGCCGGCCTGTCGGTGAACTCGACCAACGTCAGCTACACCATCCGCGACGCGTACAAGACCATCGAATCCGCGCTGACCAGCCCACAGGCCAATGCAGCGATGGCCGGCGCCGAGGAAGTCGTGGCCTTCGGCAACAGCAACGCCAACCTGATCGACATGATGGCTTTCGGCCCGTCGATCAACCTGCGCATCGAATCCGGCGCCGGCGCGGACACCATCTCCACCGGCAGCGGAGACGACACGATCTACGGCGGGCTGGGTGCCGACACCGCCTGGCTCACATCGGACGAGGACGACCTGTCGAGCGACACCCTCGTCTACCAGACGGTCTACGACGGCCAGACCCTGCCAGTCACCTCGCTCACGTTCTCGAGCACCGCCAGCGACTATCGGGAGGGCAGCGTTCTCCAGGTCAAGATCAATGGGCAGACGTACCAGTACACGACCACCGCAGAAGACACCCCGGCATCCGCGCTCGCTGCCTTCGCGGACGCCATCCGATCCTGGGCGCCGGTCAGCGAGGTCCTCGTTCATGACAACCACGTACTCGACATCATCGGCCAGGCCGGTGTGAAGCTCAGCGTGGTCACGGACAGCGGCACGCCCGACGGTCTCATCGACATTTCGAACCCTGGGCAGAAGACGCGTTGGGATGTCGAATTCTCTGACGCTGCAGCCGATTACCCGGCCACCCGCTCGCTGGGCGACACGTTCAACTTCGACCGCAAGGTGTACATCACGATCGACGGCACGGAAGTGAGCGCCAACGTGGTCTACACCGAAGCTGCGGGCGTCTACACCGCCGATCCGGTGGCCACGGTGGCCGCCCTGAAACAGGCCATCGAGGCCAAGATGGTCGATGGCCAGGCCCTGGCCGACGTGCTCGGGTCCGTGACCGTGGTGCAGAACGCTGACGGGAACAACGTCGTCCTGCGCCTCGACGGCAAGAGCGTGCCCCTGGTGGACACCTTCGAGCCGACCTTCAGCGTGACGGCCGCGGCCATCGACCAGGCCGGCGTCCAGCAGCAGACCGCCGTGACCTTCAGCAGCGACAACGCCGACTACTACGAGGGCGGCACGCTGAGCGTGAAGGTGGGCGGCCAGACGGTGACGTCCGACATGGTGGCGGGCGATGCGGCCGCCTCGGTCTCCAGGTTGCTCGATGCCGTGAACAAAGCCGTAGAGGGTGAGACCACCGGCGTCTTCTCGTTCGCATTCGACTTGGAGTCCAGCTCCCCGCTGAACGAAACCAACTTCGGCACGGTTCGCTATGTGCTTGACTTCAAGATCGGTGACGTGACAGCAGACGAGTGGGGGTACGCCGATTCGGGCGACAAGCCCGACACCATCGGCGGCCTGGTCGACGCGTTGAACACGAAGTTCGAGGGCGTCGCCACCTTCACGCTGGACGCCACGCTGAATCAGATCACGTTCACGACAGCCGCGAGCCACCCGGTCACGAACGCAGCCGGCAATGGGAGCCCGTTGATGATCGTGGTGTTTGCCACGGACGGTGAGACGGTCTACGAACAATCCTACGGCATGGTCGACGTCACCACGCCGTCCACGCTGGCCGAGGTCGTGGAGACCGTGACGCAGTCGTCCACCACGCTGACGTTCACCGCGCGCACCGAGGCCACCGACCCGTTGAGCGCCGACGCTCGAATGGACTTCGAGGGCGATTACCAGCAGGCCACCATCTCGCTGGGGGATGCCGCGAACTACGCCGCCCTGAGCGACGGCACGTCGACGGACCGCGGGGCCGATGTGTACTTCGAAGGCGGAAAGGTCTACGCGAAGATCGCACCGATCACCGATGGCGAGCTCGGCACACCGATCGTCATCTCGGCGGACATGGTCGCAACCTCGGTCGCACCGATCGAGTACAGCCTGCCCACCGCCGTGACCGGCAGCAGCTCGGGCATCACCTTCATCCTGGAAGTGCTGTACACCGACGCGAACGGCGCGCCACAGAAGACGACGTACACCCGGACCGACGAAACGATCGCGCAGATGCTGGAGCGCATGGCCGCGGATTCGCCTTACATCGGTTCGCTGACGATGACGACGGACAGCACGGAAACGCGGCTCGTCGCCACGCTGGAAGACGGCGCCCTGAGCGCCCAACCCGCCATCCAGGGCTACTACAACATCGGCGGGCACAGCTACATCGACCGCAGGTACTTCACCGAGTCCACCGGCGAGGAGCTGACCACCCAGGCCCTCACCGATGCGATCAACGCTGAAGTCGGCGAGGGCGGCACGCTGAGCGGCATCCTGTCTGGCGCAGCGATTGATCCCGAGACGGGCGACATCGTGCTGACCTCGGCCACGCTGGGCAAGGAGTCCTTCTCGATCACCGACGTGCGCCTCGACTACGAGGGTGTCAAGCAGATCGCCCAGGTGGACTTCAGTGGTCTCGCAGACACCAGCCCCATCACGTACTTCGCGGCCGGCAGCCTCGGCATTCAGATCACCCCGACAGACGGCGGCGAGCCCATCGTCATCACCGCCGACATGGCCGATGGCTCGACCGACGGCGACAGCCTGCCCGACGCCGAAGGCAGCCTGGCCGCACTGGTCGCCAAGATCCAGGCCGAGATCGACGGCACGCCCGCCACGGAAGGCGTGCCCGCCGTCCCGGGCAGCCTGACCGGCATCATCTCGTCCGTGAGCGAGTCGGGCGGCGTCATCACGCTGACCTCGGCCGACAACGTCAAGCAGCAGTTCACCGTGACCGCGGCCACCGCGAGCGCGCCGGGCGCAGCAGAAGTCACCACCGTGAGCTTCAGCGCGAACACCGCGGACTACTTCTCGGCCGGCATCGATGCGGCTGCCACGCCGGGCACGGTCTCGATCACGGTGCTGGGTCAGACCTACACCGCGAACATGGTGGACGGCGATCCGCGGGCCACGGCAGAGGCCCTGCTGGCCGCGCTCACGGATGCCGAGACCGGTATCGACAGCGAGCAGGTGACGGTGGCGCTCGAGGTGTCGGAGACGGAGACGCCGAAGACCTTCGTCGGCCCCACGGGCTACGAATGGCGTGAAGAGAACAGCCTGGGCGTGAGGATCTTTTCGACCGCCACCATCGAAGCCAAGCTGGCCGAGTTCGGCTTCTTCAAGATGACGGATGCCAGTGCCAATACGTACGGCATCCCGGATGACCCCTCCCCTGGCAACGTCACGTTCACCACCAGCAAAGCCTACACCAGCCTTGCCGATTGGGCCGCCGATGCACAAGCCTACTTCCGGGCCAATCTGGAGCCATCGTTCACGGTGAGCTTTGACGAGCCGACGGGGGAACTGCGCTTCGACTCCGCCGGCACGTTCGGCATGCTGGACAGTCCCGCCCTCATCTTCCAGCAGCCCGGTGATGTGACAGGGGTCACCTTCACCTTCACCGGCCAGCAGGAAGGTCTGGACCTCGCCATCACCGGCACCACCTCGACGGATGCCGTCAAGCAGGTGACCGAGATCGGCTTCGACGCGGCCTTCAATGACGACGCCTTCATCGCCGGCATCGGCCGCACGGTGGACATCAGTGTCGCGGGGCAGTCGTTCACGCTGGATGGGAACAGCCGCCTGGAACTGCTGGAGGATCTGCGCGACCAGCTGCTCGATGCGATCGACAACACGGACGGCGACAGCATCCCGGCCCTGGCCAATGTGCTGGCCGCCGACGGCGTGAACCTGTCCAGCAAGAATCTGACGCTGACGCTGACCGCACTCGACGGGCAGGCCGATCCGCTGCTGGTGTCGGACATGACGCGCCCCGTGATCGACGCCTCGGCCAACAACGCCTATCAGCAGATCGAGCTCGTCTTCACCAACACGTACCTGAACACCCGTACGGCGGGACAGGTGCTGACGCTTGAGCTAGGCAAGACCTCGGCGAGCTACACCGTGCAAGCCGGAGACACACAGGCCCATATCCTGAACGGCCTCAAGAGCCAGCTGGAAGCGCAAGATCTGGTCGGTTCCGCCACAGTTGACCTCGTCAACCGCAAGATCGTCGTGACGGCGGACTTCTTCGGGCCCAACGTGATGGGCACCGTGTCGGAAGACGACCAGACCAACACCGTGCGCCTGTACACGGACAACACGCCGGTGGGCCCGGGCTTCCTCGCGGACGAGATCGTCGCTGGCGCCATCTACTACGAGGATGGCGTCTTCGAAACCGTCTCGTCGGTCACGGAGATCGTTCAAGGCGCCGATGTGGTCACCGACGCGGCACTGGTCCAGGGCAGTGAGACGGAGCCGAACGACATCGTCATCGTCACGGCCGCGAAGGACATCACGCAGGAGGCCGTCGGCATCACCAACCCGGGCTCGGGTGAGGGTGAAAACAGCAACTTCTTCGGCGACCCGGCCCTCGCCGACGCCGAGGGGGTGCGTCAGAGCTTCACCAACCCCGACAGCGGCTACACCGCCATCGCCAACTCGCCGCAACTGGATGAGCAGAACACCGCGACGGGCGATGCCGCCTTGTATGGCTCCGACTCGGGCTATTACGCCGACGAGGGGCTCTACACGACCCATCTGAAGGGCGGCACGCCGGACACCATCGATGCAGAAGGCGACAAGGACCTGTACACGGCGGGCGGATCCGACCTGGTCATCCAGCGGGATGCGACGGTGAGCGAAGGTGCGGCCGCCTCCACCTCGGCGCTGGCGGACAGCGCGATCGACAACAGCCGCCAAGGATTTGCCGAGTTCACCTGGGACGAGGCAAGCGCCCAGTTGGTCGCCCTGGGCACCGGCGGCCCGGACGTGATCCACAACTTCCAGCCCGAGCACGATGTCATCGCCCTGGAAGGCGAACTCGCTGCGACGACGCGGGTGGACGATGTCACGGTGAACGCCGTGAGCGTGATGGGTGGCGGGCCGGTGCCGTTCGACCTTGACAGCGAGGAGTTCGGTCTGGTGACGTCGACCGCGCACGCGGCCACATCCCAGGATGTGACGGATGCATCGCAAGTGGCGGGCCTGCTCAACAGCCTGTTCACCTTCGCCGCGGAAGGCGAAGACGGCATGCGCAACACCTCGGTGTTCGCCGTGACGGCTGCAGACGACCCCACTCTGACGGCCATCTGGGCACACCAGCAGTCTTCGGGCGGCGACGATTCGGTCGATTCGATCGAACTGAACCTGCTCTCGGTGGTGCACACCACCGGCGCGGAGTTCGGGTGGTCCAACCTGGTGACCAACAAGGACGAGCACACCCCCGTCTGATCACGGCGGCCTGAAACAGGGATTCCGGCACACGCCGGGGTCCCTGTTTTTTCTTACATTGAACCAGGCTTGGCAACAAGACGTCCCTTCATGAACAGACTTCCGTGGCGCCCCCTGCTGTGCTGGCTCGGGGCTGGGCTGGCCATGCCGGGGGCAGGATGGGCACAGGGTGCGCCGCCCTCCCCCGCCGGCGCGCAGGCGCCCCAGCCCGTGTCGGGCGTGGTGCAGGCGTTGCAATCGGTGCTGCGCTTGCACCCGGCCGTGCAAGGCAAGCGGGCCGAGGTGGCCGCCCGGCAATCCCTCGGCGATGCCGCGCGCGCACAGCGCCTGCCCAGCCTGAGCGCACAGTGGGCCGCACAGAAGAGCGACCAGGCCGGCACCAATCCGGGCAGCGTGCGGGTGCGGCAACCGCTGTGGGCGTTCGGCCGCATCGACAGCACCATTGCGGTGGCGGATGTGGAGGCGCAGGCCGAAGTGGCCGATCTGCTGCGCCTGCAGCGGCAACTGCTGGACCAGACCGCCGCCGCTTATGTCCGCACATGGGGTGCCCGACTGCGCCTGCAGGTGGGCGACGACAACCAGTCGCAGTTGCGAGGCCTGCTCGAGCGCATCCGGCGTCGCCAGGGCGGGGAGCTGGCCTCGGCGGCTGACGTGCGTCTGGCCGAGGCGCGGCTGACCCAGGCTCGCATGCAACGCGATCGGCTCGAGACGGAATGGTTGCTGGCGCAGACCGAGCTGGAAGCCCTGACCCGCGGCCCGGTGAACAGCGCACTGCCCGTCCCGGATGCGCTGGTTCTGCCCGAGCGCCGCCGCAGCGTGAGCGACTGGCTGACGCTGGCCGAAACGGCGCACGCGGACCTGGCGTTCAAGGCTGAGCGCATCCGGCTTGCCGAGGCCGAGATCGAACGCGAGCGACTGGCTGCGATGCCATCGGTCTACCTGCAGGCCGACCGCAGCTTCCAGACGACCGGCATCACGAATCCCGGCACGACGGTCCGGGTCGTGGTCGAAGGGGCGCTCGACAACCTGGGCATGGGCACACGGGGCCGCGTGGGCGCTGCCGTGTCTCGACGTGACGCCGCACGGGCCGACCACCAGAGCACGCTCAACGACGTGCAGCGCACGGTACGGTCCCTCTTCCTGCAACAGGAAACGCAACGCCAGCTGCGCGACAACCAGACCCGGTCGGTGACCGACCTGGGTCTCCTGCTGGACTCCTACCAGCGACAGTACGAAGCCGGCTACAAGTCGTGGCTGGATGTGCTCAACATGCAGCGCGAACTGACCGAGCAACGTCTGGCCCAGGTCCAGGCTGAAACAGACTGGCTGGTCTACGGCCTCCGCCTGGCGGCCCTGACTGGCGAGCTCGACGCGCTGGCGGACCTCCGGTCTGGCGAGTCCGCGCAGGAACAACCACAGCCAACCGTGACGATGGGAATGCGCGATGCGTGATGTGAATGGCGCCGACGCGCCCGGGCTTCACCGGGATCTGCCGCCACTGGCCTTGCTGGCAGAGGCATTGTCGGCAGCGGGCCACGCCGTGACGCTGGCCGGGCTGACTGCGGCCATGCAGCGCCTGCCTGCTGCGGTTACAGCCAGCAGCCCGCCCGTGGAGTGGGTCCGGGCTCTGGCCAACCAGGCGCAGTTGAAGGGCGTCTCGGTCCTGCAACTGGGCTGGCGGCGCTTCGATCAACGGCGCCTGCCGGCGCTGGTGCGACTGGACGAAGGCTGGTTCATCGCGCAAGCCCACGCGCGGGACGCCGCACCGGTCGACCCGAGCGACGAGACGGAAGACACCGTCCTGCTGCGCGATGCGCAAGGTGAGGTGCACACATGCGCGGAGAGCCGCCTGCGCGATGCCCTGGTCCTGTGGGTCCGCCCCCGGCCCACCGCGGCCGCGCCCGGGGCTTCGGCAGGCTTCCTGGCGGACAACCCGGCGCTGCGCCTGCTGTGGCAGGCCGTGTTCGCCAGCCGCGGCTGGATCGTGACGGTCGCCACCGCAACCGTGGTGGTGAACCTGCTGGCGGTGGCCACCTCGCTGTTTGCCATGCAGGTCTATGACCGCGTGGTGCCCACCCTGGCCTACGCCACGCTGACCACCCTGGTGGCCGGCATGGCCATCGCCACCCTGATGGACTGGCTGCTCAAGATCCTGCGCGCGCGGGTGCTCGACAGCCTGGCGGTGTCGGTGGACAAGACCGTGTCGCAGCAGGTGTTCGAGCACCTGCTGTCCCTGCGCCTGGATCTGCAGCCTAGAAGCCTGGGCACCCTGGCCGCGCAGGTCGGCGGGATGGAATCCGTGCGCCAGTTCCTGACCTCCAGCGTGCTGTTCGGCCTCATCGACCTGCCGTTCACGCTGATGTTCATGGCCTTCATCGCGGTCATCGGTGGCCCCATTGCCTGGGTGTACGCCGTGCTGCTGCCGGTGGCCGTGGGCCTGGGCCTGGTCACGCAGCTTCGCTTGCGCGATCTGCTCAAGCAGCAAGTTTCACGCAGCAACGAACGTCAGGGCATCCTCGTCGATGCGATCCGCGGCGCCGAGTCCATTCGCGCGGCCAATGCGGGCTGGCGGTTCGCGCAGGACTGGCAGCACATCACCGACACGATCGACGCCTACGCCGTGCAACAGAAGGCCATCAGCAACACCTCGCAGGTGACGATGGGCACCCTGTCGAGCATCGCCTATGTTGCGGCCGTCGTGGTGGGGGTGTGGCAGATCGAGGCGGGCACGCTCACCATGGGGGCCATGATTGCGTGCTCCATCCTCGGCGGTCGGGTCATCGGCCCGGTGTCACAGGGCGTGCAGTACCTGACCCAATGGCAGAGCGTGCGCCAGTCGCTCGACATGGTGAACCAGGTGCTGCGCCTGGCACGCGACCGCGGCGAGACCCAGACACTGCTGGTACCCGAAGAACTGCCGACCCAGATCGCATTGGAGAAGGTGCGCTACAGCTACCCGGACTCGGCGCTGAAGCAGTTGAACATCGACAGGCTGACCATCCAGGCCGGTGAGCGGGTGCTGGTGGTCGGGTCGATCGGGTGCGGCAAGTCCACGCTGCTCAAGGTGCTGGCCGGCCTGTACCGACCCGCAGAAGGCCGCGTGCGACTGGGCGATGCCGACCTGTGGGAGATCGAGCCGCAGTTGCTGGCCGGCCAGGTCGGCTACCTGCCTCAGAGCGTGCACCTGTTCAAGGGCAGCCTGCGCAACAACCTGGCCCTGTCCGGCACGGCAGGCGATTCGCGGCTGCTCAAGATCGCAAGCGATCTGGGCGTCGATGCAATTGCCTCACAGAGTGCGCAGGGCATGGACCTGCCCCTGAGTGAAGGGGGCGAGGGCCTGTCAGGAGGGCAGAAGCAGCTTGTGGCCCTGGCACGCGTGGTGATCAACCGGCCTGTGGTGTGGCTGCTGGATGAGCCCACTGCCTCGCTGGATGCAGAAAGCGAGGCGCGCGTCTGGCGCGTATTGGCCGAGAACGTGCGACCGGAGGACATCCTGGTCGTGGCCACCCACCGCCCCCAACAGGCCATGAAGGTGGCCACCCGCGTGCTGGTGATGCACCAGGGCGAGGTCGTCCACGATGGCACACCGGAAAGCATCCTGCGCACGGTTGCCACCCGGCCCACGCCCGCACCTGCGCCCCGCCGCGCCTGACCCGACCGCAAGGAGACGACCCACGTGAACCCCGATCAAGGCCCGCCACGCAGCGGGCGCCACGACAGTCAGGCCGCAGACGCGCGTCTGGCTCGGCTGCAGTCCTACCACCAGGGTTCGGGCCACTGGCTGGCCTGGCTGCTGGGCGGCGTGTTCGTGTGCTTCGTGGTCTGGGCCATGTCCTTCCAGATCGACGAGGTGACGCGCGCCAGCGGCGAGGTGATCGCCAGCAGCCGGGTGCAGGTGATCCAGTCCGTCGATGGGGGGGTGCTGTCGGCGCTGTATGTCAAGGAAGGTGACCAGGTAAAGGCCGGCCAGGTCCTCGCACGCCAGGACCCGACCCGGGTGGCCGCCAACATGGGCGAAACCGAGGCACGCCTGTTTGCCTTGCGCGCCCGCGCAGCCCGGCTGAAGGCCGAGGTGACGGCCGCCCCGATGCCCGTGTTCCCCGAGGCCCCGAACGCCACCGCCGCCGAGCAGGTCCGGGTCGAGCAGGCCCTGTTCATCCAGCGACGCTCGGGATTGCAGGAAGACCTTCGCACGCTCCAGGTCGGGCTGGACCTGGCGCGCAAGGAAATGCGCCTCGTCGAGCAACTGGCCACCAACGGCGACGCGAGCGGCTCCGAGCTCATGCGGGTGCAGCGTGCCGCCAACGAGGCCGAATCACGCCTGCTGGGACGGAAAAACAAATTCCTGGAAGACGCCCGTCAGGATCTTGCCAAGGCCGAGGACGAGGTCGCACAACTCAGCCAGGTGATGGCCCGGCGCACCCAGGAACACGAGGACACGGTGTTCAAGGCGAGCGGGCCGGGCATCGTCAAGAACATCCGGGTCACGACGGTCGGCGGCGTGCTCCGGGCCGGCGATGAACTCATGCAGATCGTCCCGGTGGGCGACGACCTCATCATCGAAGCCAAGGTGCGTCCGGCCGACATCGCGTCCGTGCGGCCTGGCCTGCCAGCGACCATCCGCCTGGATCCGTTCGACTACACCGTTCATGGCAGCGTCGCGGGACGGGTGGTTTACGTCAGCGCGGACAGCATGAAGAAGGACACGGGACGCGGAGAGGAGATCCACTACCGCGTGCACGTCAGACCCGAAGGGTTCCCCGTCATCAGCAGCAGCGGCAAGCGTCTGGAGATCCTGCCCGGCATGACGGCGCAAGCCGACATCCGGACGGGGCAGCGCAGCCTGATGGCCTACCTGCTCAAACCCATCCGCAAGACCTTGAGCGAGTCGATGGGTGAGCGCTGATCGCGGCGCGACCGCGAGGGGGTGCGCAGCGTACCGCGCCGAGCGCATCGTGCGGACGGGTCACCAGAAGGTCATTGCATGAATCGATTGCATGGGGCACAGCCCGTGCGATCATGTGGCTCATGCTCGATCTTCGCCATCTGCGTTCGCTTGTCGCCATTGCCGACACCGGCAAGCTCACCACCGCCGCCGAGCGCGTGCACCTGACCCAGTCGGCGCTGTCACACCAGATCCGCGCGCTGGAAGACCACCATGGCCTGCCGCTGTTCGAACGCACCCGCGAGGGCCTGCGCTTCACGCCGGCCGGCGACCGCCTGCTGACCCTGGCCCGCACGGTGCTGATCGAGGTGGACGCCGCCGAGCGCGACCTGCAGCGCATGAAGGGCCAGACCGGCGGCGAACTGCGCATCGCGCTCGAATGCCACACCTGCTTCGACTGGCTGATGCCGGTGATGCACACCTTCCGCCAACGCTGGCCCGAGGTCGAGGTCGATCTGGTGGCGGGCTTTCATGCCGACCCGCTGGCCCTGCTCAAGGAGGGCAAGGCCGACCTGGTGATCGGCTCGAAGCCGCGTGCGATGCGGCCGTGGTCCGTGCAGCCGCTGTTCCGCTTCGAGATCCTGGCCGTGGTGGCCAACGACCATCCCCTGCGCCACAAGCGCAGCCTGAGCGCGCGCGATTTCGCCGACGAGACGCTGATCACCTACCCGGTGCCCGAGCAGCGCATCGACCTGATCCGCGAGGTGCTGCAGCCCGCTGGCGTGGCGCCGGCCCGCCGCACGGCCGAGCTCACCGTGGCCATCGTGCAACTGGTGGCCAGCCGCCGCGGCGTGGCCGCCCTGCCCAGCTGGGGTCTGCAGAGCTACCTGCAGCACGACTATGTGCAGGCCGTGCGCATCGGCCCGAAAGGCCTGTGGAGCGAGCTGCACGCGGTGTGCCCGAAGGCGCTGGCCAGCCGGCCTTACATGCAGGACATGGCGCAGATCATCCGCACTGAATGTGCGCAGCTGCCGGGCATCGAGTGGCTGGCGTGAGCCTGAACCACCCGATGCCGCGGCCCATCAGAAGCGGTGCAGGATGCCGAGCTGCATGGCCGTCAGGCGCTTGCCGTTGACGTCGGCGGCCTCGAAGTTGGGCAGCACCGCGGCCGAGCCCGCCAGCACGAATCCCGCGTTGCGATCGTTGCGCAGCACCTGCCCCATCCCGTAGACGGTGGTGCGCTTCGACAGGTCGTAGAACGCCCCCAGCGAGGCGCCGGTGGCGCTTTCCTTGGCATCGGAGGTGTCGTGGATGCGACCGACCATGCCGCCTACGCGCAGCGCACTGGAAACCCGGTAGTCGGCCGACAGCTGCACCACGTTGTGGAAGCGGTGCGCATCGGCCGCCGTGCCGGCGTCCCCGGTCACCAGGGTGCCGGTGGCGCCCAACAGCATGCCCGCGTTGTTGCCCTGCAGAGGACCGCTGGCCGATCCGGTGCTGACGTTGCTGCGGATCACCGAGGCGTAGACCTTGCCCTGCCCGTAGTCATAGCTACCGTACAGGTTGTCGAACACGATGGTCTTGCCCACGGCCGAACCGGCGGCCGGGCGCGCGCGCAAACCTGCAAACCCGGCCTTGATCGGGCCGCCGTCGTAGTCGACCGCAAACTGCCACACGGCCTTGCTGGCCGGGCTGCCCTTGCCTTGTTCGCCGGGCGCAAAGTGGGCCTCGAAGACGAAGCCGTTGATGCGCGGCGAGATGTAGGCCAGGTCGTTGTCGTAGCGGGCGGTCAGGCCATACCAGTTGGACAGCGAGCCCAGCGTGCGGCCGCTGTAGTCCACCTCGGCGCTGCGGGTGAAGGCAGCCGTGTTCTGGCGGCCGGCCCGGAACTCGCCGTAGGGTGTCGCGAGTCCCACCCAGGCCTGGCGGTCGAAGAAGCGCGTGCTGTCGTTCTGTTTGCCGGCATCGGCGTAAAGGCCGTGTTCCAGCGTGAACTTCGCCGATAGACCGCCACCGAGGTCTTCGGTGCCGCGGAATCCCAACCGGCTTCGCATCAGGGCGCCATCATTGAGCGATGTCAGGCTCTTGCCCGAGCTGCTTTTCATGTAGTTGAGGTACTGGTCCAGCGTGCCGTACAGCGTCACGTTGCTGGCCTGGGCCTGCGCGCCGGCCGTGGTCAGCAGGGCTGCAGCGGCCAGGAAGGAATGTCGGAACTTCATGCTTGTCTCCTTTGTCTACGGCTCTTCGGGAAAACGGGGCACGGCGCCGGCGGGAATGACCCGTCGCGTTGCGTCGCGCCCCTAGTACTGGCTCACACAATGAGCCATCACATCTTGCAAAGCGGCGAGGCGGGTGGGGTGATCGAGGCCGGGAAGGCCTGTTCGATCACCGGGCGCAGCACGCCATCGGCTACCTTCACGCGCGCCACATAGTTCGGAATCACCATCTGGTTGTCGGCCGCACGCACGGCGGCCTTGCCGTACAGCGTGTCCACGGTGGCACCGCGCAGGGCCTTGGTCACCGCCTCGGGTTCGACGCTCCGGGCCAGCGCCACGCCCTGGAACAGCACCATCGCCCCGTTGTAGGCCTGGCCTTCCGTGTCGGTGGGCAGCCGCTTGTGGCGGGCCTTGAAGGCCGCAACGAACGCTTGCGAAGCGGGCGAGTCGATGTCCGGCGTGTAGCCGACATTGCCCGGCGTGCCCTCGAGCAGCCGGCCCGTGGCGTTGATGATGAAGTTGGACACCAGCGCGTGGCCGATCAGCGGGGTCTTCAGGCCGAAGTCATTGGCCTGCTTGACGAAGTTGACGCCCCCCGAGACGTCGGCAAACCAGATGGCGTCGACGCCGGCGGCCTTGAGCTGCTGGATGTAGGGGGCGTAGTCCTTGGTGCCCAGCGGCGCGAACAGCTTGAGGCTGACCTTCTTGCCCTGCGCCGTCACGGCCGCCTCGAACGACTTGGCCGAATCCTGGCCCCACACATAGTCGGCCGCCAGGATGGCGAAGTTGCTGCCCTTGAGGCCCTTGACCCACTGGTTGATCATCGCCAGGTCCATGGCGTCCGAGTGGTTCGTCCGGATGAAGCGCGGGTTGCAGGCGTCGGCCGTCAGCTTGTCGGCCTTGGCCATGGTGCCGATGAAGGCGGCATCCCAGCGTGTCAGGTTCTGGCTGATGGCCAGCGAGATGGAGGAGGTGATGGGACCGAGGATGAACTTGTACCCCTCTCGGGTCAGTTTCTCGGCGGCACGGCGTCCGGCGTCCGGCGTGCCTTCATCGTCGCCTTCGGCCAGTTCGACCCGACGGCCATCGACACCGCCTCTGGCGTTCGCTTCCTCGACAGCGAACCGGATGCCGCTGATGACGTCGGCGCCCATGGTGGAAAAGCCGCCCGACTTCGATGCGACCAGGGCGATCTTCAGGGGCTCCCTGGCTTGCGCCATGGCCACGGTCGGCAGGCTGGCCACCAGCACCACACCAGCCAGCAAACGGGTCATCTTCGTGTACTTGTTCATCTCGGTCTCCTCGTCTCAAACAACGTCTGCCGGATGCGGCCCGGCCGCCGATTCACCGCGCGTGAAGGCGCTCACACCATCACGTGGGATTCCAGGTCTTCAAGGCATTCGCGCGTGTTGTCCACACGCCCTTCGGCCACGACCGCGCCCTTGGCCATGGCCAGGTAGCGGTGCGCCACCCGAGCCACCAGGCTCATGTTTTGCTCGATCAGCAGCAGGGCCGTGCCTTGGTCGGCGACCTGATTGAAGATGTCGGCAAGCTGGTCGACGATGACCGGCGCGAGCCCTTCTGTCGGCTCGTCCAGCAGGATCAGATCGGGGTTGGCCATGAGCGCGCGCCCCACGGCCAGCATCTGCTGCTGGCCACCGGACAACGCCGTGCCCGAGGTGTGGGCGCGCTCCTTCAGGATCGGGAAGAGCTTGTAGATCTCGGCCACATGCCAGTGGCCCTTGCGTCCGGTGGCCGCCCCCAGCAACAGGTTCTCTTCCACGGTCAGGTTGGCGATGATGCGGCGGCCCTGTGGCACCACCACGATGCCGTGTTGTGCAGCCATGTAGGCACGCGGCCTGTCGATCTGCTTGGGGCCGAAGTGGATGTGGCCCGCTTTCATCTGGGCAAGGCCCAGGATGGTGTTGACCACGGTGGTCTTGCCCACGCCGTTGCGGCCGATCAGGCCCACGCGCTCGCCGGCGTTCACGTGCAGGCTCAGGCTGTGGAGGATGTGCGCCGAGCCATAGTAGGACTGGACGCCTTGGAGGTTCAACAGAGCGCTCATGCGGTGCTCCCGAGGTAGGCTTCACGGACGCGCGGGTTGGCGCGGACTTCGGCGGGGGCGCCCTGGGCGATCACGCGGCCCAGTTCGAACACTGTGATGACGTCGGAGATGCCGAACACCACGTCCATGTCATGCTCGACCAGCAGCACCGACACATCCCACTTCGAGGTCAGCGCCTTCAGGTGCCTGGCCAGATCGTGCGACTCCTTGACGGACAGGCCCGCCATCGGCTCGTCCAGCATCAGCACCTGCGGGCGGCCCACCAGAGCCAGTGCCAGATCGAGTCGGCGTTGCTCGCCGTAGCCCAGGTCCTCGGCCACGATGTGGCCCAGGCGGTCCAGGTCCAGCTCCCTGAGAACGGCCTCGGCGTCTTCGGCCGAGTTCTGCATGCCCATCTTGTAAGACGCCAGTTCGACCTGGGCGCGCACGGTCATGCCGTGAAAGATGGAGGTGCGCTGGAAGCTGCGCGACAGGCCGCGGGCGCGGCGCTCGACCGCCCCCAGGTGGCTCACGTCCTGACCCATCAGGGTCACCTTGCCCCGCGTGAGCGGACGGCGCCCGGTGATGGCATCGATCACCGTGGACTTGCCCGCGCCGTTGGGGCCGATCAGGCCGCGGATCTGGCCCTTCTCCAGGGTCATGTCCACGCCGTCCAGGGCCTTCACCCCACCGTAGTGGATGGCCACATCCTGGGCCTGTAGAACGTACTGGCTCATGTGTGTCTCCTGTGGCGCTCAGTGGCTGATGGGTTGGTGCGCAGCACCGGCGGGTTTCTTGCCCTTGAAGGCCCGCTCGATGGCCCCGGTGATTCCGTCGGGCGAGAACACGATGACCGCGATCAGGGCCGCGCCGAAGATGGCGTTGCTGTGCGTGGCGTACTCACCGAGCAGATCCTTGAACAGGAAGTACACGATGGCACCGACGATCGGGCCGATCGGGCGCTTGAAGCCGCCCACCACCACCATCAACAAGGTGATGGCCGAGACGCTCCAGTGCAGGGTCTCGGGCGAGACGAAGCCGGTGTTGAACGAAGACAGCAGACCCGCGATGCCGGTGACCACGCCGGAGATGGCGAAGATGGCGGCGCGGGGCACGGTGGTGGTGATGCCGATGAAGCGCGCGCGCTCTTCGTTGTCGCGGATGGCCTCGGTGATGGCCCCGAAGCGCGTGCGGATGACCCACAGCAGCAGGCAGGTGACGACCACCATCAACACCCAGGCCACCATGAACAGCACGGCGGGCTTGAGCAGCACCGATTGCGAGAAGCCGAACACCTCATTGGGCCAGGCCACGCTCATGCCGTCGGTGCCGCCGGTCATGCCGGTGGCGCGGGTGGCCAGCAGGTAGGCCATCTGGCCAATGGCCAGGGTCAGCATGCCGAAGGCAATGCCGGGCACGCGCACGATCACCAGGCCCATCAGAAAGCCCACCAGCGCCAGGCCACCGAGCACCGCAAAGACGGCGAGCTCGGCCGACATCCACTCCAGCTGCAAGATGACGCCCATGCCGTAACCGGCGGCACCGAAGAACAGGGCGTGTCCAAAGCTGACCAGGCCGTTCTGGCGCAGCAGAAAGCCCACGCCCAGGGCCGAGATGGCGTACACCACCGCCTGCGTGAACATCGCCAGCAGCGAGCCGGAGGTGACGAAGGTCATGATGACCACGCCCAGGATCAAGGTCAGCACCGACAGGACGCTGATGCGAGACATACTCATGTTCATGTGGTTCTCCAGCTCGGTCAGGTGCGGCTGCCCATCAGGCCCGAGGGCTTCCAGATCAGCACGACGATCATGAAGAGGAAGGGCAGCAGAACCGACACGCCAGGCAGGTAGACGGCGCCCAGGGCCTGCATCATCCCCAGCAGGATGGCGGCGATGAAGGCCCCCGCCAGCGAGCCCAGCCCCCCGATCACGACGACGACGAAGGAGTCGATCAGCACGTCGGAGCTCATGTGCGGCGACAGCGACAGGAAGGGTCCGGCGACCACGCCGGCCAGACCGGCCAACGCGCTGCCCAGGCCCACCACCCCGGCACTCAGCATGTCGGTGTTGACGCCCTGCATCGAGGTGGTGACGGGCTCGGTCGAGGCGGCCCGCACGAACAGACCGACACGCGAGCAGCGCAGCCACACCGTCAGCCCGGCAGCCACGGCCAGCCCCGTGAACAGCACGGCGATGCGATAGGCCGGCAGGTCATGACCAAAGACGGCCACCGAGCCATCGAGCAGCGTGGGCGTGAAGATCGAGTGATTGCCCTTCCCCCAGATGGCCACCACCAGGTCTTCCAGGATGAGCAGGAGGCCGAAGGTGACGAGCATCACATTGAGCGGCTCGCGGTCCTGCAGCAGGCGAAACCCGTAACGGTCGAGCAGCACACCCACCCCGGCCATCAAGGCCGGCGCGACCACCAGGGCCACCCAGAAGTTGCTGTGGATGGCCACGGTGTAGCCCAGATAGGCGCCGAGCATGTAGAGCGCGCCGTGGGCGAAGTTCACCACGCGGCGCAAGCCATAGATCAGGGCAAGGCCCGAGCTCATCACGATGAGCAGGGCGCCATACACCAGCCCGTTGAACAGGTTGATGGTGAGCATGTTTGTCTCCTCTCGAAAGCCTGGACATCGAGGTACAGGCGTGACCTGCCCCCCGGGTTGGAGACCCGGTGGAGCGGCAAGATGGATGCGCGGGGAGCGCGGCGCTCAGAGCGCCTGGGTCAGGGCGGGCACGGCGGCAAACAGATCCGCCTCCAACCCGTAGTCGGCCACCTGGAAGATCGGGGCTTCCGGATCCTTGTTGATCGCGACGATCACCTTCGAGTCCTTCATGCCGGCCAGGTGCTGGATGGCGCCCGAGATGCCGGCCGCGACGTAGAGCTGCGGCGCCACGATCTTGCCGGTCTGGCCGACCTGCCAGTCGTTAGGGGCATAGCCGGCGTCCACCGCGGCGCGCGAAGCACCCAGGGCGGCACCGAGCTTGTCGGCCAGGGGCGTGAGGACCTCGTTGAACTTCTCGGACGAGCCCAGCGCGCGACCACCGGAGACGATGATCTTGGCAGCGGTCAGTTCGGGACGATCGTTCTTGGCGATCTCGCTGCCCTGGAAGGTGCTCAGGCCCGAATCGGCCACGGCGTCCACGGTGGTCACGGCGGCGCTGCCACCGGTGGCGGCTGCGGCGTCGAAGCCGGTGGTGCGCACGGTCAACACCTTCACGGCGTCGGCACTTTGCACGGTGGCCATCGCGTTGCCGGCATAGATGGGACGCTCGAAGGTGTCAGACGAGATCACCTTGGTGACGTCACTGATCTGGGCCACGTCCAGGCGAGCGGCCACGCGCGGGGCCACGTTCTTGCCGCCAGCGGTGGCGGGGAACAGGATGTGGCTGTAGCTGGACGCCAGGCTCACGACCTGAGCCTTCACATTCTCGGCGAGGCCCTGGGCCAGGCTGGGGCCATCGGCATGGATGACTTTGGTGACGCCAGCGATCTGAGCGGCCGCTGCGGCAGCAGCACCGGCATTGTGGCCAGCCACCAGCACATGCACGTCGCCACCGCAAGCGACGGCCGCAGTGACGGTGTTGAGGGTCGCGCCCTTGAGCAAGGCGTTGTCGTGTTCGGCAATGACGAGTGCGGTCATGTGTGTCTCCTCTTGGAACGGTCTCACAGGACCTTGGCGTCGTTCTTGAGCTTGTCGACCAGGGTGGCCACATCGGCCACCTTGATGCCGGCCGAGCGCACCGGGGGCTCGCTGACCTTGAGTGTCTTCAGGCGCGGGCTCACGTCCACACCCAGGTCGGCCGGCTTGAAGGTGTCCAGCGGCTTCTTCTTGGCCTTCATGATGTTGGGCAGCGTGACATAGCGCGGCTCATTGAGGCGCAGGTCGGTCGTCACCACCGCGGGAATCGACAGCGACAGCGTTTCGGCGCCGCCATCGACTTCACGGGTCACCAGCAGCTTGTCGCCGTCCTTGGCAACCTTGGAGGCGAAGGTGGCTTGCGGCAGGTTGGCCAGCTCGGCCAGCATCTGACCGGTCTGGTTGCTGTCGTCATCGATGGCTTGCTTGCCGACGATGATCAGACCAGGCTGCTCCTTGTCCACGATCGCCTTGAGCAGCTTGGCCACGGCCAGGGGCTGCAGCTCGGCGTCGCTCTCGACCAGGATGGCACGGTCCGCGCCGATGGCCAGCGCGGTTCGCAGGACTTCCTGGCACTGGGCCACACCGCAGGACACGGCCACCACTTCGGTGACGATGCCCTGCTCTTTCAGGCGCACGGCCTCTTCGACGGCGATTTCGTCAAAGGGGTTCATGCTCATCTTGACGTTGGCGATGTCCACGCCGCTCTGGTCGGCCTTGACACGGACCTTGACGTTGTAGTCGACCACGCGCTTGACGGCGACAAGTGCTTTCATGTTGTTGTGCTCCGATGCGGGGTGAGAATCAGAAAGCGGCCGAGCCGGTGATCGCACGGCCCAGAATCAGGGCGTGGATGTCGTGCGTGCCTTCGTAGGTGTTGACCACCTCGAGGTTGACGAGATGGCGTGCCACACCGAACTCGTCGGAGATGCCGTTGCCGCCCATCATGTCGCGCGCGAGGCGGGCGATGTCGAGCGCCTTGCCACAGCTGTTGCGCTTCATGATCGAGGTCACCTCCACCGGTGCCTGGCCAGCATCCTTCAGGCGCCCCAGGGCCAGGCAGCCCTGCAGGCCCAGCGTGATCTCGGTCAGCATGTCGGCCAGCTTCTTCTGGATCAACTGGTTGGCCGCCAGCGGCTTGCCGAACTGCTTGCGGTCCATCACGTACTGGCGGGCCCGGCTGTAGCAGTCTTCGGCGGCCCCCAGCGCCCCCCAGGAGATGCCGTAGCGTGCGCTGTTCAGGCAAGTGAAGGGCCCCTTCAGACCCCGCACGGTGGGAAAGGCGTTCTCTTCGGGCACGAACACCTCGTCCATCACGATCTCACCGGTGATGGAGGCCCGCAGACCGACCTTGCCATGGATGGCGGGCGCACTCAGTCCCTTCCAGCCCTTCTCGAGGATGAAGCCGCGGATGGCGTCCTTGCCGTCTTCATTGCACTGCGCCCAGACCACGAACACGTCGGCGATCGGCGAGTTCGAGATCCACATCTTCGAGCCGCTGAGCTTGTAGCCGCCTCCCACCTTGGTGGCGCGGGTGATCATGCTGCCGGGGTCCGAGCCGTGGTTGGGTTCGGTCAGACCGAAGCAGCCGATGTACTCGCCGGTGCACAGCTTGGGCAGGTACTTCTTCTTCTGCGCTTCGGTGCCGAACTCGTTGATCGGGACCATGACCAGCGAGTGCTGCACGCTCATCATCGAACGGTAGCCCGAGTCGATGCGCTCGACCTCGCGGGCCACAAGCCCATAGGAAACGTAGTTCAGGCCGGAGCCGCCGTACTCGGTGGGGATGGTCACGCCCAGCAGGCCGAGCTCCCCCATCTCGCGGAAGATCGATGCATCCGTCTGCTCGTTGCGGAAGGCGTTGAGCACGCGCGGAGCCAGCCTGTCCTGACAGTAGGCGCGGGCGGCATCGCGCACGGCGCGTTCATCGTCGGTCAGCTGCTGGTCCAGCAGCAGGGGATCATCCCATTGGAAGGTGGCTTTGGTGGAAGAAGACATGGTGTGATCCTTGAGGGTTCAACGGTGCTGGAACACCGGTTTGCGCTTGCCCAGGAAGGCGTGCATGCCTTCGCGGGCGTCGTCGGTGGCGAAGCGTGCATACAGCTCGCGACGCTCGAAGCCGATGCCTTCGGCGAGGGAAGATTCCCAGGCACGGTTGACACAGGCCTTGATGCTCATGACAGCGGGCAGCGAGAAGCCGGCGATGGTGGTGGCCACGGCCATGGCCTCGTCCATCAGCCGCTCGGGCGTGACCACACGCGAGACCAGCCCGTCGCGCTCGGCCTCGTGGGCGTCGAGCATGCGTCCAGTCAGGCACAGGTCCATGGCCTTGGCCTTGCCGATGGCCCGCGGCAGGCGCTGCGTGCCCCCGGCGCCCGGCAGCACCGCCAGCTTGACTTCGGGCAGCCCGAATCGGGCGGATTCGGCCGCGATGACGATGTCGCACGCCAGCGCCAGTTCGCAACCGCCGCCCAGTGCAAAGCCGGCCACGGCGGCAATCACCGGCTTGCGCACCTGGCGGATGGTTTCCCAGTTGCGGGTCACGAACTGGTCGCGCACCACGTCCTGGTAGGTCCAGTCGGCCATGGCGGCGATGTCGGCACCGGCGGCAAACGCCTTGTCGTTGCCGGTGACCACGATGGCGCCGATGCCCTCGTCACGGTCGAAGGCCAGCAAGGCCTCGCCCAGGGCGCTCATCAGGGCGTCGTTGAGCGCATTCATCTGCGCCGGGCGGTTCAGGGTGATGAGCGCGACACGGCCGTGCGTCGCAGTGAGGATGGGGCGTTCGAGCTGACTCATGCGCACCTCACGCCTGCACCTGCCGCGTCATCTCGGCCAGCATCTCGCGCAGCTTGAACTTCTGGATCTTTCCGGAGGCGGTGGAAGGCAGCGACTCCTGCACCAGCAGCTTCTCGGGGATGTACTGCATCGCGACCTTCTGCGCCTTCATGTACGCCACCATCTCATCGAAGGTCAGCGCCTGCCCGGGCTTGGTCACCACGACGGCGCAAGCCCGCTCGCCCATGCGCTCGTCGGGATAGGGCACGACGGACGCCAATGCCACCGCGGGATGGCGATACAGCAGGTTCTCGATTTCGATGACGGGGATGTTCTCGCCTCCGCGGATGATCACGTCCTTGCTGCGCCCCGTGATGCGGATGTAGCCGTGGTCGTCCATGCGGGCCAGATCGCCCGTGTCGAACCACCCGTCGGCATCGGTGCCGTTGAGCTGCGGGCGCTTGAGGTAGCCCCCGAAATTCGAGCAGGCCCGCACCATCAGCTTGCCGGCCTGGCCGGGCGGCAGTTCGCGGCCTTCCACGTCGACCACCTTGAGTTCCACCCCGGGCAGCGGACAGCCGTCGGTGTTGAAGGCGCGCTCGTCCGGATCATCGAGGCGGGTCGTCGTCACGGCACCGTTCTCGGACATGCCCCAGGCCGAGACAATCTTCACGCCCAGCACCGCACGGGCCTGCTCCACCAGGGCCGTGGGAATGGGCGCACCCGCGCAGAGAAACGTCTTCAACGAGGGCACGCTGGTGTGGGCCGCCTGCACGGTGTTGGTCAGGTCGGTCAGGAAGGGCGTGGAAGCCATGGTGAAGGCCACCTGCTCGGCGTTGATCAGCTCGATGCCCTTCTTCGCGTCCCAGATGTCCTGCAGCACCACGTGCGACTTCAGGATGATGGGCATCAGCAGGCCGTACATGAAGCCGGTCTGGTGGGCCATCGGCGAAGCCATCAACACCGTGTCGCCCGCGCCGAGCTGCAGTCGGCGGGCGTAAGGCACGATGTTGGAGAACACCGTGTTGGCCGAGTGCATCACGCCCTTGGGCTCGCCCGTGGTGCCCGAGGTGTAGATGAGCTGGGTGATGTCGTCCGCGCTCGGCCGGTTGCGGGTGAGGACGGCCTGCGCGTCAGGCGACTTCTCCCACTCCGGCACCGTGAGCAGGGCTTCGAAGCTGTGGGCGGCGGGTTGCCCATCGGCATCCACCGCACCGACCACCACGACGTGCTGCAGCGCGGGCAACTGCGGCTTCAGCCCGTCGAGCATGGCCTCGAAGTCGAAACCGCGGAACACCTTGGGCACGATGACCACCTTG
This sequence comes from Aquabacterium olei, assembly GCF_003100395.1. Lineage (NCBI taxonomy): Bacteria > Pseudomonadati > Pseudomonadota > Betaproteobacteria > Burkholderiales > Sphaerotilaceae > Aquabacterium > Aquabacterium olei. The sequence continues at coordinate 3,481,947 of NZ_CP029210.1, forward strand.
GCTTCGCCGTGCTGCAGCATGAAGGACAGCTCGCGCTCACGGAAGATGTGCATCATCGGGTTGAGCACCGCGCCGATGCGTGAGCACGCCAGGTAGGTCAGCGTGAACTGCCACCAGTTGGGCAGCTGCAAGGCGACGATGTCGTTCTTGCCCACGCCCAGGCGCGTGAGGCCCACCGCGATGCGGTCGGCGAGTCGGGCCATCTCGGCATAGGTGAAACGCGTCACCTCGCCCGTTTCCACACGCACGGCGGTCAGCGCGGGCCGGTCCGGGCAGGTCGCCACCGCCTGGTCCAGCTCATCGTTGATGGTGCGGTCGAGCCAGTAGCCCTGGGCCACCGCGGCGGCACGCCGGGGCGCCAGCAGCACAGCATCAAAGTCCATGGTTTGTCTCCGTTCTTATGGTTCGAGCAAGGTGCAGCGGCGATCGATCAGGCCGGCACGTTCTTGCGACCGGCGCGCACGCGGGCCACGATGGTCTTCATGATCTGGGCCGTGCCGTCGCCGATCTGGAAGCCCAGCACATCGCGCAGTCGCTGCTCCATCACGCCGCGGTCGTAGCCGCCATGGCCATAGCACAGCAGGCACTGGTGGATCACGTCGTAGGCCAGCTTGGGGCCCCACCACTTGGCCATGCCGGCTTCCGCCGTGTGCGGCAGGCCCTGGTCCTTCAGCCACAGGCCCTGCAGGCACAGCAGACGAGCCCCTTCGACCTCGGTGTCGAACTGCGCCAGCGGATGGGTCACGCCCTGGAAGTTCGACAGCGGCTTGCCGAAGGCTTCACGCTGCGTGATGTACTCCCAGGTTTCGGTCAGGGCCGCACGGGCCACGGCCAGGCACTGGAGACCGATCAGCGAGCGCGAATAGTCGAAGCCGTGCATCACCTGCACGAAGCCCTTGTTCTCTTCGCCGAGGCGGTGGCTGACGGGCACACGCACGTTCTCGAAGAAGATCGAACCGCGACCGATGGCACGCTGGCCATGGCAGTCAAAACGGTTGGTGGTGATGCCCGGGGTGTCCATCGGCACCATCACGGCGGTCACGCCATGGGCGCCGTCTTCGGGTGCACCGGTGCGACCGAAGACCACGGCCAGGTCCGCCTGGTCGGCCGCCGAGATGGAGGTCTTCTCGCCATTGAGGACGTAGAAGTCGCCGTCGCGCTCGATGCGCAGACGCAGGTTGGCCGCGTCGGAGCCGCCACGGGGCTCGGTCAGCGCGATACAGCAGATGATCTCGCCGCGGGTCAGCTTCTTGAGCCAGGGCCCGACGACCTCGGGGTTGCCGTACTTGGCCAGGATGTGGCCGTTCAACGAAGCCAGCAGGTTCAGATAGGAAAAGCTGAGGTCAGCCGCGGCGATCTCCTCGTGGATCACGCCGGCCGCCAGACAGCCCATGCCCATCCCGCCGAACTCTTCGGGCAGTTCAGGGCAGATGAACCCGAGCTCACCCATTTCGCGCAGCAGGACGCGATCGAGGTCACGCGTCTTGTCGCGCTCCAGAAAACCGGGCGCCACGCGCTCGGTCGCAAAACGGCGGGCCGTCTCGGCCAGCGCCTGCAGGTCTTCGTTGATGTAGGGATTCGGGTTCATCTCTTACCTCTTCTCAGCAGGGCATCGGCGGATCACTTGGCGTACTTGCGGAAGTCCGGCTTGCGCTTTTCCTTCAGCGCATTGACGCCCTCGCGCGACTCTTCGGTGTCGTAGTACAGCTTCAGGGCGTACATGCCCATGCCGGCGATGCCACTCTGGTGCGCCGTGTCCATGTTGAAACTGCGCTTGGCGATGGCAATGGCGGTGGGGCTGCGCTCGCAGATCGTTTCCGCCCACTCCTGCACGGTGGCATCGAGCTGCTCGTGCGGCACGCAGATGTTGGCCAGGCCCATGTCCACGGCCTCCTGACCCGAGTAGCGCTTGTTCAGGTACCAGATCTCACGGGCTTTCTTCTCGCCCACCACGCGAGCCAGGAAGGCGGTGCCGTAGCCGGGGTCCACCGAGCCCATCTTGGGACCCACCTGGCCGAAGATGGCCTTGTCGGAACAGATGGTCAGGTCACAGATGGTGCACAGCACGTTGCCACCCCCGATGGCAAAGCCCTGCACGCGGGCGATCACCGGCTTGGGCACGTCGCGGATGGCGGTGTGCAACTCCTCCATCGGCAGGCCGATGGTGCCGCGGCCGTCGTAATTGCCATCGTGCGCCGACTGGTCGCCGCCGGTGCAGAAGGCACGGTCACCCGCGCCGGCCAGCACGATGCAGCCCACGTCGCGGTCATAGCCGGCCTTGTTGAGGGCCTTGATGATCTCGTCGCAGGTGGTGCCGCGGAAGGCGTTCATCTTCTCCGGGCGGTTGATCGTGATCCAGGCAACGTGGTTGCGGACTTCGTAGAGGATGTCTTCGAACGGTGCGGACATGGTGGACTCGTTTCGTGTGAGGTGGGAAGGAAGGCGCGGCTCAGCCGTGCATCGTCAGACCGCCGGAGACGGAGATCACCTGGCCGGTGATGAAGCCGGCGTCGTCGCTGCCGAAGAAGGCGATGGCGCCCGCAAGGTCGTCGGGCTGGCCCAGGCGGCCCAGCGGGATGGCGCTCTTGAATGCCTCGATCAGCTTGGCCGGATCGCGCGCCCCTTCGGCCACACCGGCCAGCAGGGCCGTGTCGGTCGGGCCCGGGCACACCACGTTGACGGTGATGCTCTGGCGAGCGTGTTCACGCGCCAGCGTCTTGGACAAGGCCACCAGACCGCCCTTGCAGGCCGCGTACACGGCCTCACCGGACGAGCCACCGCGGGCGGCGTCGGACGCCACGTTGACGATGCGGCCGTACTTGCGCTCGGCCATGCCGGGCAGCACGGCATGCAGCATGTGCAGGGCGCCGGTCAGGTTGATGGCGATCAGCTTGTCCCACTCGGCCGGCACGGTCTTCACGAAGGGCTTGAAGACGTCCCACCCGGCGTTGTTGACCAGCACGGCGACCGGCCCCAGGGCGGCCTCGGCAGCGGCCACCGCGGCATCGACTTCAGCGCGGTCGGTGATGTTGCACTGGAAAGCCTGGGCGACGCCGCCAGCGGCCTGGATCTCGTCGACCACCTTCCGGGCGGCCGCCAGGTTCATGTCGAACACGGCGACCTTGGCGCCGCCCCGGGCAAAGCGCTTGCAGGTCGCCCCCCCGATGCCGCCGCCGCCGCCCGTCACGATCACCGTCTTGCCATCAAAATTCGCCATCTGGATCTCCATCTAAGGTCTAGGATTTGCTCGCTGCGATACGATCTCGCTCAAGCAATTTCGTCAACATGTTGACTATTATTGGATCTCCAACGCCCCCTGCACAAGCCCCTCGGAGGCCTCGATAAACATGGTTTTCCCTAATAAAGAGCAGCATTCCCACCGAATGGAGATGGCGAACCGCATCTTCTTCCGGCTCTATCAATGTGCAAACATGTTGCACAAAACCGGCACGAAAGCGGTCGAGGACGAAGGGCTCACGACGCAGCAATGGGCCGTGCTGGGCGCCCTGTCGCGCGCCAGATCCCAGGAAGGGATGAGCATGGGCGACCTGGCGCGCTACCTCATGGTCAGCCGCCAGAACCTCACCGGCCTGATCAGCCGCATGGAGCGCGACGGCCACCTGTGCAGCCGCCCCGACGGCCGCGATCGCCGAGCGAGGCTGGTCACGATGACGGACGCGGGACGGGTGACGTGGGAAGAGCGGGCGCGCCCCAAGATCCACCGGTTCTACGACCAGGCCCTCGGCGACATGTCGACGAGCGACATGACGCACACCTTGCATTACCTGCTGCGCCTGCTCGAGAACATGAAGCGCCTTGACGACGAGGCCGATGGCGATACAGAGGACGACGTCCGCTGATCAGGGCACGAATGCGTGCGCGGTGCGCCCCGATCAGCCCTCGGCCTGGTCGGCGCGCGCCCGCTGCAGCATGAACTCGATGAACGTGGCCGCCGCCCGCGTGTGATGGCGGTTGGGCATGTAGAGCATCTGCATGCGCATGCCGAAGATGCGCAGCTTCCAGTCGTCGAGCACGGTGATCACATCGCCGCGCGTCACCTCGTCATGCACGACGTAATCGGGCACGATGCCCACGCCCAGCCCGGCCACGATGGCCTCGCGCAGGAAGAGGAAGTTCTCTGACGTGAGCGTGGGCCGCAGCGGCACCTCGTGGCGCTCGCCATGCAGCGTGGCGGCCAGACGCAGTTCGCGCCCCACCACCGCCGACGTGATCACGGGGGCCTCGGCCAGGTCGGTGAGCGCGCGCGGCACGCCATGCGCCTCGGCATAGGCTGGCGTCATGCAGGCCACATAACGCACCGGCCCCATGTCGCGGGCCACCAGGTTCTCGGGCGGGTCGCTGATCACGCGCACGGCAATGTCGACCTCGTCGCGCAGCAGGTCGACCACGCGGTTCTCGAACACCACATCGAGCACGACGCCCGGGTGGGCACGCTTGAAGTCGATCAGCCACGGTGACATCACCAGCTGCCCATAGCCGCTGGGCACACTGAGGCGCACGCGCCCTTGCAGATGCTGGCTCAGCGCGGCCACCGAATCCCGCGCGGCCGTCAGTTCGTCGCGGATGGCGCGGCCATGCTCGTACAGGCGCAGGCCGATCTCGGTGGGCTCGATGCGGCGGGTGGTGCGGCGCACCAGCTGCTGCCCCACCGACCGCTCGAACTGGTTGAGGTGGTAGCTGACGTTGGCCCGGCTCATCTTCAGCCGCCGGGCGGCCTCGCTGAGGTTGCCGGCATCGAGGATCTCGACCAGCAGGGTGAGGGCTTGCAGATCCATCGCAGCACGGGTCGATTGTCAAAAATTGTTTGACAGTCTGTCAATGCCACCCCGGATTGTCAAGAACGGGGCCCGTGCCAAGAATGAGGCCATGCCCGCCCATACCGACTCCCTCCCGGCCGTTCGCGTCCAACGCGACGGCGCCATCGCCCTGGTCACCCTGCACAACCCGCCGGTGAACGCGCTGAGCACCGCGGTGCGCCAGGGCCTGCAACAGGCCTTTGCCGAACTGAGCCACGACGCCGATGTGCACGCCATCGTGATCGCGGGCTCGGGCGCCAACTTCATCGCCGGTGCCGACATCCGCGAGTTCGGCCAGCCGCCCCAGGCGCCTGCACTGCCCGAGGTCTGCAACCAGATCGAAGCCTGCGACAAGCTGGTGATCGCGGCCATCCATGGCGCCGCGCTCGGTGGCGGCCTGGAGATCGCGCTGTCAGCCCACTACCGCGTGGCCGTCGACACCGCCAAGGTGGGGCTGCCCGAAGTCGCCCTGGGGCTGCTGCCCGGCGCGGGCGGCACCCAACGCGCGCCCCGCCTGATCGGCGCCGCCGCCGCGCTCGACCTGATGCTCAGCGGCCGCCACGCGAGCGCCAAGGAAGCGCTGCGCCTGGGCCTGATCGACCACATTGCGACCAGCAACGACATCGCCGCTGAAGGCGTGGCCTACGCCCGCAGCCTGCTGGCCGACGGCGCCCCGATCCGCCGCACCGGTGAACAGACTGCGGCGCTGGCCGACCGGGCTGCGCAACAGGCCGCGATCGACGCGGCCCGCGCCGAGGTGGCGAAGAAGAAGGGCCTGTTCTCGCCGAGCAAGATCGTCGACTGCGTGCAGGCCGCGCTGGACCAGCCCTTTGCCGACGGCCTGGCCACCGAGCGCGACCTGTTCACGCAGTGCCTGCACAGTCCGCAGCGCGCCGGCCTGGTCCACCTGTTCTTTGCCGAGCGCGAAGTCACCAAGTCGCCAGAGACCCAGTCGGCTCAGCCCCGCCCGTTACAGAAGGTCGGCGTGATCGGCGGCGGCACCATGGGCGCCGGCATCGCCGTGTCCCTGCTGGATGCGGGCCTGAACGTGACGATGATCGAGCGCGATGACGCGGCCCTGGCCCTCGGCCAGTCGCGCGTGGCCAAGGTGTATGACGGGGCCGTGGCCAAGGGCCGCCTGACCGAAGAGGGCAAGGCCGCCATCCTGACGCGCTTCCAGGGCTCGACGCACTACGACGCGCTCGCCGATGCCGACCTGGTGATCGAAGCGGTGTTCGAAGACATGGCCGTGAAGAAGGCGGTGTTTGCCGAGCTGGATCGCGTCTGCCGACCCGGTGCCGTGCTGGCCACCAACACGTCCTACCTGGACATCAACGAGATCGCAGGCAGCATCTCGCGCCCGCAGGATGTGCTCGGCCTGCACTTCTTCTCGCCGGCCAATATCATGAAGCTGCTGGAGATCGTGGTGCCCGCCAAGGTGAGCGCCGACGTGGTCGCCACCGGCTTTGCGCTGGCCAAGAAGCTCAAGAAGGTGCCGGTGCGCGCCGGCGTGTGCGACGGCTTCATCGGCAACCGCATCCTGGCCGTGTACCGCACGGCGGCCGACCACATGATGGAAGACGGGGCCTCGCCGTTCGAGATCGACGCCATGGTGCGCGCCTTCGGCTACCCCATGGGCCCGTACGAGATGAGCGACCTGGCCGGGGGCGACATCGGCTGGGCCACGCGCAAGCGCCGCGCCGCAACCCGCGACCCGAAGGCCCGCTACGTGCACATTGCCGACCGGCTGTGCGAGCGCGGCTGGTTCGGCCAGAAGACCGGCCAGGGCTGGTATGTGTACGAAGCCGGCAGCCGCAGCGGCAAGCCCAATCCGGCCGTCGAGCCCCTCATCGCCGAAGCGCGCGCCAAGGCCGGCGTGACCCCGCGCCCCTTCACCCGCGAAGAGCTGGAGCGCCGCTACGTGGCCGCCATGGTCAACGAAGGCGCCCGGGTGGTCGAAGAGGGCATTGCCTTGCGGCCGCTCGACGTCGATGTCACGCTGGTGCACGGCTACGGCTTCCCCCGCCACAAGGGGGGGCCGATGAAGTACGCCGACCTCGTCGGCCTGCCGCAGATCCTGGCCGACATCCAGTCGTTTGCCAAAGAAGACCCGCTGTTCTGGCAACCGGCCCCGCTGCTGGTCAGGCTGGTGCAGGAAGGCAAGAACTTCGACAGCCTCAACCACGGCTGACCCGACCTCACTTCAGGAGACAACCCCATGCGTGAAGCCGTCATCGTGTCCACCGCACGAACCCCGCTGACCAAGTCGCACCGCGGCGAGTTCAACATCGTGCCCGGCCCCACCCTGGCCTCGTTCGCCGTCCGGGCGGCGGTCGACCGCGCCGGCATCGAAGCCGACCTGATCGAGGATGCCATCCTCGGCTGCGGCTACCCCGAAGGCCGCACCGGCCGCAACATCGGCCGCCAGGCCGTGCTCCGCGCAGGCCTGCCGCTGTCGATTGCCGGCACCACGGTCAACCGCTTCTGTGCATCGGGCCTGCAGGCCGTGGCCATGGCCGCCAGCCGCATCATCGTGGACGGTGCCCCGGCCATGATCGCCGGCGGCATCGAGAGCATCTCGGGCATCCGCACCCGTGAAGACGGCGACAGCGGCATCGACCCATGGATCCAGGCGCACAAGCCGGCGCTCTACATGACGATGATCGAGACCGCCGACATCGTGGCGCAGCGTTATGGCATCAGCCGGGAGGCCCAGGACCGCTTCTCGGTGGAGAGCCAGCGCAAGACGGCCGAAGCCCAGGCAGCCGGCCGGTATGCCGACGAGATCATCCCGGTGACCACGACGATGGCCGTGGTCGACAAGGACACCAAGGCCGTGTCGCACCGCGACGTGACGGTGGACCACGACACCTGCAACCGCCCGGGCACCACCTACGAATCGCTCGCGAAGCTGGAGCCGGTGCGGGGCGCCGACCAGTTCATCACCGCGGGCAACGCCTCGCAGTTGAGCGACGGCGCCTCGGCCTGCGTGCTGATGGACAGCCGGGAAGCCGAGCGCCGCGGCCTGCAGCCGCTGGGTGCCTTCCGCGGCATGGCCGTGGCCGGCTGCGAGCCCGATGAAATGGGCATCGGCCCGGTGTTTGCCGTGCCCAAGCTGCTGGCGCGCCACGGCCTCACGGTCGACGACATCGACCTGTGGGAGCTCAACGAGGCGTTTGCATCGCAGTCGGTGTACTGCCAGCAGCGCCTGGGCATCCCCGACGAACGCCTGAACGTCAATGGCGGTGCCATCTCGATCGGCCACCCCTTCGGCATGACCGGTGCGCGGCTGGTGGGCCACGTGCTGCTGGAAGGCCGCCGCCGCAAGGCGCAGAACCCGAACGTGAAGTGGGCCGTGGTGACGATGTGCATCGCGGGTGGCATGGGCGCCGCCGGCCTCTTCGAAATCTTCTGAAGCCCCTCAACCGAGAACGACCCCATGGACCTGAACCTGACCCCCGAAGAGCAGGCCTTTCGCGCCGAGGTGCGCCGCTTCATCGCCGAGAAGGTGCCGGCCCGCCTCACGGACAAGGTGCGCCACGGCCAGCACCTGACCAAGGCCGATTACGAAGAATGGCACGCCATCCTCCATGCCCAGGGCTGGCTGGCCAACCACTGGCCCCAGGCATGGGGCGGCACCGGCTGGAACGCCGTCGAGAAGTTCATCTTCGAAAACGAATGCGCGCTGGCGTGGTGCCCCCGCACAGTGCCCTTCGGCGTGAACATGCTGGGCCCGGTGCTGATCAAGTACGGCAACGAAGCGCAGAAGCGGTACTGGCTGCCGCGCATCCTCAGCGGTGAGGACTGGTGGTGCCAGGGCTATTCCGAGCCCGGCGCCGGCTCCGACCTCGCCTCGGTCAAGACCAGCGCCGTGCGCCAGGGCGACCACTACCTCGTCAACGGCCAGAAGACCTGGACCACGCTGGGCCACCACGCCAACATGATCTTCTGCCTGGTTCGCACCAACCGCGAAGCCAAGCAGCAGGAGGGCATCAGCTTCCTGCTGATCGACATGGCCAGCCCGGGCATCGAAGTGCGCCCCATCATCACGCTGGACGGCGAGCACGAGGTCAACGAAGTCTTCTTCACCGACGTGAAGGTGCCGGTCGAGAACCTGGTCGGCGAAGAGAACAAGGGCTGGACCTGCGCCAAGTACCTCCTGACCTACGAGCGCACCAACATCGCGGGCGTGGGCTTCTCGGTGGCCGCGCTGGCACGCCTGAAGGTGATTGCGCAGAAGGTGATGAAGAACGGCCGCCCGCTGGCCCAGGACCCGCTGTTCGCGGCCCGCCTGGCCAAGGTCGAGATCGACCTGGAGAACATGAAGACCACCAACCTGCGTGTGATCGCCGCGGTGGCTGGCGGGGGGGCGCCTGGCGCGGAAAGCTCGATGCTGAAGATCAAGGGCACCGAGATCCGCCAGGAAATCAATGCGCTGACGCGCCGCGCCATGGGCCCGCATGCCCTGCCCTTCCTGCCCGAGGCGCTGGAGGGCGGTGCCGATGACGACGCCCGCGTCGGCCCGCGCGATGCCGCCTACGCCGCCGCGCAGTACTTCAACAACCGCAAGCTGTCGATCTTCGGCGGCTCGAACGAAATCCAGAAGAACATCATCTCCAAGATGATCCTGGGCCTGTGAGCACGGAGGCACACATGAACTTCATCCACACCGAAGACCGCCGCATGCTGGCGGACCTGCTGGACCGCTATGTGGCCGAGCAGTACCCGATCGACACCCGCCACGCCATCACGTCGTCGCCCACGGGCTACAGCGCTGCCCACTGGGACAAGTTTGCCGAGCTGGGCGCCATTGGCGCGCTGTTCTCTGAGGCGGACGGTGGCTTTGGCGGCACCGGCTTCGACCTGGCGGTCGTGTTCGAGTCGCTCGGGCGCGGCCTGGTGGTCGAGCCCTTTCTGGCGAGCGCCGTGCTGGCCGGCAGTGCCCTGGCCCACGCCGGCAACGCCGCCCAGCGCGAGCAACTGGCCAGCCTGATCGACGGCAGCCTGATCGCCACGCTGGCCCACGAAGAGGCCGACGCCTACTACGCACCCAACCATGTCTCGACCACGGCCACCCGCGATGCCGAAGGCTATGTACTGAACGGCGCCAAGGCTGTCGTGCCGTTTGCCGACCAGGCTCACACGCTGATCCTGTCGGCCCGCACCGGCGGCAATGTGGCCGATGCGGATGGCATCTCGTTGTTCATCGTGCCGGCGCAGACCCCCGGTCTCACGCTGCGCGCCTACACCAACATCGACGGCACCCGCGCGGCCGAAGTGACGCTGAACCAGGTTCGCCTGCCGGCCACCGCGCTGCTGGGCGCAGAAGGCCAGGGCCTGGCCACGCTGGAGCACGCGATCGGCCGCGGCGTCGTGGCCCTGTGCGCCGAGAGCCTGGGCGCGATGGAAGTGGCCAAGCGCCAGACCATCGACTACCTGCAAACCCGCAAGCAGTTCGGCAAGCCCATCGGCAGCTTCCAGGCGCTGCAGCACCGCATGGCCACCGTGCTGCTGGAGATCGAACAGGCCCGATCGGCCGTGATCAACGCCGCGGCGGTGCTGGACAACCTCGACCGCACCGAGCGTGAACGCGCGCTGTCGGCCGCCAAGTACAGCATCGGCCGCATCGGCACCCTGGTGGCCGAAGAGGCGATCCAGTTGCACGGCGGCATCGGCATGACCTGGGAACTGCCCTTGCCGCACTACGCCAAGCGCCTCATCATGATCGACCACCAGCTGGGCGACGAGGACCACCACCTGGCGCGCTTCATCGCGTTGGGCCAGCAGGCCGACGCCACACTGGCCGCCTGAAGCGGGCACGTCCCAGCATCACCACCGGATCACGACATGAGCCAGAACAAAGCCACCTTCAACTGGGCCGACCCGCTGCTGCTGGACGACCAGCTGACCGATGAGGAACGCATGGTGCGCGACGCCGCGTGCGCCTACGCGCAAGACAAGCTGCTGCCCCGCGTGCTCGAGGCCTTTCGGCACGAGCGCACCGACCCGGCCATCTTTCGGGAGATGGGCGAGCTGGGCCTGCTTGGGCCCACCATCCCGACCGAGTACGGCGGCGCCGGCCTGAATTACGTGAGCTACGGCCTGATCGCGCGCGAGGTGGAGCGCGTGGACAGCGGCTACCGCTCGATGATGAGCGTGCAGTCCTCGCTGGTCATGGTGCCCATCAACGCGTTCGGCAACGAAGCAACGAAGCGGAAGTACCTGCCGAAGCTCGCCACGGGCGAATTCATCGGGTGCTTCGGCCTGACCGAGCCGAACCACGGCTCCGACCCGGCCAGCATGCTGACGCGCGCCACCCGGGTGGACGGCGGCTACACGCTGCGCGGCAGCAAGATGTGGATCAGCAATTCGCCGATTGCCGACGTGTTCGTGGTGTGGGCGCAGTGTGAAGAGAACGGCAAGGACCAGATCCGCGGCTTCGTGCTGGAGAAGGGCTGGAAGGGCCTGAGCGCGCCGGCCATCCACGGCAAGGTGGGGCTGCGTGCCAGCATCACCGGCGAGATCGTGATGGACGACGTCTTCGTGCCGGAAGAAAACGCCTTCCCCGAGGTGCGTGGCCTCAAGGGCCCGTTCACCTGCCTGAACAGCGCACGCTACGGGATCTCGTGGGGCGCGATGGGCGCGGCCGAAGACTGCTGGTTCCGCGCACGTCAGTATGTGCTCGACCGCAAGCAGTTCGGCAAGCCGCTGGCGGCCAACCAGCTGATCCAGAAGAAGCTGGCCGACATGCAGACCGAGATCGCGCTGGGCCTGCAGGGCAGCCTGCGCCTGGGCCGACTCAAGGACGAAGGCAAGGCCGCGGTCGAGATCACCTCGATCATGAAGCGCAACAACTGCGGCAAGGCGCTCGACATCGCCCGTCTGGCGCGCGACATGATGGGCGGCAACGGCATCAGCGACGAGTTCGGTGTGGCACGGCACCTCGTCAACCTCGAGGTGGTCAACACCTACGAAGGCACGCACGACATCCACGCGCTGATCCTGGGCCGCGCCCAGACGGGCATCCAGGCCTTCTTCTGATCGGCCCCGCGGCGGTCAGCCCCCGCGCAGGTACGCGCTGACCGCCGCCTTCACCTCATCCCCCAAGGCTTCGCCATCCACTGCTGGCCCTTGGGTGATGAGGCTCTGCGTCATCCAGCCATAGACGATGGCGTGGATCATCCTCGCCTTCAGCGGCTGCAGCGCCACCGGCATGGCGTCGCTGGCCGACGCCAGCGCCTGCTGCCACAGCGATACGAACTGCTCGTAGTGCTTGCTGTAGGCCGTGCGGCTGGACACCTGGCGCTCCAGCACGAACAGCTCGGCCCACCGCGGGATGTCACTCAGGATGCGATCGACCTGATCGTCGATCAGGGCAGCTGCCAGCACCTGCGTCGGCACGCCACGGTGCCGCTCGGCACACGCCGCCATCGCGATGGCCAGCTGCTTGACGTGCATGTGGATCGTCAAGGCCGCCAGCGCGTCCTTGTTGGCGACGTAGTCGTAAAACGTGCCGATGCCGACACCGGCCACCGCCGCGATCTCGCGGATCGTCGCCTTCGCGTAGCCCTTGTCCATCAAAACCCGAACAAAGGCCTCCTGCAGCGCCTCGGAGCTCAGGTGCGCGCGCTGCTGGCGCGGCTTGCGGCGCGTGGGGCCCGAAAGCCGAACACCTGACTCGGTCGCCTTTCCTAGAATTTTTGCCATGACAACAAGCCCGATCGGTGGGATGCGCGGTGTGCAGGCCCCGATCATGAAGCAAGCCGGAGACAAGCATGGATTGGCACACACACGAAGTCAGCAACCAGTTCGACGAGTGGACGGACTACAACCTGCTCACCACCGACCGCCCCATGCTGGACGCGCTGGAGCGTGCCGGCGCGCAGGCCTTCACCGCCGACCTGGCGCAGTACGCCGCACGGCTCGGCCAGGCCGACACCTTCGTACTGGGTGACGAGGCCAACCGCCACACGCCCGAGCTCAAGGCCTTCGATGCGCGCGGCCGCCGCATCAACCAGGTCATCTTCCACCCCAGCTGGCACGCGCTGATGGCGATGTACCGCGAGCAGGGCCTCATCGCCCTGCCCTTCGCCAGCGGGGCCCGAGGCCGCTGGACGGCCTGGGCGGCGGGCTTCTACCTGCACACCCAGGTGGAAGCGGGCACCCTGTGCCCCGCCACGATGACCCAGGCCGCCATCCCGCTGCTGGCGCGCGAGCCCCTGTTGCGCGACACCTGCCTGCCCTTGCTGATGAGCACCGCCTACGACCCGCGCGACCTGCCGCTGGCGCAGAAGCAATCCATCTGGATCGGCATGGGCATGACCGAAAAGCAGGGCGGCTCCGACGTGCGGGCCAACACCACGCAGGCCACGCCCATCGGCACGTCCGACCGCGAGTTCACGCTGCGCGGCCACAAGTGGTTCTTCTCGGCGCCGATGTGCGATGCCCACCTGGTGGTTGCCAAGACACCGGACGGCAGCCCCTCGTGCTTCTTCGTGCCGCGCTGGCGCCCCGATGGCACGCGCAACGCGGTCGAGGTGCAGCGCCTGAAAAGCAAGGTGGGCAACCGCAGCAATTCGAGCAGCGAGGTCGAGTTCAAGGACGCGTACGGGGTGCTGATGGGCGAGCCGGGCCGTGGCATCCCGACCATCATCGAGATGGCCACCTACACGCGCCTCAACTGCGTGGTGGGCAGCGCGGGCATGGTGCGGCAGGGCCTCGTGCAGAGCCTGGCCTACACACGCCGGCGCCGCGCCTTCGGTCGCCTGCTGGCCGACCAGCCGCTGATGCAATCGGTGCTGACCGACCTGGCATTGGAAAACGAGGCCAACGTCGTGCTGATGACGCGCCTGGCCCAGGCCTACGAGCATGACGACACGCCGCTCGAGAAGGCCTGGAAGCGCATCATGACGCCGGCCGCCAAGTTCTGGGTCTGCAAGCGCGCCGTCGAGGTCACCGGCGAAACCATGGAGGTGTTCGGCGGCAACGGCTACGTCGAGGACGGCCAGATGGGCCGCCTGTTCCGCGAGGCGCCGGTCAACTCGATCTGGGAAGGCTCGGGCAACGTGATGTGCCTGGATGTGCTGCGCGCGATCGCCAAGGACCCCGCCTCGGCGCTGGCCCTGCTCGACGACCTGCGGCAGATGGCGCACGACGACCGCGCGCTGGTTCAGGCGCTGCGCGCGCTGCAGTCGATGCTGCAGACCGATCCTGCGCAGCTCGAGGCGCTCGGCCGCGTTCTGGCGCAGCGCCTGGCCGTCGCCGCACAGGCCTGCCTGCTGCGGCAGCACGCCCCCGGCTTCGTGGCCGATGCCTTCATCGCGACGCGGCTGGGCGAGCGCTGGGGTAGCGTGGTCGGCAGCATCGACACGCGGGGCCTCGCTGTGCGCGAACTGCTGGAGCGCGCGCTGCCTGCATGACGGGACGGTGCAATGGGCAGTGGGCCCCGTGCGCGAGGATGCACGACCGCTCTGGCAGTGGGGATGATTTCTGGGGATGGGTGGTCGCCAGCCCACACTCGAGAATGGTTTCCACCACGCACAAACTCCGGGGCCACCATGAAGCCACTGCTCGCCACCCTCACCCTCTTCCTGTCCACGATGCCGGCGATGGCCGCCACCCCCCTGGCCAGCTGGGACTTCAACAGCGATGACGGCTTGGTCAACACGGGCTCGCTCACGCCATCTGAAGGCGCCGGCACGCTGTTGTTGACCGGGGGCACCAGCAGCCTGTTCACTTCTGGCTCACCGCTCGACCCGGCCGGCTTCCCGCTCGACAGCGGCTGGTCTGTCGGCGGCTATCCGGCACAAGGCACGTTGTCGGGCACGGCCGGGTTCGAGGGGCACGTCTCCTCGGTCGGACACAAGCAACTGACGCTGTCGTTCGACTACAAGACGCAGCCGAGCGGCAACAAGTGGTTTCTGACGCAGGCCACCGCCGATGGCGGCGTCTCATGGACCGACGTGGCCACCTTCGGTGTGGCCGCGGCCGACCAGTGGTTCACGGCCAGCTTCGACGTGTCTGCTGCACTGCCAGCGGTGGCAAACCAGGCTGGCTTCGCCTTCCGTGTCGTTGCCGTCTTCGAGCCCGGCACCCTGGCGTACGAGGCCGCGGAGGCCGGCTACAACGGTGACTTCGGACTCGTCATCGACCGGCTGACCGTGCAGGCCACGCCGGTGCCCGAAACCGACGCGGCCTGGCTGGCCATGGCCGGCCTCGGCCTCGTGGGCGGCCTGCGCCGGCGCAGGCGCCAGACGGCCACACGCGTGCGGCCGTGACACGGCGGCGGCTTACAGCGCCCGCACCTTCACCGACTTGCCCTTGACCTTGCCACCCTGCAGGCCCTTCAAGGCCTTGTCGGCAATCGCCCGGTCCACCGCCACATAGGTCGAGAACTCGTTGACGTTGATCTTGCCGATCTGGGCGCCGTCAAAGCCGAGGTCCTTGGTGAGTGCGCCCAGCACGTCACCCGGGCGGATCTTCTCCTTGCGCCCACCGAGGATCTGCAGGGTCACCCGCGGCGGGCGCAGCGGCTCCCGTTCGGTCGAAGGCGTCAGCTCGCTCAAGGGGTGCCATTCGCTGGCACGGCCCTGCATCTGGTCGATGCGGCCCACACGGCCCATCTCGTCCATGCTGGCCAGGCTGAAGGCCCAGCCCGATTCGCCGGCGCGGCCGGTGCGGCCCACACGGTGCGTGTGCACCTCCACATCGGGCGTGATGTCGACGTTGATGACGGCTTCGAGCTGCGCGATGTCCAGGCCGCGCGCCGCCACGTCGGTGGCCACCAGCACGCTGCAGCTGCCATTGGCAAAGCGCACCAGCACCTGATCGCGGTCACGCTGGTCGAGGTCGCCATGCAGCTCCAGCGCGACGATGCCCTGTGCCTGCAGAACGTCCACCAGATCACGGCATTGCTGCTTGGTGTTGCAGAACGCGATGGTGCTGGCCGGGCGGAAGTGGTCGAGCAGCAGGCCCACGGCGTGCAAGCGCTCGGCCTCTTTCACCTCGTAGAAGCGCTGGCGGATGCGGCTGGTGTCGTGGCGCTCGGCCAGCTTCACTTCCTGCGGATCGCGCATGAAGCGGCGCGCCAGCTTGTCCACGCCTTCGGGGTAGGTGGCCGAGAACAGCAGCGTCTGGCGCTGCTTCGGCGCCTGGGCCACCACCTGCGCGATGTCATCGGCAAAGCCCATGTCGAGCATGCGATCGGCCTCGTCCAGCACCAGCGTCTGCAGCGCCTCGAGGTTCAGCGTCTCGCGCGCCAGGTGGTCGAGCACGCGGCCCGGCGTGCCCACGATGATGTGGGCACCGTGCTCCAGGCTGGCCAGCTGCGGTCGGATGGGGCTGCCACCACACAGGGTCACGACCTTGATGTTGTCTTCGGCCCGCGCCAGGCGGCGGATCTCGGTGGTGACCTGGTCGGCCAGCTCGCGCGTGGGGCACAGCACCAGCGCCTGCACCGCAAAGCGCCGCGGGTTCAGCGAGGTCAGCAGGGGAAGGCCGAAGGCCACGGTCTTGCCGCTGCCGGTCTTGGCCTGCGCGATCAGATCCTTGCCGGCCAGCGCCAGCGGCAGGCTGGCCGCCTGGATGGGCGTCATGGCCAGATAGCCCAGCGTCTGCAGGTTGGCCTGCATGGCCTCCGACAGGGGCAGTTGCTGGAAGGACGGGCCGCTGACGGCGGCGGGCGTGGCCGGATGGGCCGACGCCGGGGTCGCCGGGTTGGCCGGCGAAGAAAAGGTGTTCATGCGCGATTATCCGGGATCGCGCGCGTTTCGGGGGGCCGGCGGCGATTCAACCCCAGTGGGCCGGGGCGTCCGTCGAGATCGCCTCGGTGCGGTGCCGCGGCATCTCGCACAGCCCCTGCCCATCGAGCAGGGCCTGCACGTGGATCACCGGCGGCTGCGATTGCACCGAGCCGAAGATGGTGGCGAACGAGACGTCGGCCGCATCGCGCCCGGTGCCGAAGCGCACGAAGCCCATCGGAATGGCCGTGCCCGAGGGGTCGAAGATGTACCAGCGCCCGCCGAGAAACACCTCGACATAGGCGTGGAAGTCGGTGGGCCCCAGAGCCGGATCGGCCCCGAAATCGATGCCGGTGGCAAAGCGCGCCGGGATGTTGAGCGCCCGGCACAGCGCGATCATCAGGTGCGCGAAATCGCGGCACACCCCGCGGCCTTCGGTGAGCGTGTCCATCGCCGAGGTGGCGCTGGTGGTGGTGTTGCCCTCGAAGCGCACATGCTGGCGCACCCAGTTCTGGATGGCCACCACACGGGCATGGCCCTGAGGCAGGTGCCCGAACTCGCGCATCACCAGCGCGCCCATCAGGTCGGACTGGCAGTAGCGGCTGGGGTAGATGTAGCCCAGCGCCTCGGGCGGCAGGCGCGCCACCGGCGTCTCGGCAATCAGCTCGGGCGCGCACAGGTGGTGGTGCAGGTCGACCACCGCACGGTAGCCCACCTTCAGCGGCCCGGCCGCGGCGCTCAGCCGCAGGTAGCGGTTGTGGCTGACCGGATCGGTGAAGATCTGCGGCAGCAGCGGCTGGCTGATGTCGAGCTGCTCGCTGCGAATCACCTGGCAGCGGGTGTGCGCGCCATGGATGTTGAAGATGAAGTCGGCCCCTGGCGGGGCGACCTCGTATTGCAGGTCAATGGACAGTTCGATGCGGACCAAGGGAATCTCCAGGGCCACACAGGGACGCGACCAACTTTCTGATCCCATTGTGGCGCTTCACGGCCGCCAACGGGCCCATCACCCGCCTGTCAGTCGGAGATCTCGACGCCGGGCATGAAGGCGACGCGGCCCTTGATCTCCTGCGCGGCTTCAGTCGGCTCGGGGTAGAACCACACCGCATCCGGCTTCATCTCGCCGTTGGCGAACAGGCTCAGCCACTGCGCCTGCCCTTTCCACACGCAGCTGCTGCGGTGGTTGCTGAAGGTGACGTAGGCCTCGTTCAGGGCCTCGCGCGGGAAGTAGTGGTTGCCTTCGATCGTGACGATGTCGTCGCTTTCGGCGATGACGCCGCCGTTCCAGATTGCTTTCATGCGGGCCTTTGCGGAAGGGAGGCTGAGAAAAGGACGATGCTACGCCGGATGACGCCGCGCGACCCAGTAGGTGGCGCCGGCTGCGCCGTAGCGCTCGGCATGCGGCACCCCAGCGTTCAGCGCGAAGGTGTCACCCGGCTGCAGGTGCCGGGTGGTGTCGCCCACCGTGAGCCACATCTCGCCGGCGGACACCACGGCCTCCAGCCCGAAGTCATGCACGTGGGTGTCCAGCTCGGCCCCCGCCGGCCAGTCCCGTGAAATGACCTCGTCAAAACCGCGGGCCAGCATGTCGGCCTTGTAGCTGTCGTATGTGTGGTTCATGATCTTCGTCAGGCATCGCCCGTCCCGATGGTCGCACAGCCCCGCGTCGAATGGCCACGGCCCTCGCGAACATGTCGGCTTTTTCGAAGTTTCTTCCGCAGAATATCGATTTCTCATTCATCCCGATGGCGGCTATCCTCTGCGGCTTTTGCGCAGGCATGTCGCCCTCGCTGCTCACATCAGAACCCATGGACTTCCTGCTCGACCCCAACATCTGGATCGCCTTCGCCATGCTGACCGCACTGGAAATCGTGCTGGGCGTGGACAACATCATCTTCATCTCGATCCTGGTGGGCCGCCTGCCCGCCGACGTGCGCGACAAGGCACGCCGACTGGGCCTGGGCTTCGCGATGCTGTCGCGCCTCGCGCTGCTGTTCTCGCTGAGCTGGGTCATGGGCCTGAAGGACGACCTGTTCCACGTGTTCAACCAGGGCATCAGCGGCCGTGACCTCGTGCTGCTGGGCGGGGGCCTGTTCCTGCTGTGGAAGGCCTCTCACGAGATCTTCGTGGAAGTGGAAGCCCGCGAAGAGGACGGCCCCCCGGCCGCCGACCCGGCCGTGATGAAAGCCGCTGGCCAGCGCCTGTTCTGGGCCACCATCGGCCAGATCGCCGTCATCGACATCGTGTTCTCGCTCGACTCGGTCATCACCGCCGTCGGCATGGTTGACCACATCGGCGTGATGGTGGCCGCCGTGATTTGCGCCGTGGGCGTGATGCTGTTTGCCGCGAAGCCGATCGGCGAGTTCGTCGACCGCCACCCGTCGGTCAAGGTGCTGGCGCTGGCCTTCCTGGTGATGGTGGGCATGGCCCTGACCGCCGAGGCCTTCGAGGTGCACATGCCCAAGGGCTACATCTACGCGGCCATGGCATTCTCGCTGGCCGTCGAGGCGCTCAACATCCGGGCCCGCGCCAAGCGCCTGGCCCTGCGCGAGGCCGCCAAGGGCTGATCCGGAAGTCCGCCCGCGTCTGGCGGGCGGCCGGCAGGGCGCTCAGTTGGGCAGCCCGCCTTCGGTGTCCACGTCCATCAGCAGGCTCGCCATTTCCAGGGCGCGCCACAGATGCGCGGGCATGGTCATGATCCGCTCGGGGGTGCGAGCGCCCCGCACCCAGCAGCGGATTTCGGTGTGCTGATCCGGTGTCAGCAGGTTCAGGGCCAGCATTTCGTCGAGCAGCATCATGACGGCCTCCTGTCGTGGGTTGCCCTCAATATCGCATGGCCGCGTGCGCCGTGGTGTGCGATCTGACCCACGCTTCGGGGTCATCTGCCCCGAACAGGGGGTCAGGTCTGCGATGTGGCCCTGGCGGCAGCCAACCACGCGAGCACGCCCTGCCCGGCCAGGCGGCCGCTCGCCATGCTGGCGGTGAGCAGATAGCCCCCGGTCGGGGCCTCCCAGTCGATCATTTCGCCCGCGCAGAACACACCGGGCTGCGCGCGCAGCATCAGGTGGTCGTCCAGCGCTTCGAACGGCACGCCGCCGGCGGTGCTGATGGCCTCGTCGATCGGGCGCGGCGACCGCAGGGTGAGCGGCAGCGCCTTCAGCGCACCAGCCAGGCGGATGGGGTCGGCCAGCTCCTCCGGGCTCAGCACCTCGTGCAGCAAGGCCAGTTTCAGGCCCGCAATCCCCAGCCGGCTCTTGAGGTGGGTGGCCAGGCTGCGCGGGCCGCGCGGGCGGCGCACCTCGGCCAGCACCTGCGCCGCGTCGTGGTCGGGCAGCAGGTCGAGCGTGAACACCGCCTGCCCCTGGGCGGTGATCTGGTCGCGCAAGCGCGCCGAGAAGGCATACACCAGGCTGCCCTCGATGCCGGTGTCGGTCAGCACAAACTCGCCCTGCTGGCGGTGAACCTGGCCTTCGGCGTCCGTCACGCTGGCCACCACCGGCTTGACGGGCTGGCCGGCAAAGCGCTGGCGCAGGTAGTCACTCCAGCCGGTGCGGCCCTCGGCCGTGGGCGCCACGTCGAAGCCGCAGTTGGCCGGCTGCAGGGGCGCCACCGCCACGCCGCGCTCGGCCAGCCACGGCACCCAGGCGCCGTCCGAACCCAGCCGCGCCCAACTGGCCCCGCCCAGCGCCAGCACGGTGGCATCGGGCGTGGCGGTCACCTCGCCTTCGGGCGTGGTGAAGTGCAGCGCGCCCGACGCGAGCCAGCCCTGCCAGCGGTGGCGGGTGTGCACCCGCACGCCCGCCGCGCGCAGGCGGTGCAACCAGGCCCGCAACAACGGAGCGGCCTTCATGTCGGTCGGGAACACCCGTCCGGACGAGCCCACAAAGGTCTCGACGCCCAGCCCGGCGGCCCATGCGCGCAACGCAGGCGCATCGAAAGCATTCAGCCAGGGGCGCACCGCCTCGGCCCGGGCCGCGTAGCGACCGACAAAAGGCTCGATGGGCTCCGAGTGCGTGAGGTTCAGCCCCCCGCGCCCAGCCAGCAGGAATTTGCGCCCCACCGACGGCATGGCGTCGTACACGTCGACCGATGCGCCGCCGGCCACGAGCACCTCGGCGGCCATCAGGCCGGCCGGGCCGCCGCCGATCACGGCCACGCGCGTCCCGGTCGAGGGCGCAGAAGCGGGCGGAGTCGGCATGGGATCAGGCATCGGGCGGGCTTTCAGGGTGGGCAACGGCGGGTGGCGATGGTAGTCGGATTTTCCACTGTGCCCTCGGCAGAGGGCCGGCTCGCTCAGCGAGATCCGCAACACGTGACCGCTTCACGTTTTGCGACATCAAGCCGCACCCTGGCCTGCCGACAACACGGCAACGACCGGGCCCCGCCCCTCTCCCCTCTTCTGACCGACGGCGGCCGCGGCACCAAGGAACTCCTCATGACACTGGACCATCTGTCCATCGGGCAACGCATGACCCTCGGGTTCGGCGTCCTGATGGCCTTCCTGCTCGGCACCGTCGGCCTCTCGATGTGGCAGCAGACGCGCCTGGCCGAGCTGACCACCATCCAGTACGAGCGCCCTTTCACCGTGGCCAATGCCGTCGCGCATGCCGAAGCCAACATCGCCCGCATCAACCGGGCCTTGCGCGATGTGGTGCTGGCCGAGACCCCTCAGGCCGTGAACGAGCGCGCGGCCGAGATGCAGCGCCTCGAGCAGAAGGTCCGCGAGGACCTGGCCCTCGCGCGCACCCGCATCCCGGCCATGCAGGCCGAGGTGGACGTGCTGCTGGGCAAGCTCGACACCTGGCGCCCGCTGCGCGACCAGGTCGTGCAACTCAAGCGCGATGGCGAGTACCAGGACGCACTGGCGGTGGCGCAGGGCCCGGCCGCAAAGGTGGCCGCCGAGATGACCACGGTGCGCGAGGCGTTGTCGGCGCACGCGCAGGCCGAAGCCGAGCACTTTCTCGAAGAGGCCCACCGCACCCGGCGCAACAGCCTCATGTGGACCGTGGGCCTCGGGCTGGCGGCCTGCCTGGTGGCGCTGGGCGTGGCCTGGCGCATCACCCGGTCCATCACGCGTCCGCTGCGCGAGGCGGTCGACGTGGCCCGCGCCGTGGCGGGCGGCGACCTGCAGGCCCGCATCCCGCCCGCCAGCCGCAGCGAGACCGGGCAGCTGATGCAGGCGCTGGCCGACATGCGTGCCAGCCTGGTGCAGTTAGTGGGACTGGTGCGGGACAGCGCCCAGAGCGTCGCCCTGGCCAGCGCCGAAATCGCCCGCGGCAACATGGACCTCAGCCAGCGCACCGAACAGCAGGCGGCGGCGCTGCAGGAAACCGCCGCCTCGATGGAGCAGCTCGGATCGACCGTGCACCACACGGCCGACCACGCCCGCGAAGCCAACGACATGGCGCAGGGCGCCTCCACCGTGGCCGGTCAGGGTGGCGCCGTGGTCGCTCAGGTGGTGGAAACCATGCAGGGCATCCACACCAGTTCGCGCCAGATCGCCGACATCATCACCGTGATCGACGGCATCGCCTTCCAGACCAACATCCTGGCGCTCAATGCCGCCGTCGAGGCAGCCCGCGCAGGCGAACAGGGCCGTGGCTTTGCGGTGGTGGCCGGTGAAGTCCGCACGCTGGCGCAGCGTTCGGCCGAGGCCGCCCGCGAGATCAAGGCGCTGATCGGCACCAGCGTCGACCGCGTCGAACAGGGCGCAGGACTGGTCAATGAAGCCGGCCGAACGATGCAGGACATCGTGCAGGCCATCGAGCGCGTGAGCCGCATCGTGGGCGACATCAGTACAGCCAGCAGCGAGCAGAGCTCGGGCGTCGGTCAGGCCAGCCAGGCCATCTCGCTGATGGACCAGGGCACGCAGCAGAATGCCGCGCTCGTCGAGCAGAGCGCCGCGGCCGCCGAGAGCCTGCGCCAGCAGGCCGAGCAACTCGTGGCGGCCGTCGCCGCCTTCCGCCTGCCGCACACGGCCCGCTGAAGGGGCGGTGCCATCCGGCACAATCCCCCCCATGATGGAGGCTTCCCCGCCCGATGCTGCCGAAGCCGGCAGCTTTGAAGGCTATTTCCGCGATCCGGGCCTGGCCGCCGAACAGCCGCTGGCCTGGGCCCTGGGCCGTCGGCTCGACGCCCTTGACGCCCTGCGCGGCCTGTTCAACGGCCCGCAGGCCCTGGTACAGCTGCGCCTGTGGTGCTTTCTGGAGCTGGCCGGCCAGCCCCAGGCGCGCCTGAGCCGCGACGACCTCAACCGCCTGTTCCACACCCTGCGCCCCGAGGCACTCGACCTGGCCCTCAAGCGCCTGCGCGAGCTGAACCTGCTGGTGTGGGATGCCACCGCGCAGGACCACCACCTTTCGCCCCTGGCGCAGCAGGTGCACGCGCTGCTGGTGCCGCTGGGCACGCCGCCCGCCACCGACGGCAGTGAGGCCGACGAGGAAATGGGCGCGCTGCTGGCCCAGGTGGCCGGCGCGCAGCAGCTCGGCCTGGTCAACGCCAACCAGCTCAAGCACCTGCATGCGCAGCTGGCCCGCCTGCACGACGAGTTTGCCGAAGCCATAGCCAGCGGCTCGGAAGCCCGCCTGCGCCTGGCCCAGCCGCGCTTCGACCGTGCGCTGCAACTGGTCGACCGCGCCGGCCAGGCCCTGACGGCGCTGATCCGCGCCGACCACCTCGACCCGCGCCTGGAACGCGAGGCCCGCGCCATCGGCCAGGAGCAGGCCCGCCTGCTGGCCATGGCGAGCCAGTTCACCCGCGCCCTGCAGCAGGCCGACCGCCAGCGCGTGACGTTGGGCAGCACCGGCCTGACGACCTCGGACGTGCGCGCCTGGCTGCAAGGCCACCCCGCGCTGTACGGGTTGCTGGGCGATGCGCTGCACACGCCCGTGCGCCCGGTCATGGTCAGCCAGCACGACCTGGTCGACGTGGCCGAAGGCGAATTCGAACGCGACCGGCCGAACGCGGGCGAGGCCGCCGGCCTGCCGCCGCCCGCCGAAGCCGCCACCGGCACGCTCGATGTGCTGGGCCTGCCCGCCGAACTCGGGGGGCTGATCGACCTGTTCGGGCGCTGGTCCGAGCTGGCGACCGAGGCCGCGGCCGCCCACGCGGCGTCCTGCGAGGACGAGGACCCTGAGGCGCCACCGCCCGGCACCCGCCCCCTGGCCGAGGCGGTGCTGGGCGGTCGCTTTGCGCAGGCCGCCTACCGCCTGCAACTGCTGCCGCTGCTGGGCGACGCCCAGGCGCAGACCCTGAAAGGCCTGACCGGCGACCTGGCGCGCAGCCCGTGGCGCTGGGCGCCCACGCCGCGGCATGTGGCCACCGACGACGAGGCCGTGGCGCTGATCAGCGAAGGCCACCTGCGGCCCGACGCGGCCCTGCTGGCCGCCTCACCGAGCACGGCCGCACCCGGTGCGCCCGACGCCACCGCGCCCTCCCCTGCCGCCTCTGACGCCACGCCGTCCGAGGCCCCCACCGCATCCTGATCCACCCGATGAGCACTCTGGACGACGCGGCCCTGCTGGCCGCCGAACTGCTGGCCCGCCGCTGGCTGCCGCGCCAACACCCCAAGGTCAAGCGCGCGCTGATCGATGCCGACCTCTGGCAGGCCACACAGGAGCGCCTGGCCCAGGTGGGCCTGCGCCTGATCGACAACCTGTATGCCGACCACGTCAGCGTGGCGCTGCTGCGCCCGGCCGAAGCCAGCGTGTTCGGCGAAGCGGGCCTCAACAGCCACAACAACATCGACCTGCCGCGCGACGCGGTGTCGCTGCTGGTGGTGCTTTGGGCGCTGATCGTGCTGCCCAAGCGTGAACGCCAGCAGGCCCGCGCCGCGAGCGCCGACGGCGAGCAGCAGAACGACATGTTCGGCAAGGAACGCCCGCTGCCCACCGCCGCCAGCGTCAGCCCGCTCGTGTCCTACCGCGCGCTGCTGGCCGACTTCGGCGTGCAACTGGGCAAGAAGACGCGCATGGACGCCAACCTCAAGCGCCTGGAGAACCACGGCTTCATCACGCGCAAGGGCGAAGACATCGCCGAGGGCCCGCTTCTGGACCTGCTGCTGGACTACGACGCGCTGGCGCCGCGCATCCTGCAGGGTGCGCTGGGCGATGTGCTGGCCCAGGCCAAGCAGCTGGCCGGCGCGCTGCCCCTGGCGCTCACGCAGCCGCCGCTGGAAGAGATCCCTGACGAGGACGAGCTGGCCGAGGACGCGCTGCTGGCCGCCGACGCCCCGGCGGCCATCGATGCCGCCCCGACAACAGGCTCATCCGATGAGCCTTCCGCCACCCCTGACACCCCGGCCTGATCGCGATGTTTCACCTGCAAAGCCTTGAACTGCTGCACTGGGACTACTGCCAGCGCCTGACCCTGCCGCTCGACGGCGCCATCATCACCGTGGCCGGGCCCAACGGCTCGGGCAAGACCACGCTGCTCGATGCCATGCGCACGCTGCTGGGCCTGGATTGCTCGGGCGGCCGCAACTACAAGACCTACGCCCGCCACGCCAACGCCGACAGCGCCTGGCTGCGCGCCACGGTCGACAACCGCCCGCGCAACCGCCAGTCGAGCAACCGGCCGTTTGCGCGCTGCCTGCTCTACAGCGATGTCGTCACGCTGGTGTGCCGCATCGACCGCAACGGCGGTGACTGGACGCGCCGCTACCTGATGGTCGAAGGCGACGTCAGCATCGAGCAACTGATCGAGCGCGGCAGCTCCGGCGACCGCGACTGGCTGGGCATCGACAACTGGCGCAAGCGCCTCGAAGGCGCAGGCCTGTCGCGCGCCATCGCCAAGGTGCTGGCGCTCGAACAGGGCCAGACCGACCGCCTGTGCGAATACAGCCCGCGTGAACTGCTGCGTCTGGTCTTCGACGTGTTCGGCGACCAGGAGGTGCTGGACCGCTACGACGAAGCCCGCAACCACCAGAAGCAGCTGCTGCAGGAAGTGGAAGCGGCCGAGCGCGAGCTCTCGCACGGCAAGGCCCAGCGCGCCGAGCTCGAATCGCGCGTGAACCTGTTCCGCCAGTACGAGCTGAAGTGCCACGAGCGTGAAACGCTGGCCACCGAGGTGGTGCCCGTGCTCAGCAGCCACGAAACGCGCAAGAGCCTGGCCACCAAGCTGCGCGACCTGCACCGCCAGCGCCTGCAGTCCAGCGCCGACCGCCGCGCCCACGGGCAGGTCAAGGCCGAACTGCTGCAGCGCCTGCAGGACCAGACCGACGCCGCCGCACGCGTCGAGGCCATCGAAGCCCAGGTGCGCACCGCCCGCCGCCTGCAGGAAGAAGCCCGCGATGCCGAGCGCCCGACCGAGGCCCTGGTCAAGCGCGCCGACGAACTGGCCGGCCTGGCCGTGGTCGAGGGCGATGCCGACAAGCTCACGCTGCGCATCGCCGAACTGAGCGAGCACAAGCAGAAGCTCTCGGCGCAATGGCAGCGCCTGAAGGACCAGCGCGACGACGCCCAGCGCGCGTACGACGCCCTCAAGGGCCAGCGCCAGGCCCCGCCGCCACCCGACGTCAGCCGCTTCACGCGCACGCTGACCGAGGCCGGCATCGCGCACCACCTGATCGCCGACATCATCGAAATCACCGATGAGAAGTGGCGCGCCGCGGCCGAAGGCGTGCTGCGCGGCAGCCGCTGGGTGGTGGTGCTGGCCAACCCACGACAAGAGGCTCAGGCCATGAGCCTGGCCGAAAAAGAGCGCTACCGCCACTACATCGTGGCCGATGCCGAAGACGCGCCCGCCAAGCCCGATGCCGACAGCCTGCTGGCCGTGCTGAAGTTCAGCGCGCCGGCCCCGCGCTGGTTGCTGCGCCAGCTGGAGAACATCCAGCGTGTGGCCAGCACCGAAGCGGGCGTCAAGCTCAAGGGCGAGTGGATCACGCCGGAGGCCTACCACCGCGATGGCCGCGGCGGCCGCTCGGTCTGGGTCGACCCGGGCCAGCACCAGTTCGGCGCCTCGGCCGTGGCCGCACGCCGCGCGTCGATCGAGGCGCGTCTGGCTCAGCTCGATGAAGACATGACCCGCGTGGTGCGCGACCAGGCCTTCTTCGACCGGCAGCTGCAGGATGCCCGCAAGGCCACGCAGGGCTTCACCGCCGCGGCCGAGCTGGCCGAGCGCGAAGCCGAGTTCAGCGAAGCGCGCCGCCAGCTGCCCATGCTCAAGCAGGCCCGCCAGGAAGCCGGCGAGCGCTGGCAGCAGGCCGAGGCCCAGCTCAAGCGCGCCGTGGTCGAGCAGACCAACGCGCAGCACGCCTACCGTCAGGCCCAGGAGCGCCTCGCCCACATCGAGCAGCGCAGCGCCCAGCACGAGCGCGAATGGCAGGTCCGCTTCGACGACGTCATGGCCCAGGCCGTGATGGCGCGCGAGGTCAAGCTCTCGCTGCCCGCCGCATGGCGCCGCCCCGCCCGCATCGCCGACATGCAGGCCCACTACGGCAACGCCACCCAGGCCCGCCTGCGTGCCGAGGCCGTTGAGCGCGAACTGAACGAAGGCCAGTGGGAGACCGATGGCACCGTGATCGAACAGCTCACGCTGATGAACGCCAACGTGCTGCGCCAGGAAGACGAGCTGGGCCAGCGCAAGGCCAGCAACGTGGCCGCCGGCATCGCGGTCGACAACGCCCGCGCGCGCTACACCGACGTGCTCAAGGCCACGGTGCGCCGCTACCGCAAGAACATCATCGAACTGGGCCAGCTGGCCGGCGTGGAAGTCAACGCCGAACTGCCCCACCTGGATGGCGACGACAGCGTGCTGCGCCAGGCCGAACTGCGCGTGCACTTCAACTTCGACGGCAAGGGCGCCATCGGCCTGAACGACGGCGAGGCCTCGGGCGGGCAGCAGGTCATCAAGTCGCTCATCCTGCTGGTCGGCCTGATGAAGGACGACGAGACCCCGGGCGGCTTCGTCTTCATCGACGAACCCTTTGCCCACCTCGACGTGCGCAACATCCAGCTGGTCGGCCACTTCCTGCGCAGCACACGCGCCCAGTACGTGCTGACCACGCCGATCACGCACAACGTCGAGGTGTTCGAGCCCGCCGACATCACGCTGGTGACGGCCAAGAAGCCCAAGGGCGCACGCTGGGCGCCGCCGATCGGCGTGCTGCAGCGGCGCATTCCGGCCGACGTGTACTGACGCCCCCAGACGAGGCCCGCATCGCGCGGGCTTCGCACTTTTTGGCCGCACGCGCCAGGCACCGCGGCGAATGTCGGCAGATGCGCCCCCGCGTCGCCGCCCGTGGCCCGGTCGCCCGCGTTTCCCCTGAAGGCACCCCGGCAGGGGCCCCGGACACTCGCTTCAAACCCCATTCAGGAGCGAACCATGATCCGTCTCTTCCCTGCCCGCGTGGCCGCGCGGGTGCTGGCCCTCGGCGTGCTTGGCGCCTCGGCTGCGCACGCCGGCTACTTTCAGTGGGAGGCCGTCGAGCTGCCGGCCAGTTCGGGCGCCAGCTGCGGCAACGGCACGCCCTACCGCTTCTTCGTCAACCGCACGCCCTTCACCAGCAAGACCGTGGTGATGTTCGAAGGCGGCGGCGCCTGCTGGGACCAGGCCGCGTGCAAGGGCGGCACGCTGCTCGATGCCGTCAACCCCGACGGCATCCCCGCCAACTACATGAGCGACTTCAATCGCCAAGCGCACTGGGGGCTGGTCACGCCGTTCACCGCCCGCGTTCACCCCCTGCAGGCGGTGCAGACGCAGAGCTGGAACATCGTCTACGTCACCTACTGCACGGGCGACGTGCACACCGGCAACAAGGTCGGCGTCTACAACAACGTCGACCCGAGCCAGCCGCTGGCCTACTACCACCGTGGGGCCGTCAACGCGAAGGCCGTGGCCGCCTGGATGGCGAAGAACATGAAGCAGCCCGAGCACCTGATGCTCACGGGTTTCTCGGCCGGTGGCGTGGGCTCGGCGGCGCTCTACCCGGCTTTCCGGGAAACGCTGGCCCCGAAGAAGATGGCCCTGCTGTCCGACTCCGGCCCGCTGTTCGACGTCCCGAAAAACGCCACGCCGACCCAGGCGCCTTCGGTGCTGCTGCACAACAAGATCCGCACCGTGTGGGGCCTGGACGGCCCGCAAGGCCTAGTCACCGAGCTGATTGCCAGGTACCCACAGGCGGGCTCGGCGGACAACCTGGGCAGCATCACCGCCGGCCTCGGCAAGATCTTCCCGAAGGACCGGATCGGTTACGCCAACTTCCAGGAGGACACCAACTTCTCGGCCTTCTCGTACCAGAAGTTCTACCCGGAGATTGCGAATGCGCCGGACGAGGCCACGCGGCTCAAGCTGCTGAACCAGAAGTGGCGCCAGGAGTTGACGCCCTGGGTGGCGCAGATGGAGACACAGCCCAACATCGGCTACTACATCCCCAACAAGCGCGAACTCAATGGCTCGCACTGCCTGACCATCGTGACCTTCGGGGGCACCAGCATCGTCGAGCGCGGCCTGAGTTCGGTGAAGTCCTTCGTCGACAACCTGCTCGATGGCACCGGGCCGGTGATGCGTGCGTGGGAGGCCAACCCCACCTCGCAGCGGGTGCTGCTGTCCGACTGGTTTGCCGACTGGCTCGCCCCGCTGATCCCCTGAGGCAAAACGCGGGGGCCCGCCTCAGCTGGCCGCCCGCTTCACGAAGACCAGCGAGGCGCCCAGCGCCATCAGCACGCCACCAAAAAGGCGATCGCGCACGCGGCGTGCCGAGGGGCGCTTCATCAGGCGCTGCAGCCCAGCCGCCACATGGGCATAGCCCAGCCGCATCACGATGAGGTCGATCACGACGCTGGTGGCCGAGCAGATGAGCAATTGCAGCCACAGGGGCCGGGCCGGGTCCAGGAACTGGGGCAGCACCGCGACCATGAAGACAATGCCCTTGGGGTTGGTGACGTTGGTGAGCACGCCTTGGGCGAAGCACACGCGCGCCGGCGTGGCGGCCGTCACGGCCATGCGCCAGGTCGCGCCACCGGCCGGTGCATCGGCCACCACCTCGGGCTCGCGGTCGGCCGCGCGCCATTGGCCGATGCCCAGCCACACCAGGTAGGCCGCGCCGGCCCACTTCAGCGCGGTGAAGGCCTGCTCCGAGGCCAGCAGCACCGCGCCCAGCCCGACGCCCGACACCAGCAGCACGGCCACCAGCCCCACCTGCAGACCCAGCACACCCGGCATGACCCCACGCACGCCGCGCGCCATGCTGTGCGTCATCGTCAGCAAGGCGCCCGAGCCAGGCGACACCGAAATCAAGGTCATGGCCGCGACATAGGCCATCCACACGTGCAGGTCCATGTCGGCACTCTAACCCGCCTACGCCGGAAACGCAGGACAATGCGGGCCTGCCCGTGCGGCCAGCGCGCCTCAGCGCGACCGGCACGGCGCCCCCGCCGCCTCCGTCTGCCTCGCCTCGTGTCCACCGCCCTGCCCTCTCGCTCCGCCACGCCCCAGATCCCCATCCTGCCTGCAGCCCCGGCAGGCAACGCGGCGCCCGGCCCGGACACCGGCACACTGAAGGCCGGGCAGCACCTCCGCGTGCTGGCGCTCATCCCCCCGATGACGCAGCTCAACACGCCCTACCCCTCGACCGCCTACCTGACCGGCTTTCTGCGCTCCCGCGGTGTGGCCGCGTTCCAGGAGGATCTGGCGCTGGCCCTGGTGCTGAAGCTGCTGTCGCCCGATGGCCTGACTGCCCTGCGCGCGCACGCCGAGGCGGTGCCCGAACGGGGCCGCAGTGCCACGCTCCACACCTTCCTGGTGGAGTTCGATCGCTATCACGCGACCATCGGCCGCGTGATCGCTTTCCTGCAGGGTCGCGACCCGACGCTGGCCCACCGCGTCAACACGCGCGGCTATCTGCCCGAGGGCCCGCGCTTTCAGAGCCTGGACAACTATGTCGACGATGAGAGCGGCGACCCGCTGGCCTGGGCCTTCGGCGCTCTGGGCCTGCAGGATCGCGCCCGGCATCTGGCCACCCTGTACCTGAACGATCTGGCCGACGTGCTGAAGCAGGCAGTCGATCCGCGCTTCGAATTCGTGCGCTACGCCGAATCCATCGCCGCAAGCCAGCACAGCTTCGATCCGCTGGCGCAGGCCCTGGCCGCGCCGCCCAACCTGATCGACACCACGCTGGCCGAGCTGACCCTCGCCGCCGTGCTACGCCACCAACCCGACCTGGTGCTGCTGTCCGTGCCCTTCCCGGGCAGTGTGTACGCGGCACTGCGCATGGCGCAGACGATCAAGGCACAGCACCCCACGGTGCGCATCGGCCTCGGTGGCGGCTTCGTCAACACCGAGCTGCGCGAGCTGGCCGAGCCCCGCGTGTTCGATTTCGTCGACTTCGTGACACTCGACGCCGGCGAGCGCCCCCTGCTCGCCTTGCTGGAGCACCTGGCCGGTGCCCGCCCCACCGAACAGCTGGTGCGCACCTTTGTGCGCGACGAAGCGGGCGCCGTGCGGCTGATGCGTCACCCGGAGCCAGATGTGCCCTTCGAGCACGTCGGCACACCGACCTGGGACGGCCTGCCGCTGCACGACTACCTGTCGCTGCTCGACATGCTCAACCCGATGAACCGACTGTGGTCGGACGGGCGCTGGAACAAGCTCACGGTGGCGCACGGCTGCTACTGGAAGAAATGCAGCTTCTGCGACGTGAGCCTGGATTACATCTCGCGCTATGAAGCGGCCTCAGCCGCCGAACTGGCCGATCGCATCGAGGCCATCGTCAAGGAGACCGGTCAGACCGGCTTTCACTTTGTCGACGAAGCGGCGCCCCCGAAGGTGCTGCGCGCCCTGGCTCACGAGCTGATCCAGCGCCAGCTCGGCATCTCGTGGTGGGGCAACGTGCGCTTCGAAAAGTCCTTCACGCCCGAGCTGTGCCAGCTGCTGGCCGACAGCGGCTGCATCGCCATCTCGGGCGGGCTGGAGGTGGCCAGCGACCGCCTGCTGCAGCTGATGAAGAAGGGCGTGTCGGTGGAGCAGGTGGCGCGTGTCACGCGAGCCTTCAGCGACGCCGGCATCTTGGTGCATGCCTACCTGATGTACGGCTTCCCCACGCAAACCGCGCAGGACACGGTGGACGCGCTGGAGTACGTGCGCCAGCTGTTCGAGAACGGCTGCATCCAGTCCGGCTTCTTCCACCGCTTTGCGTGCACCGTGCACTCGCCGGTGGGGCAGGATCCCGCCGCCTATGGCGTGACGCTGCAGCCGCTGCCGGCGGGTGGCTTTGCGAAGAACGACGTGGCCTTCATCGACCCCACGGGCGTCGACCACGACGCGCTGGGCAAGGCGCTGAAGAAGGCCATCTACAACTTCATGCACGGCATCGGTCTGGATGCCGACGTGCGCAGCTGGTTTGATGTGCGCGTGCCCAAGCCCACGGTGGGGCGACACCGGATTGCCAAGGCGCTGACTTCACCGAGCGGCGCGCGCTGACAAGAAAAAAGCGGACCCGAAGGTCCGCTTTGGAGCGAGGGCGCTGCGGGGCGATGCCCGCGTACGCGCCCGGCGCGTCGATCAGGCCGACTTGCGGCGACGAGCGACGAAGCCAGCGACGCCCAGGCCAGCGACGGCCAGAGCCAGCGACTCGGGTTCCGGCACAGGGGCCAGGGTCGCAACACCGCCGAATGCGCCAGTGGCCTTGACGTCCAGCGTGTACGAACCAGCGCTCAGCGGATAGTTGAGCAGCGAGTACGTGTAGGTGGTGGAGATCACGGGGCCCGAGGCGGTCGACGACGATGCCAGCGAGAAGGCAGTGCCGTTCAAGGACACGCTGCTGATCGGGGCACCGGTATCGAACAGGCCGGGAATGGTGATCTGCACGCCAGCCACCGAGCTGGAGAACAGATAGTCGGAAGACAGGGTGAAGGTGAAGCTGGTGTCGCCGATGCCGCTCAGATCAGCCTTCAAGCCGCCACCAACGGGCGAAAAGGACAAAGCCGCAGCTTGGGCGGACGCTCCTGCTGCGATGAAGGCCGCTGCAGCGACCAAGGACTTCAATTTCATAAAAACTCCCATGAGGGTTAAAAAAACCGTGCATCAAGACCGCATGAGAGGATCATCAGCCGGCGTGAATTTGTCACACTCAGTTATACATCCAGGTGTTCCGTCACCCAATCCCCAGAAAAGGGGTTCTGTGGTGACACGAGGACGAGGCGCCTCTCAAAGCCGTAACCAAGTGTCAGCCAAGCAATTTTTGGTCGCCACCCCGCATTCCGGTGATCCCAGTTTTCTGAAAAGGCAACCCACCGGGCAGGCAAAGAAAAAGGCCACCCTCGGGTGGCCTTTTGGCTGATGCGCAGCAGCGATGCTGCGCAGCGCGGCGAGATGCCTCAGGCAGCCAGACGCTGCTCCAGCTTCGCCTTGGTGGCGGGCATGGCGGCAGGCAGGTTGTACGACAGCTGGGTGAACAGCTCGTCGTGCAGCTTCAACTCCTGCTGCCAGGCGGCCTTGTCGATGCCGATCACCGACTGGAACTGGTCCTTGGTGAAGTTCAGGCCGTTCCAGTTGATGTCTTCATACGTGGGGCTCACGCCGAAGGCGTTTTCCACGCCGCCGGCCTTGCCTTGCAGGCGGCCCAGCATCCACTCCAGCACGCGCATGTTCTCGCTGTAGCCCGGCCAGACGAACTTGCCGTCGGCGCCCTTGCGGAACCAGTTCACGCAGAAGATCTTGGGCAGCGCGTGGCCGGCGCCCTGCAGCTTGGCGCCCAGGTCCAGCCAGTGCTGGAAGTAGTCGCTCATGTTGTAGCCCATGAAGGGCAGCATGGCGAACGGGTCACGGCGCACCACGCCCTGCTGGCCGAAGGCCGCAGCGGTGGTTTCCGAACCCATGGTGGCGGCCATGTAGACGCCTTCGGTCCAGTCACGGGCCTCGGTCACCAGCGGCACGGTCGTCGAGCGGCGGCCGCCGAAGATGAAGGCGTCGATCGGCACGCCGGCGGGGTTGTCCCATTCCGGGTCCAGCACCGGGTTGTTGGTGGCGGCCACGGTGAAGCGGGCGTTCGGGTGAGCAGCCTTGGTGCCCTTTTCCTTGGCGATGGCCGGGGTCCAGTCGTTGCCCTGCCAGTCGATCAGGTGAGCCGGGGCCTCGTCGGTCATCGACTCCCACCACACGTCGCCGTCGTCGGTCAGGGCCACGTTCGTGAAGATCACGTCGCGGTCCAGCGACTTCATGCAGTTGAAGTTGGTCAGCGTGTTGGTGCCCGGGGCCACGCCGAAGTAGCCGGCTTCCGGGTTGATGGCGTACAGCTTGCCGTCGGCACCCGGCTTGATCCAGGCGATGTCGTCACCGATGGTGGTGACCTTCCAGCCGTTGTAGCCCTCGGGCGGGATCAGCATGGAGAAGTTGGTCTTGCCGCAGGCCGACGGGAAGGCGGCCGCCACGTGGTACTTCTGGCCTTCGGGGTTGGTCACGCCCAGCAGCAGCATGTGCTCGGCCAGCCAGCCCTGGTCGCGGCCCATGGTCGAGGCGATGCGCAGCGCGAAACACTTCTTGCCCAGCAGCGCGTTGCCGCCGTAGCCCGAGCCGTACGACCAGATCTCGCGCGTGGCGGGATAGTGGACGATGTACTTGGTGTCGGGGTTGCAGGGCCAGGCGACGTCCTTCTGGCCTTCGGCCAGCGGGGCGCCTACGGTGTGCACGCACGGCACGAACTCGCCATCGGTGCCCAGCACGTCGATCACGCCCTTGCCCATGCGGGTCATGAGCTTCATGTTGACGGCCACGTAGGCGCTGTCAGACAGCTCGACGCCGATGTGGGCGATGTTCGAACCCAGCGGGCCCATCGAGAAGGGCACGACGTACAGCGTGCGGCCGGCCATCGCGCCCTTGAACAGGGCGTTGTCACCGGTCTGCAGCTTGGCGCGCATTTCGGCCGGGTCACACCAGTTGTTGGTGGGGCCGGCGTCTTCCTTGCGCTCGGAGCAGATGAAGGTGCGGTCTTCCACGCGGGCCACGTCGGACGGGTGCGTCCAGGCCAGGTAGGAGTTGGGGCGCAGCTCGGGGTTCAGCTTCTTGAACGAACCGGCTTCGACCAGCTTGGCGCACAGGCGGTCGTACTCTTCGGTGCTGCCGTCGCACCAGTAGATGTCCTTGGGCTGCAGCAGCGCAGCCATCTCGGCCACCCAGGCGATCAGTTTGGCGTTTTTGACGTAGGCCGGCGCATTCACCTGCGCCGCTTGTGCGGAAGTGGACATGAAGAAGCTCCAAAGTAGTAAACAGGGTCTCGACAGCGCAAGGCCACATCGCCCGTTGCGGGGTTTGCGCTCTCGACACCCTGCTGGACCGCAGCGTCCAGCTCGGGTCTGGGGCCAACGGGTAGGTCGGCCTGGCCGGTGGGCTGCGGGCTGATGCGCACACCGGCGGTTCATGTCCTTCTTCCGGGCGGGGTCGCCACCGGGAGGTCGGGGAGCCCTGCACTCCGATCCGGAGGCGTCAGGGGTCTCACAGTTTAGTCGACTCCGGGCCTTTGCGGTGCCCCCCGTGGCGGTGGGGTCATCCCTGCCGGGGCGAGAACGAGGTCACAGAAGCGTCAGCCTTTTGTATGCTGGCATGCGACATGAACACCGAACCGATGCCCTGCCCCCTTCGCCGTACGCTGCTCGCACGCGTCCCCGCCCTCCTGTGGGGCGCCGGACTGCCCGCTGTCACACAGGCGCGCCCCGCCTCACCGGCCAGCGGCGGCGCACCGGTGGTCGGGGTCGATCCGATCCTGGTCGAGGGGGGGCTGACGGCCCGCTGGTGGGCGGCCATGGCCCGCGACCTCGGGTGGGCGGCGCGCTGGGCACCCCTCGCATCCGGGGCGCTGCTGACCCAACTCGAACAGGGACAACTGGATGCTGGCCTGTACCTGGGACACCCGCATGCGGCCCGCCTGGAAGCCCAGGGGCTGGTGCACAGCCGCACCGTGCTGGCCCGCACGCTGGTGTACCTGACCGGGCCGGATGCCGACCCGGCCGGCATCCGACAGCAGACCGACCTCCGGCAGGCGCTGGCGCAGGTGCTGCTGGCCCAGGACGCGGGAGCAGCCCGTTGGGAGGCGCCTGCGCCCGACTCGGCCCTCGGGGCCCTGGTGGCCCGGC